>QHWY01000081.1:21486-139483 GCA_003223875.1 Acidobacteriota bacterium | reverse complement strand
AAAAGCCTGCGCAAAAACCGCTCCGGCTTTTTTCACAGTTCCGCACAGGCCCGACTGCGATTAAACTAACAATCGGAGACTGGAATACAAAAAGACGCTCTGCTTCGCAGAGCAACTCAAACCCAAGAAACCTCACTTACACAAAATCCCGGACACCGCCGGCATCTCCCGGAAGCAGCCTTCCTCCTTGACAAGCCGTGCAAGCCGTGCAGCATTTTGAGAAAGCACGTCGCGACTTTGAGATGCCACACAGCACCTCCGGAAAGCAGCTCGGAGACTGTCAGGCTGCAATCACGATTGCAGCGCGGCAAACGCCGATTGTCAAGCTGCAGCTACAACCGGTAATCGATGTCCGCAATCCCCATGTAGTGCCCCCAAATTCGTGAGACAACACATTGCAATCGTAATGCAGCCCATCAACCATTTTCCGGCTCATTATGATTTCATCGACCGTTCAAAAAAGTCCGCTGAGGTCAGGATGGCTGAAGTTAGCCGCAATTCGGAAACACGAAAAGAGGTCATCTCACGACGGCTGCTGACCGGCTACGCATTGTTCGCCCGTTGCGCGTTACATGCGTGCTACCGAACCGCTCACAGAGGTTCCGCCACCACGGCTGCTGGGATCCGCTCAAGACCGTTAGACCGCAGATTCATACGGACACGGCAATACACGTCCTTTTGGAGACAACGAATACCTTGAGCCGGTCCGAGGATTGCGACCTAAGGATTCAAATCCGCGGAATCAGTGGTGAAAACGTGCTCATCGCCAATGCCTAAATTTATATTTGAAATTCCGCCAGCCCAGCCGTATGCGAAGCGCGAACGACATGGGTGCGTCCTCGGGTAGCCGCCGGACTCGCCGGAATTCGCGCGGCGGGGCGAACAGATCCGCGGGCAAAGGGGCTTCGGAGAACTCTATGACCTCGTCACGATCTTTCGACGTGTGGGTGCGAATATTTCCCGCGGCATCCTTGAAGTCCCACAATGAGGAACCCACCGACCTTAATACCGAATCCGGTTGCGAACATAAATAAATGCGCCGAACGCCAGATGAATACCATAGCCCGCTTAAATGCCTCAGATCAGTCACGCCGGCGCTCACAACCTCGGGGACGCTTTCCTATACATCCAAACGAACGTGATTGCGCATATGAATAATCCAACGATCCACGACCGCCACAATGGAAAGTCGAAATACCCGCCCCAGCCGAGTGTATGGTAGTTTTCTGGGAAAAACCGCGCCCAACCGATTTCCGGAAAACTCCACATCAGGGATAGGGCGATGAGGTTACACAGGAACACAGAAACCAGAAAGACAGCTGCGCCGACGAGGATTTTTTTCAGATACATCACGTTTCCCTTCCCTAGCCGCCACGTTTGGCAATTGTGTGCCCGGCCGATACGGATATTCGGATCCAGTGTGTTGGCTTGGCCAACGCTATCAATGCTCACCTGGTGCATGAATAACTTTCAGGTCGAGCGTCACATTCGAAGACGCATTGACAGTGACAGGCATTGCGTTTGCTTCGTATCGGGCCAGAACTGCGGAATCGAACCATGAAAACCGCTCGATGTCCGCCCAAGCAAAGATTTTGTATGAACCCGGAGGCACCGAGAGAAAATCGAACTGACCGTTTGGATTCGTGATCGCAAACCTATAGAGATCGTGCCGCTCGCGCTGACCGGGAACGAGAACGACCTGAACACTTGTCACTAACTGTTGCGAATCGGCGCGCACTGTTCCTCTAACTTGGCCTGCGTCCTTTCCAAACACCACTTCAAGCGCGTCCGAAGTAGGTCCTGTCACCACCATCGCATTATTCAGCACGTCCGTTGAGCCGAACCGGATCTCCTTCAAATACAAGTTCATTTGACTGGAGCCGAATCCCCAATTAGCTGTCACTCGATAGTCGCCCGGAACAACTCCATCAATATTGAACGTTCCTTCCGGATTTATTTGTGAGGGAGAAGGCCAGGGCCCAGCAAAGCCGCTTAACACGGCGGGGCGCAGATTGACCGTCGGACGAAAACCCTGAGGCAAGGCTTCTCCTTCAATACGGACCCATCCGAAGATAGACGTTGGCGGGACAAAGGTGAGCACAACACCATCAACGTCTCCAGCTACGTCCACGGGAACTGTGGCCGTTAGAGGCGCGGGAGGCGGCTGACCAGGCTCCAAGCGCCCGTTAAAATGCACCTGCGCTCGAACCAAATAAGAACCCCGCGCCACATCACGAAACTCGAAGGTACCGTCCCCTGGATTATAGGCACTACCCGAAGAGAAGAACCCGGCGTTGATGACCGAATCTCGGGGTGTAATTGAAACCGAAGCATTGCGCGGTGGTTGTCCCGAGTTCGGATCGATGACTCGCCCACGGACGCTGTAAGTCGGCTGTTCATTCAAACGAAAGTCCAGCCCGCTGAGCTCGATTGCGGGTTGCACGTCGACAGGTGTTGCAGTTCCAATGTCCGTCATCGCCGGATAGAACGTTCGGGGATATCTATTGCTGATTGCCGCCGGGTTGAAGGGAACGCCGGGAATCGGACGGTTGGAAGAGGCTGCGCTCAAGTAGTAGCGGCCAGGGGTGATCCAAAACAATCGGTACTCGCCTCGGTCATTCGTCGCCGCCATGCCCGATTGCTGAAACGTTTTTCTCCCGTCCGGATCATATATGTTGCGAAGAAGTGAAACCTCGATATTCACAAGCGGTTCACCACTCGAACCGGTGACTCGGCCACTCAGTGTTCCACCTGGCATCAGCCGAAACACGACATCCTTCACTACCTGACCCGCAGATAGAGTAACCTGCGTCGACAGGCCGCTCGCTGCACCGGGCCGTACGTTGTACTCTTGCTGTGCATAACCTTCGGCAGACGCGCGCAAAAAATACGTACCTGGGACCAGATCTCGAAACGAGAACCGACCGGTCCCATCAGTTCTGGCTGGTGGAATCTGTGCAGGTTGAACCGGAACCCCATTCGACCCGACGACAGTCACCCGTCTGCCCTCCGTCACTCCGATAACTCCGCCGGCAACACCGCCCACGATGGCAGTGGGGACTTGAGCCCCTGCCGGCTGAGGTGGAGGAGTCGCCGTTCTTGTCGCTATTACTTGAGCGCCGGAAATCGGCTTGTTCGTGATGGGGTTGAGCACGACGCCGTCAATGAAACCTGTACCCCCTTGGAGGAGGAGAAATACCGAGGTGGCAATCGCTGTTACTGTCATGAATCCCCTCTTGTAAGAGTATAGACACCGATTCCGCCGTTTTGGCCGAACCTATCGGGACGTACGGAACGTCTTTCGACGTGCACTGCCAATCAGCCGTTCGCAAATGAATTCGCGTGGCGTCCAAATCCCTGGAATAGGTACTGTCGCGATCGTAGATGACGAATCGATATCCTTCCTCGCGGTAACACACTCTCGAAACTGCTGCAGCGTCCATTCGGCAGTAGGGTATCGCGTCAGATTGAAGTGCAGGATTCGACGCGTGTCGACTTCCAGAATCACGAACACATAGACCAACTGGAAGGTTGCCGCAATCTGCATTTCGTGATCGACGCCGTAGCTGACCAACCTCGTTTTCATTGCGGGCCAGCACCGCTTCTCCCGAGTATCGTCCTTCTTCAAAGAGTGTGATTGGTCCCGGTTCCAGCGGTGTTCTCGATCATCGCCCCGTTGAGTGGATTGCGGCGATCCGTCCGAGAGTTAAAAATCGAGACGCGTGCTCCGTTTATCAACTTGTTAGGCCGGAGTTTTCGGCGGCGACTCGCGCGAGGGCGGTCTCATCGAGGTTTTGATAGCCGCGAGCGATCGCAGTGGACAATTGGTCGCGTATGACGTTGGCGAAAGGCATGGGAACCGCCGCATGTTCGGCGGCCAGCAGGGCCAGACCGAGATCCTTCAGGACCATTGAAAGGGGGAAGGCAACCGGTTCGTATTTTGCTTGTGCGATCATCGGGCCGAAGACCCGATAAGCACCAGAGTCGAAAACGGTCTCGGTAATGATTTTCACGAATTCGTTCGGATCCAAGCCTGTCTTCCGCGCAAAAGCGACCGCTTCGCCCAGACTTTCAATCATGGAGAACAGGAGAAAATTACTTGCCACTTTCACCAGGTTTGCGTGTGCTGCCGTAGGTCCCACCACGAAGGTTTTTCTGGCGAGTGTTTCGAACAACGGCGAACAACGTTCGATTCCGTCCTTCGGGCCGGCCGCAACGATGAGCAATTTTCGCGAGACCGCGGCCTCCGGCCGGCCGAAGACGGGTGCCGCGACATAAATCTGACCGGCTTTGGAGTGCACTTGGGCCAGCTTCTCGGAAAGCGCGGCGCTGATCGTGCTCATCGAAAGGTGGACGGTTTTTGGCGAAAGGCCATCAACGAATTTGTTGTTCGAGAAGAGCAGTTCTTCGAGAGCATGGTCGTCGGACAACATCGTAACGACGACGGAGCTGTCGCCGCAGCATTCTTCCGGGGCATCGGCCGTTTTCGCACCGCGTGCAACCAGTTCATTCGCTCGACTTTTGGTGCGGTTGTACACAGTCAGTCGATGACCGGCAGCCAGTAAGTTGGCTGCCATTGGAAGACCCATTTTGCCCAACCCGATGAAGCCGACGTTCATCGTGTTTACCGACCCTTGATGGGTTCGAGGCCGGCCTCTTTCAATGCGGCCTGCGCCAGCGGAGTTTTCAGTTCTTTCAGAAAGGCTCGTGCTAGATCGGCATTGGGCGCTCCAACCGGGATGGCGGCGGTGTAAATGGTCGGAAGTTGAATGCTCTCGGGCAGGAAACCCGCTAATTTTACTCCCTTATTCGGCACCATCTCGCTGGTGAATGTGATTCCAATTTCAGCTTCGCCCTTGGCCACGGCGTCGGCCACCTCCGATCCTTGATTTCGAAACACTGTTTTTTTCTGCATTTCCGCAGCGATGTCCAGGCGTTGGAAAAGTCCAGCGATGTAGGTTCCCGACGTTCCACCGGCTTTCGGATCGACATAGGAGACGGAGCGCGCGGCGAGCACAGCTTTCTTGAATGCATCGGCCGAGGAAAGATCTGGGGACGCGGCACCTTGACGGATACCCACACCCACCAGACCGCGCGCAACGTCCACGCGCGTTCCGGGGATGACGAGTTTGTCCTTCTCGAGCGCGTCCATCGCATTCGCGGCGACAATAATAATGTCCGCCTTGCTGCCGGACCTCAGCATCTGCTGCAGGGCTCCGCTGGTGTTTGTTGTGACATCAATTTGATGCGAGGTCTTGTGTGAGAATTCTGCCCCGACCTTTCTGACGGATTCCGTGACTGCTCCGCCGAGCAGAAGCTTCAATTGCGCCGCATCGAGGCGGCTGGCGAGAAAAACAACGAGCAGCGCACTTGTCAATACCATGATTGATTTCTTCACAGCGATTGTCCCCCTTTCGGGAAATATATCTCTTGATCGTCAGGCCGTGTTGACCATCCACGCGGAAAAACTCTTCAGGAAATTCTTGAAGCCTTCCATGTGCTCCATCGGAAAGCCATATTTCACATCGGCGCCTTCGAGCACTCTATCGAAACATTTCAGCCAGATCTGGCGCCGGCGTTCGTCGATTTCGAAAGGAATATGCCGGGCTCGCATTCGCGGCGGGCCATATTTTTGGGCGTAAAGAGGCGGGCCGCCGAGAATCGTTACGAAGAATTCTGCGGACTTCTTTGAGGCTTGCTCCATGTCGGCCGGGAACAGCGGACGAAGTTCGGAGCTCTCTAATTCCTTATAAAAATCGAGCATCATCCGGAAGACATTCGCCTCTCCCATGATCCGGTAGATTGCGTTGTTTGGCGCCGGACCTTGTGGAGGACCGCCTGGCGGTGTGTAAATGACGCGTTCCACTAAATCAATTGCTCGAGTGTGTCTTGTCCGGCAGCGTAAAGAGTAACGCCATTGTTGCCCAGCAGGACGCGGCATCCGAGACGAATTGATGCCAGCCGTTCGGGAAGCTCTCGAACGTATGCGGCTGGACCGGCACAGCGCGTGTCGGCGCGAACCACGACCCATCCGCGAGCTGATTCCGCAACAACCACTGCACACCTTTCTGGTACACGGGATCGTTGACAGGCACGCCTCCAGAAACATGCAAGGCATAAAGCGCCAGGCCTGTGGCATAGGCGTCTGCTCGAATGCCTGGAATTTGGCTCCAACTTCCATCTTCATTCTGAGCGGCCTTCAACGCCTTCACGAACGGCGCGCGTTCGGATTGAGACGTGCCGGCATCCGCGAGCGCATTGAGCTGCATCGATCGTTCTTCCGTCGAGTAAGCCTTTGTCGTGAGCAGCCACCGTTTGGCTCTCTCGACCCGCTCCTTGAACTCTTCGCGGCGGCCGGGAATGGGATAAAGCTTGATCGACCGCAGGACCACTGCCGTCGTCGTAAACCAACTGTATTCTGTCGGAGGTCTGTAGCTCGAGTTTCTAAAAGAGCCGTCGGGATATTGATTGAGCGACATGTAATGAATGTGCGCGTCGGTCAAGGTATCCGCTGGAGCGTTTGCCGCCGCCATTCCCATGAGGGTGTAACCGAGGGTGTCCGAGCCTCCGCCGATGGGCGAGGTGCCCAGACGGTTATATTCAAGAACGGGCTCGTCGGTCGCGATGGCGAATTCTAGTTCCTTTTTGGCTTGCTCCTCATTGACGGTGAATCCTTTTTTGCGTACCAGCGCGACCGTCATTTGCGGAAGTGAATTGCTGTGACAGGAAACGCAGTGGCGGGCCTTCCAGCCAGGCTCTCCACTCATTTCAATGAGCGGGATCACCTTCTTCACGGCCGCTTCCAAGGATGGAGCGCCTCCCGCAGGTTTGGGCCAGCCTTCTTGAACTTCCTTTGCGCCCGCGTTCACCAACAGATTCAAAGTAGAAGGGATCCCGACGCGCGCCGCGAGCACATAAGCCGTGTCGCCGCGATCATTTTTGGCGTTGGGATCGACACCTTTGGAGAGTAGCCATTCGACCATCTGGTCGCGCCGAGGTTCCATCGAGAGAACCGCTTGCATCAGGAGCGTAAATCGTTCCCGGTCGACGGACTCGAGAGAAGCTCCGTGCTCGAGCAGGAACTGAGAAAGCTCGGGCATCGCGCGCTTCGCGGTATCGTTCAACACGCCTCCCGCGCTGGCTCCGACGTTTGTATTCAGTGTTCCGTTGGGACGCAGTGCGTTGGCCGGCGCACCTCTTTCCACCAGCAGCCGCGCACATGCTTCACATCGCGCGGTGATCGCCGCTGAGAGCGACGCGCCGGTATGGTCACTGGCAGGCACGCCGATGCTGAGCAGGTACTGGATCGCCTCGATATCGCCGGTTGCGGCAGCAAGCGTCATCAGCCGGTCCTCGAGTTCGGCGCCCTTGCTCACCAGAAGTTTCAAAACGGGAGTCGATCCGAAAGTTGTAACGGCAACGCTCATCGGGGTCGCGCCGCGTTTGCTTTTGACTTTCACCTCAGCTCCTGCATCCAGCAACAGCCGCGCTTTCGCTAAATTGGTGGCGGCATACATCAACGCGGTGGAATCCTGCGCGTTCTTCATATTGACATTCGCGCCCTTGTCGATCAGGAGCTTCATCATTCGCACGTCGGACTCGAGGACCGCATGCATCAACGGCGTGGTGCCGTCCTTATCCACGGTGTTGACGTCCGCACCCGCCTCGATTAGTTTCCGAACCTGCGCCTGATCACCATTCCGGACCGCCGTCAACAGATCAGCCGAACCGGCCGCAAGCAATAGAGTGTTCGACGCGAACAGTGTCAGCACAAACAAACGACGCATTGTGTTCCTCCCTAAAGCGCTGCTCATGTGGATTCCCCGGCCTGGAATGATATCCCGATAATCCGCGCCAGTCGAGACCGTGCGTTGCGAATCGTTAGAGGATCTCGCGGAAATCGAAGCTGAAACCGGGAAGGACGGGATCGCCGCTGATGATCTCGGGGTTTGCAATCTCCTGGACTTCGTTCCATAGATTCGTTGACACTGATCATAATTCCGCCGTAGCTTTTTGAGCAATCGGGCTACCCCACAGGAGGCTTGGCGTCGAATGAGACGAATGATTTTGTTGCTTACACTGGCCGCTGGCAGTGCTTTCACTGTTCAGGCTCAAAGTGAAATCACCCTCTTGGCGCCTGGTCCGATGCGGACACCGCTGGACAAAATCGTGGCGAACTTCCAGGCGAAGACGAATTACAAGGTGAACGTGACGTATGGGACCGGACTCAGCACCAGGCAGTCGATCGCGAAAGGCGAACCTCTGGATGTAACGCTCGCCGTAGCTCCTCTTTTCGGCGCTATCGCGTCGGGCAACGTCATCCCGAACAGTGCGACGCCGGTTGCCAGTTTCCTTATGGCGGTGGCTGTTCCGAAGAGCGCGCCAAAGCCCGACATCTCCACGCCTGCTGCCGTCAAGCAAGCTTTCCTCGCCGCGAAGACGATCGGATTCGTCGATCCCGATTTCGGAAGCGCCGGCCAGGGGGCCACCGAAGCGATACTGAAGCTCGGCATCGCCGACCAGATCGCGACCAAGATCAAAGTGCCGAATGGCGGCGGCCCCGTACAACGCGGACTTGCTTCGGGTGAACTCGCCATGGGGATGCTCTATCTCAGCGATATGCTTCCGAACAAGGACATCACGATCGTTGGTGTTCTCCCTCGGGAAATTTGCACACCCACCGCGATCGTGGGTTTTATTTCGACGAAGGCAGGCGATCCCGTCGGCGCCAAAGCGCTCCTCGAGTACCTCGCGTCACCCGCGGCCCAAGCAATCTTCAAGGATGCGGGGTTCCAGCCGCATAGTTGAGATTTGAGCCGCTACGGGTGAACACTTTCCAAAAACCACTCGGTGGGAATCTCTCTTCCTAAACGCTGGACTCTGGCCGCTTGGTAAATCGCGGATCCTAGCGCGGCGAACTGAATTCCAAGACCGATGTTATTGATGAAGCAAGTGATCTCTTCGGGCGACTCTCTTCCTTTGACTCGGCCTGCGATGATGTCCTTAATTTCTGGAGCGTCGATCCAGAAAGGAGGGGCGGTAGGCCGCGCCGGCCGGCTCTTTTGCCGGAGATGCTCGATAGGATCGTGGAGTTCGATTTTCTCGTCTCCGAGGCCGGCGATATAGTTTTCTGGAGCGAATTTCCGCGCGTGAATAGCGATGCGGTTCGCTTTACGAATCGTCTCCGCTCCCAACTCGGAGTCTTTGACGCACGTGATATGCATGCCTGGCTTGATCCAGTCTGGATGAATAACCGTTGTGATCGCGTTGGTTGCAGCGACGAGAATATCGGACCCTCGCGCTACAGCTTCGGGCTGGTCCACGGGTTGAACTGCAATACCGACTCTCGTTTCCATTTCCCGGGCGAAGGCCTCGCGATTCGATTTCGTCGGGCTAAAGCTCCGCACTTTTTCGATCTTGCGGACCTTCGAGAACGCGGCAACATGGCCGCCCGCCTGCCATCCCGAGCCGAAAATTCCCAAAACAGAAGCATCGTGCCGCGCCATCTCGCGCGCCGCGAGAGCACTCGTGGCCGCGACCCGCATGCGCTGGATGATGCCGTCTGGAAAAATCGCCAGTGGCTCGCCCGTTTCCGTCGAGAAAAGAAGAATCAAGCCAACCCACTTTTTCCCGGGCGCCGAGGGGATTTTAGACTTCACGACTGTTCCCGCACGAGCTTCCCAATGGATGACGTCCGAGTTGAGACGCAGCGCCACGATCTTCCGTTCCGTAAGTCCACCTTCCATCGACTTGAAAACGTAGAGGCAGTCCTCTTCTTTGCCTGGAAGGTAAACGTCCGTGCGGGGCCGATTGATCGCTCTGCCGTCGGCCTGCTCTTTGTACGCTTCCTCTAGGGAATTAAGCGCAAGATCAACCGACAGAAGTGAGTCGATCTCATCATTGTCGAGAATGAGCACTCACTTAGCCGCGGCGCGTTCTTCGGCGAGCTGCTTCTCGTATGCCGCCTGCAAGTCGGCGATCTTTGCCTTGTACGCCGCGAGATCGCCGAAGCGCGAGGGATTGTACGGGTCGCCTGGCTTATACACCTTGTGCAGGTTGAATTGGCCCGCATGCGACGACACCCAGATGTCGGGCTTGTAGGTTGCCTGCATGGCGAGCGTGTTCTTGAAGTCCTCAACGATGGTGGGATAACCGGGCGAGCCCAGCAGCTTCACGCCCGCATTGATGCCGTTCATGTTGACAATCAGAACGTTGTACTTTCTGCCGCCGTCTTGAACGGTGAAGCTGAAGCTGTTGGCGCCCGGCGTGTGTCCGTAAGCCTGGAGCACTGTCATGTCGGTGTTGCCGAGCTTGATATGGTCGCCAGGTTTGCTCTTCACATCCACCTTGATCGGATCGTAGATGATGCCGCGCGCCCCGCGGTAATCGAGATCGCCGCCTGACTCCAGCACGCGCGCATCGCGTTCGTTGATATAAGTCTTGGCGGCGGGTGCGTCCTTCTTGAACAAGGCGAGATCGGCGACATGGTCCCAATGTCCATGCGTCGCGGTGATGATCCTGATGTCGGAGGACTTGAAGCCGAGCGCCTCAATGTTGGCTTTGATCAAGGGGTAGGAACCCGGCGCGCCGGAATTGATCAGGATCAAGCCCGCCCCCGTGTCGATCAGATAGCAGCCGAGATCATAAGTCCCGACATAGTACATGTTGCCAACGATCTTGAATCCCGGAAACGGTGTCTCCCATTCCTTGTTCGTGATCGGCAATTTCACACGCTGCTGCGCCAGCGCGGTCGCCGAGAATGCGGCCATCGCCAGTAGCGCGGCAAGCAGATATCTCGATTTCATCTCGTCCTCCTCGATTTTCTTAGGGTCGTGACCCAAGACCGGAATTCTAATGCCGGAAGGTCATGCGGCGCACTAAATCCTCGGAGCTGTATAGACAGCTCAGGTCGTCGGGCAAGTTATACAGAACTGCACGGGAGACATTCAGATATAGAATTTAAACGAAATGAACACAAAATTTGCGCCACACGTAAGGATCGCCATTCTCATGATCGGCCTGACGGGTCTCACGTTGACCCTGACGGGCCAGGAACGCGATCGCGCGAAGATTCCCGATAAATACAAATGGAATCTGAGCGACATCTACCCTGACGATCAGGCATGGCGAAGCGCGAAGGAACAGCTCGCAAAAGAACTACCACAGATGAAGACGTTCCAAGGCAAGCTTGGCACCTCCGCGGCGACGCTTGCGAATGCCTTGGATAAATACTTCGGCTTCGACAAGGAACTGTCGCGCCTTTACGTCTATGCTCAGATGCTTTCTGACCAAGACACCCGTGACGCGACGCACCTCGGCATGAAGCAGGAGATGACGCAACTTGCGGCCGCGGAAGCCGCCGGAGTCGCATTCCTGGAACCAGAGATTCTCCGATTCGAAAAGGGCAAGGTGGAAAAATTCATCGCCAGCGAACCGCGTCTGAAGATCTATCGCTTCTACCTCGAGGACATCGCGCGCCGATCCGCGCACACGCTCTCGGCCGCAGAGGAAAAGCTGCTCGCGGATATGGGCCCGCTCGCCGGCGTACCCTCCGAGACGTACAGCATTCTGTCGAACGCCGATTTCCCTTTCCCGACCGTAACGCTCAGCGATGGTAAAGCCGTCAAGCTCGATCAGGCCGCCTTCGCCGATCTGCGCGCGCTGCCGAATCGTTCCGATCGAGAGAAAGTCATGTCCGCTTTTTTCGGCGCGCTGGGCCGTTTCAGCGGCACGTTCGGGACAACCATGAACGGCGAAGTCCATAAGGTCCTATTTCAGTCCAAAGCACGGAAGTACGAATCAGCTTTGGAGTACTCGCTGAACGGGCCGAACATTCCCGTGTCTGTTTACATGCGCCTTATCGATGGCATCAACAAGAATCTTCCGGTCTTCCATCGGTACCTGAAGCTTCGCCAACGCATTCTCGGCGTGGACCAGCTTCATTATCACGACCTGTATGCGCCGCTCGTCGGATCGGTCGATCTCACCTACACGCCGGAACAGGCGCAGAAACTCGTCCTGGAAGCCGTAGCTCCACTCGGGACGGAATACACGAGCACGGTGCGGCGCGCGTTCGACAATCGATGGATCGATCTCTTCCCGAACGAAGGCAAGCGTTCGGGCGCTTATTCTGAAGGTGCTGCGTATGACGTGCATCCCTACATGCTGATCAATTACAACGGGAAGTACACGGACGTCAGCACCCTTGCCCACGAGATGGGACACACGATGCAGAGCTACTTCTCCAATAAGACGCAGCCGTATTCGCTTGCGAACTATCCCATCTTCGTGGCCGAAGTCGCGTCGACGTTTAATGAGACGCTCCTGATCAGTCACGTCCTGAAAAACACCAAGGACGACGACACGCGCCTGGCTTTGTTGGGCAATTATCTAGAGAACATCAAGACCACGGTATTTCGTCAGGCGCAATTCGCAGAGTTCGAACTGCGGATGCATGAAATGGCTGGAAAGGGGCAACCCATCACGGGCAGTGCAGTGGCGAAGCTGTATCTGGACATCACGCGGAAGTATTACGGCCAGGATCAGGGCGTTTGCATAGTCGACGACTACATCGCCAACGAGTGGAGCTACATTCCGCACTTCTACCGCGACTTCTACGTATACCAATACGCCACGTCATTTACCGCCTCGATGGCCCTGTCGGAAAAAGTGATCAGCGGCGATCCCGCCGCCACGAAACGTTATCTTGCATTCCTCAGCGCCGGCGGCTCGAAGTATCCCATCGATCTCCTCAAAGATGCCGGCGTCGATATGACCACCGGCGAACCACTGAATCTCACCATTAAGGCAATGAACCGCGTGATGGACGAGATAGACGCGATCCTCGCGAGGAGAAAGTGATGCCGGCGATTTTTTGGTTAGGAGCTCGGCGCTTATTGGGAGCCGATTCGAACTCTTCGATCAATTCGTCGAGATAATCCACAACGAGCGCGAGCCGTTTACTCTCGGATCGAAGCTCCAGCAAATGCTGCTGCCAATCCAGTGGCGCCGGTACACCGGCCACGAGTCGATACGAAAGCTGTGTATCCGTAGACAGCGGGGTGTCCTGGATTATCTGAGTCTCTATCTTTGCCAATTCCTTGAGACGGCTATAGAGCGCCATGGAACGCTCGAGCAGATCCGATGAGGCAAGTTCCCCGGGATCGTCACCGAAGAATTCTGGTCTCCCGCGCAGATAAGACTTTTCGTCATTGAGCTCCGAAATTTCGAAACGTCTTTGGCCACGAACAATAATGTTCATCCGGCCATCTGGAAATCTTTCCAGCACTTTGGGAATAGATGCGGTACAACCAATCGCCGCTACCGACTGATCCTGAACTGCAAGCATTCCAAACTCCCAACCGTTTCGGAGACAATCCCCAATCATTTCCTTGTAACGCGGTTCAAAGATGTGCAGCGGCAGATTGGTGTGCGGCAAGAGAACCAGATCCAACGGGAAAAGCGGCAGCAGCCGTTCAGGGCTGGACGTATCCTGCGCTTCGAGGAGGGAAGCTCCTCGAAATCGGTGCTGTGTCCATAGACCGGCCGCACTTATCGCCAGAGACTGAACGATTCGTCGACGTTCCATAAGCTGCTCCCCCGAAGCTGCCGCCAGTATACGGAAAATAGCCTATCGTGATCAGGAAAATGCGTTGGTTCGAGGCCCCGGGGGCCACCCGGCGCCTACTGCCGCAGTGCCAGGCTCAAAGGAGTACCATTTTGATCGAAGAAATAGATAGTTCCCGAGGATGACGTCGCACGGCCGCTGAATAAAACGAACTGCATCTCGCATCCGCTTCCTATGGCGAGGTGCGGAAACAATAGCTCGGAACTGTGCGGCAAGTCCGCTTCGGAAACCGGTAAGGTTGGGCTAATGAGAAAATCGCCCCGTTCATTGTAATGCGCGCGCAGTGCGCTCACTGCAACCGTTGATGCTGACGAGACGCGGAGCACGCCCTGAAAACTCGACGACAAACTCGAAAAGCCCGGAATTTGATTCAGGAAAACTGCGATCTGGCCGTTTGCCGGTATCGCGATAGGGTCTCCGAGCCCTACCGTCGCTCCGTCGCTTCCGTATAACTCTAGCGCGACCGACGCCGGATTGCTCGTCGGATTGGCGACTGCAATCGCCGTTTGAATCGATCCGGGTAGGGAGTTGAACGTCCCAACATTCTCGACAAACAGTCGGAACGCCGTCCCACTCGCGACTCCTGCTATTGCGGTCTGCAAAACGGTGATGCCGTTGTTCCGAAAACTCAGAATTGCCGTTGATGACGGAGCCGGGCTGTCCGCCGATGGAGTGATGCGTATCGAACCTGACTGAACGTTTGCTCCAGTACCGAGTGTCCGGAAGCGCCAAAGGCCGCCCGGCGGAATTGTGTACGGTCCCGCAAACTGAACGGAGGCCGGTTGTCCGGCCGGATTGAATGCTTGAATCGAGCCGCTGATCGCTCTGTTCAGTGGGTTGATGAGAACGATCTCCGTCGCCCATCCACCACCATCAACAAACTGGGCGATGGTTTGTACAGGAGCCGGCAGAGAAAACGAGTCCGGACTATTCGAAATATCGACGACGGGCAATATGGTCATCAGAAAATCGCCGCGCTCATTCGTGATTCCGCGCAATGCAAGCGCGGACACCAGAAGCGTCGATGTAAATGTGAACGTTGCAACAGATCCTCGAGGGGCGCTGAATGGCGGCTGATCCAGAAATGCGGCGACTCCGCTATTGGGCGGCAGAATCGTGGAACCCTGTCCGAAATTGTTTCCCGCAGCATCGGTGAAATAGAAGTTGAGCGTGACCGCCTCCGTATTCGGATTCGTGATCGCGACGGCTGTGTCAACAGCATCAATCCGGCCCGATGAGATCAGCGGCATGAGCGGAGCCGACGCTTCCGACACCAAAATGCCATTTTGTCGATATCCAAAGACTGCCATGCCAGCCGGCAAGGAGGCGCCACTCGACGCTTGAATGCGGGCATAACCTAATACGAGATTGGATTGGCCGGCCGTTCGCATCGAAAAGCTACCATGATCCGCGAATCCGAATCCGCGAGTGGATCCGGTATCCGCATCGGGATTCTTGATGCGAAATACGGACCCGCGCTGGCCCACTACGTACAACTCGCCCGATTCATCTTCACCAAAAGACGTGATTGATAGAGTCGTATGGATCAGTACCGACTGAACACCGGCTTCGAGCATGAAGATCTCGCCGGAGCAGTAATCGCCGTAGACGTATGCGCCGTAAGGCAACGACTGTTGGGTCCCGCGATATACGTAGCCGCCGGTGATCGAGCACCGCCCGTTGGTCGAGTGGTCGTATTCCGTAATCGGCGGGAGAAATCCGGGCGTTGAGCACGAGGCAGGGCCCAGATTCGTGCAGCGAGTACCCTCAAATACACGCCAGCCGTAGTTTCCGCCGGCAGTGACAATGTCGACTTCTTCACGCTGGTTCTGGCCGACGTCGCCAACATAAAGCTGCCCCGTTGCGCGATCGAATGAAAACCGCCAGGGATTGCGCAGGCCGATCGCGTAGATTTCCCGCCTGCCCGCCAAACCATCGGCATATGGATTTGTCGGAGGCGGGGCGCCGCGGTCGACGTCGATCCGCAAGATTTTTCCCAAAAGCTCGTTGGGATTCTGCGCACGATTCTCTGGGTCGTTTCCCGAGCCGCCATCGCCCATGCCAATATAAAGATATCCATCAGGCCCGAACTCGATCATGCCCCCGTTGTGATTCTCGTATGGTTGCGGAATCAGCAGCAGCACGGTCTCCGATGCCTGCGCCACGTTAGGATTTGAAGTCGATACGTGATACTCGGCTATAACTGTCGCGCCATCCGGACGCCGCGTGTAATCCACAAAGAAGCGGCGATTGGACGCGAACTGCGGATGAAAAGCCAATCCGAGGAGACCGCGCTCGCCGCCGCTCAGTACACGTCCAGTGATGTCCAGAAAAGTCGTGCGCGTCGAGGAGCCAGGCTGCATCACACTAATTCTGCCCGGCTGTTCGACGACGAACCGGCGGCCGGTACGATCGTGCGCGTTTGTGAGATAAAGCGGCTGATTCAGTCCCGAAGCGATAACCGGCTCGAGATCGATCCTCACCGATTGCGCCGATGCCCACAACGAGCCAACCAGAATCATCACAATGACGGCCTTCAGTCGCATGATCGCTAATTCTAATGTAGAGAGGCGAGGAAGTGTTGCGCGCGGGGCTTTGCACATGATGTCGGGCTCTCCGCTGTAGCGGCGGTCTATGACCGCCGACAATACAGCAAGTTGCGAGATCGCCGGCGGTCCGCGAAGCGTAAGCGCGACAGCGCGCAGCCTCAACGATAGACCGCCGCTACAGTGGCCATGCTCTACTTTTTGTGCAAAGCGCGGTGCGCGGAGATCCGGGAGGAATCCAAAAATACATGATTTTTCGGATTTGCTCCTTTTTTAGTTCACCGGCTCCAGGCGGAGGGCCCACCGGATCGCGAGAAATCCTCTTCAAGTTGGCTCATGTTTCGGCGGGCATTCGCAACATCTTTTTGGGCTGAAGCGAGATCCTTCATTAGCTGGACGATCTTTGCTGCCAGACGGTTTCGCTCGTTGGGTTCCTTCACCTGTAATTGGTCGAGCCGGGCCTCGTTTAAAGCGACTTGAATGGAGATGGCCTGATCCTCCGCTTTTTTGAGACTATCGCGAGCTTCTTGGAATGCACTTCGCCACCATTTTTCGTCTCGTGGTGGGGGCGGCGCGATTACCGTCCGTTGTTCGTCTAGGAGGGAAAGCCGCGGAGAACGATGGATCTCCAGAGGAGAAGGCGCTTCGATAAGCAGGGACGTGATGATCGATGTTGACTGGCTCTTGGCAGAATCGGATTCGGGGACCGAAGCCCGAATCGAGTAATTCACTGCGTCATTGGTTATCGTGATCCGGCTTTGTAGTTCTGGCCGGCGGCCGCGCTCCTTGCGCGCGACGTCCCCCAGAGTCTGCGCTTCACCCCAGACCGCACCAAAAAAAATACACGCTGTGATGAGCAGTGTGCCCCTCATTTGTCTAGGTGGCGCCTATTATACAATGCGTGGCCTATGCGCTTACTCAAGCTAACCGCCGGTATTGTTCTGCTGGCGGCCGCGGCGATTTCAATTTTCTATCTAGCGGCGGATCGCCCGAAAGAGGACGTGCTGCGGGCATCGGGAACGATCGAGGCAACCAATGTTGATGTTTCGTTCCAGATTGCCGGACGGATAACCGAGGTTCTGGTTACCGAAGGGCAGTCTGTAAAGACCGGCGAGGTACTGGCTCGATTGGCAGCCGAAGAGCACAACGAATATCTCAACCAGATCAAGGCATCTCTTGACGTCGTAACCAGCCAGGTTCGTCAGCAGGAAATAGGGGTCGCCCTGCGAAAGGAAGTATTGGAAAACCAGATTGCCCAGGCACGCGGACAGGTGGAAGCGCTGGCGAGCGCGGCGGAACGACAGCGCGTGGGTTCGCGTCCGCAGGAAATCCGGATGGCCGAAGCGGAATTGGCTCAGGCGGAAGCGATTCTGACTCAGCGCCAGGCGGACTTCAGGCGAGTGGCCGACTTATCGAAGGCGGGCGTCATGCCGCAGCAGCAATTCGATGCGGCTCAAGCGCAATTACGCGCGGCGGAAACCAATCGGGATGCCGCAGCCGAACGGCTTGCGCTTGTGCGCGAAGGTGCGCGGCGCGAAGACGTCGCGGAAGCCGAGGCTCGCGTGAAGACGGCACAAGCCGGTGTGGGTATCGCTGAAGCCGGGAGCAAAGAAGTTGATATGCAACGCGAAGCCCTCGAGGCTGCACGCGCCCGTCAGCGAGAACTGCTTGCGCAGCTGGAAGCGGCCAAGACCCAGTTAGCGCACGCCGAGATTCGCTCTCCGCTCGACGGAGTCGTTCTGACCAAGAATGTGGAGAGCGGTGAAGTTGTTAATGCGGTAACACCCGTGGTCACCATTGCCAACATCGATCAATTGTGGATGAACATCTATATTCCGGAAACGCAGACCGGCTTAGTGAAGCTGGACGACGCCGTAGACATTAGCGTCGATTCGTTTCCCGGCGAGACGTTCAAGGGCGAAGTGACGTTTGTCTCTTCCAAATCGGAGTTCACGCCCAAAACGATCCTGACTCCCGAGGAGCGCGTTAAACTAGTCTACCGAGTCAAAGTGTCCATCGAGAACACCAACGGGCGTCTGAAACCCGGTATGCCGGCGGATGCTTTGATCAGGCTTCGGTGAAGCTTTCGTGTCACTTCTTTCGATTCGAGAACTCACGCGAAAGTTCGGAACAACCGTTGCCGTTGATCATCTAACGCTCGACGTCGAAGAGGGAGAAATCTTTGGCCTCATCGGGCCCGATGGCGCCGGCAAAACGACAACGATGCGGCTGATGCTCGGAATATTGAAAGCCGATTCGGGCGACGGCAGCGTCGGCGGATTCAGTCTTTCGCGCGAGTCCGAATCGATTTCATCGCTCACCGGATATGTTTCTCAAACGTTCAGCCTTTACGGCGAGCTTACGGTTGAGGAAAATCTCGCGCTTTTCGCGGACCTTTATTCCGTTCCCGAACAGGATCGACTGCCTCGTCTGAAACGCTTGATGCAGTTCAGCCGTCTGGACCCATTCCGCGATCGGATGGTGAAAAACCTTTCAGGAGGCATGCGCCAAAAGTTGGCGCTCTCGTGTGCGTTGATCCACACGCCGAAGTTGCTACTTCTCGATGAGCCGACCACGGGCGTGGATCCGCTGTCGCGGCGGGATTTGTGGAAGCTGCTTTTCGATCTGTGGCAGGAAGGTGTCACGATCATCGTTTCCACCCCGTACATGGACGAAGCCGAACGTTGCATTCGTGTCGGTTTCCTGAATCAGGGCAAGCTCATCGCCGTTGGACGTCCCGACGAACTCCGCAGTCGGTTCCGTGGAACGATTTTCGAGATTCTCGTGGACCAGCGCTTCGCAGCAAAAGAGGCACTCGCCCGCGCTGAGCACAAAACCGACGTGAATCTCTTCGGGGAGTGTTTACACGTCACTGTAGAGGGAGATCTAGAGAGTGCGGAGGCCGAATTACGCAGCAGCCTGGAGCAGGCGGGCATTATGATTCGGATGCTGCGTCGCGTCGATCCGACTATGGAGGACGTGTTCTTTCAGTTAACCGGCAAACCCGATGGCGAATTGGTCGGTTGAAGTCGAAAACCTCACGCGCGTCTTCGGCGCTTTCACGGCTGTTGATCACATCAGCTTCCGCGTGCGCACGGGGCAGATCTTCGGTTTCCTGGGACCTAACGGCGCAGGCAAGTCGACCACAATCCGAATGCTGGCGGGCATTCTGCCTCCCACAAGCGGCAATGGCCGCGTTTCGGGCTTTGATATGCGTTCCGAGCGGCGACACATCAAGCAAGTCATCGGCTATATGTCGCAGAAATTTTCTCTCTATGAAGACTTGACCGTTCAGGAAAACATGAGGTTCTTTGGCGGTATTTATGGCGCCGGCGATCTCGAGTGGGCTCGACAGGTATGCCGGCTCGAAGCCGTCACGCATGAGCTATGCTCTGCGCTCTCCGCAGGTGTGCGCCAGCGGGCCGCGCTGGCGTGCGCAGTTGTACATAGGCCTCAGATCGTTTTTCTCGACGAGCCTACGGCGGGAGTGGATCCGGCCTCTCGCCGATCATTTTGGGATTTGATTTACACGTTGGCCCGAGAGGGCGTAACCGTGTTCGTCTCCACTCATTACATGGACGAAGCCGAGCATTGCGATTGGCTTGCCTTGATCGATGCGGGAAAAATCGTGGCGTCGGGTTCACCGGCTGACCTACGGAAGACGCAGTTTGATGCACATTTGCTGGAGATCGAAGCCGAAGGAATTGTCCGATGGATTGATGCTCTTCAAGAGATTCCAGGCATCCAAGATGTGGCGATGCACGGCAACAAACTACACGTTACGGTCCAGGATCCGGCCAAGGCCGAGCCGCATATTCGCGCTGTTGGTGAACGCATGAGGCTAGGAGTGACATCAATCCGGGAGATCACTCCATTGCTCGAAGATATCTTTGTGTCCGTGATGGCGAGGCAGCGCACAGAATGAGACATTCGCCATTGCGCGCAATCGCACGAAAGGAATTCATCCAGATACAAAGAGACAGGGCGACCATTTACATGGTGTTCGTTTTTCCATTGATGATGCTGGTCCTCTATGGATTCGGTATCCGTTACGACGTGAAGTCCGTTCCCGTGACTGTTCTAGACCGCGACGAAACACCCCAAACGCGGCAATACATTGAACGCTTTGCGCACTCGCCGTACTTCACGATAAAGCGGTATGCCAAGGCGTATCGCGATTTGCAAGAGGACATCGATCGCGGCGAGACTCGCATCGGGCTTGTCATCCCGCCGGATTTTACGGAGCGGCTTTCTTCGAACCGCGAAGCAACTGTTCAGGTTGTCGTTGACGGGACGGATAACAACACAGCTACGATCGCGATGAGTTATGTAACAGCCATTACACAAGACTACTCATCCGCCGTTGTGGCCGAAAGAATGGATGCGCTGCTGCGCCGGACCCAAATTCCGGTTCCGGCGATCAAGGCCGAATCGCGCGTCTGGTTCAATCCCAATCTGGAAAGTGTGCAGTTCATCGTCCCCGGCATTATCGCGATCATCATGATGATTATCGGCACCGTCCTGACTGCGATAACGATCGTCAGGGAGAAGGAGCAAGGCACGATCGAGCAGATTGTTTCCTCCCCTATCGGGCGATACGAATTGATGATCGGAAAAGTAATACCTTACGCGGCGTTGTCCTACCTTGATTTCCTCCTGATTGTCCTTGCCAGCTCTCTGCTGTTTCACGTCGCGATTAAAGGCAGCGTGGCGTTACTCTTTCTAACCGCGTTTACATATTTGATCGGGGTGCTGGGGGTAGGAATCCTGATCTCAACGGTGACCCACACGCAGATCTCGGCCATGCTCACGGCAATCAGCGCGTCGGTACTGCCGTCGGTTCTGCTCTCGGGATTTATATTCCCCATTCAGCAGATGCCACGCATTATTCAGGTCCTCACGATTGTCGTTCCGGCCCGCTACTTCATCGAAATTTTGAGGGACATTTACCTGAAGGGACTTGGTTTCGAGGCCTTTTGGAAGGAAACGCTTTACATCACCTTGTTTGGTTTGGTCACGATCGGCCTTGCAGCGCGCCGTTTCCAAAAGAAGCTCGGCTGATGAAGCGCATCGGCGAGATCATCCGCAAGGAGTTTATTCACATCAAACGTGACCGCGGTCTCGTTCGCACTGTGGCATTAATGCCTCTCATTCAGTTGTTGATTTATGGATACGTGGTGGCCACAGAAATCCGCGAGCTGCCGTTGGCAGTTCTCGATTACTCGGTCTCGGCGGAAGGCAGAAGGCTCGTGGACCGTTTCATTTCCACCGGCTATTTTAAGTTGGAAGGATACTTGTCCTCTCCCAGCCAGATCGATACCGAACTGAATTCGGGACGCGCGCTCATGGTAGTGGTGATCCCGGAAAATTTCGCAGAAAAGATAAGACGGCGGGCCGGCGCGACGATTCAATTACTCGTCGACGGTACCAACTCGAACACAGCAACAATTGCCTTGGGATATGTTAGCGGAATCGTTGCCGCCGAAAATGCGGAGCGTTTACGTCAGAATTTTGAGCAAAAGGGCTTTCGCTTGGTCGAGGCCGGCATCCGGGAAGAGCCTCGTGTGTGGTTCAATCCGTCCTTACGGCCGATCAATTACATGGTCCCCGGCATCGTTTGTATTCTTCTGATGGAAATGATGGTGCCGCTAACCGCATTCAGCCTGGTTCGTGAGCGCGAGCGGGGCACGATCGAACAATTGATGGTCACACCGGTAGGCGCCGGTGAATTGCTGATCGGCAAAATGATTCCCTATGTGCTGATCGGTCTGGCGGACAGTCTCATCATTTTGGCGGCTGGCACATTATGGTTTGATGTTCCTGTGGCGGGAAGCTTGGTGCCGCTTCTGCCCTGCGCGCTGTTGTTCATTGTTGTGGCTCTCAGCTTAGGAATATTGCTGGCGACAATTGTGAAGACGCAACAGCAGGCTGCTTTGAGCGCGCAATTCGTGATCGTACCGAACCTGTTGCTTTCCGGGTTTATGTTTGCGATCGAGTCGATGCCTCGGGCGATGCAGTACTTCACGACGGTTCTGCCGATGCGGTACTTTTTGGTAATTATGCGCGGAATTATGATGAAAGGTCTCGGAGTCGCAAACCTGTGGGATCAGATTCTCGCGCTCGCCGTTCTCGGCACGATCGTCCTCTCGATCAGCTGGATGCGATTCCGGCGTGTCTTTGGATAATTCTTCTAAACGTTGGCCAACTCCGCGAGACGAGATTCGATTTGCGCAGGCTCTGCGTTTATCTGCGGCAACGCCCGTTGGCGAATAACCGGATTGAGAAGCAGCTTCTGCGCCTCTTCTGCCGGGATCGGTTTAGAAAAATAAAAGCCTTGTGCATATTTGCACTCGACTTCTTTCAGAAAGACCAATTGTTCCTCGGTTTCTACGCCCTCCGCCACGACGTCCATGCCCAGGCTCCGCGCAAGGGGCATGATCGCACTGATGATATTTTCCTCCTTCTGCCCGCTGCCCATCGCACTGGTGAAAGACCTGTCGATCTTTAGTGTATCGAGCGGGAACCGGTGGAGGTAGCTGAGTGAAGAGTAGCCGGTTCCGAAATCATCGATGGCGAGCCGGACTCCGAGAGCTTTGAGCTTTGACAGCAGGGTGACGGCGGCAACGGGATCCGTAATCAAGCTGCTTTCAGTGATTTCCAGTTTCAACGATCCGTCGGGAAGACCTAATTCCTGCAACAGCGCGTCTACTTTTTCTGCAAACTGTGGCTGCGGAAATTGTTTCACGGAAAGATTCACGCTCATCGTCAGAGCACCGTATTCCGGACCCAATTTTCTCCATTCCGCGAGTTGGCGGCAGGCTTCCGCTAGAGCCCACCACCCCATTTGCCGAATCAATCCGGTTTCTTCGGCCACCGGAATGAATTCGTTGGGGCCGACAAGACCGCGCGTGGGATGTTGCCAGCGCAACAGCGCCTCGAATCCAACGATTCTGCCGGATTCCAGCGAGATGATCGGCTGGTAATAGTTCCGGAATTCCTCCCGCTCGATGGCATAGCGCAGATCGGTTTCGATCTCCAGGCGGCGAGTAACGGAGGCGCGCATCTCGGCATCGAAGATCTCGAAGCGCGCTTTACCGCCGGACTTCGCACGATACATGGCGGTATCGGCGTCGCGCAAAAACTCCTCAGGGTGCTGGTAGCCCAGAGTGCTCACGGCAATTCCGATGCTGACGGTCGTGAAGATTTCTCTCTGGTCGATGTTAAAGGGCTTAGCCACTTCCTTCATCAACCGTTCTGCGACGCACACGACATCGGAAGGCTGCCGGAGGTCACTGAGCAGAATGGCGAACTCGTCTCCACCGAGCCGTGCGACGGTGATGGCTTCCTGATCCTCCAGGCGTGCCACTGTGTCGGTATGGCGCAGTAGCTTCAACAGCCGGTCTGCGACGCTGACCAGCAATTTGTCTCCCACCAGATGACCCAGGCTGTCGTTGACCATCTTGAATGCGTCCAGGTCGAGGAACATTACAGCGAAGATGGTTTCCGGGTGACGCTTTCGGTACTCGATACGTTGCAGAAGCCGGTCCATGAATAACAGGCGGTTCGGCAAACCGGTCAGCGGATCTGCCACCTTGCCTTCGGTGATGTCGGTTTGGGAGCCCGCCATGCGCAGGGGCGTTCCTGCACTGTCCCGAACCATGATTCCGCGGATCAGCATCCAGCGGTAGGTACCGTCCTTATGGCGCAGCCGAGTCTCGGTCTCCAGATGCGCAGTGACACCGTCCAAGTGCGCTTTAATGCGTTGCTCTACATTTTCCTTGTCGGTCGGGTGAATCCGGTCGAACAATTCTCGCGGACTGTCGCCGATTTCGGTGTCCGAAAAACCGAGCATGGCCTTCCAGCGCGGGGAAAAATAAAACGTGTCATCCACTAGATTCCAATCCCAAAGACCATCGTTGGAGCCGCGAGCCGCCAGCGCGTAACGTTCTTCGCTTTCCCTCAGCGCGTGTTCTGCGCGTTTGTATGACAACTGTGTGCTGATGCGGGCCAGGGCGACGGGAAAATCGATGGGTTTGGTGAGATAGTCGTTCGCGCCCAGTTCCAGGGCTTTCACAACGTCGTCACTTTGATTCCTGGCCGTTACCATAATGACGGGGAGCTGGATGGGAGAGTAGGTCCTCCGTATGGTCGCGAGGGCTTCCAGGCCGCTGACGTCGGGCATCTCGATATCCAGTAATAGCAGATCGAACTGCTCCTGTTGGATACGCTTGTCCAATTCGCGGGCGCTTTCCGCAACACAGACGGAATAACCTTTCCTGGTCAGCCGGCGCGCCAGCATATCGCGGTTCATTTCGTTATCATCGACAATGAGTAAACGATCAGGCTTGGAGTTCATGACACCTCTTTTCGGCGAGCAGACCTTCTATCTTCTCGCTCAGTCTTGCGAAATCGACGGGCTTCGTATCGTAGTCATCGCATCCGACTTCGAATGCCTTTTGGCGGTCGGTCACCAATGCGTGAGCGGTCAGGGCAATGATCGGAATATGTCGGGTTTCCTCGAATGATTTCAGGATTCGCGTAACCTCCCAACCATCCATATCGGGCAGGCCGATATCCATCAGAATCAGGTCGGGGGTTTCCGACCGCGCCATAGCGCGGCCTTGCTCTCCGTCAACCGCCATCACTACGGAATAACCGCGGCGTTCGAGGCGGCGCGAAAGCATGTCGCGATTCATTTCATTGTCTTCAATCAATAGAATTTTCATTTCAAGCTCCTGCGATAACTCAATTGGAAGCTGCTCCGAGCTCAACCGGTCGTGTCCGATATTTTTCCAAAGCAAGCGCAAGGCGGTCCCGGTCGATGGGCTTAACCAAGTAATTAGATGCGCCACGATCGAGTCCCAATGACTCATTGTCGATAATCGTGACCATGATGACCGGAATCGACGCTAATTCCGGATCGTCTTTGAGTTCCGCCAACACGTCCCAACCATTCAGACCGGGCATCATAACGTCCAGAGTGATAATGCGTGGACGAAGCTCGCGCGCCAGGCGCAAGCCCGCTTCGCCGTTGGCGGCTGCAACTGCGTAAAATCCGAGTTTCCCGAGGAAACGCGTCATCAGGTCGCGCACCGCGGCATCGTCATCGATGACGAGAATGGTGTCTGCGTTCGGATTCAATTCGAGAACTTCTGGGGTCGTCTCCGGCCGCTCTTGTCGCACGGCAGCCGGCGCCGGCGGCGCCACGACGTCGGTCGTAACGGTGGTAACCGTGGCGGGAAGTTCCACGGTGAAAGTCGAGCCTTCGCCGAGTTTGCTCTCGACACGAATGTAGCCCTGCATCATCTGCGCGAAACGGGAGCTGATGGCCAGTCCTAAGCCCGTCCCGCCGTATTTGCGGACGATTGAACTATCAGCCTGGGCAAAATCCTGGAAGAGTTTGAACTGTTGTTCCGGAGTCATACCGATGCCGGTATCGCTGACGCGGAAAGTGATCCAGTCCTTGTCCCTTGTCTGACGTTCCACATCCACTGTGATCGTTCCGTGATCCGTGAATTTGCACGCATTGCTGAGAAGGTTGAACAAGATTTGCCGGACTTTCGTGACATCGGCTTGCATGGAACCGACGTCATCGGCCAGATTCACGACAACCCGGTTGGCGTTCTTCTCGCTTGCGGGCTTCAGAGTCGTAACGATTTCTTCGACTATCGGTTGCAGATGGAAGGTCTCGAGGTTGATTCCCATCTTTCCAGCTTCGATCTTCGAAAGGTCCAGCACGTCGTTAATCAGCGAGAGCAGATGTTTACCGGCAGTCTGGATCCTTTGCAGGTCGCGGACGTTCTCGTCTGGGCCGGAGCCCCGCATCTCTTCTTCGAGCATTTCGCTGTAGCCGATGATCGCATTGAGCGGGGTGCGCAATTCATGGCTCATGTTGGCTAAGAACGCGCTCTTCGCGCGGCTGGCATCTTCGGCCACGTGTTTGGCGCGCAGGAGTTCCTCCTGGGTACGCTTGCGATGAATGATTTCCCGCTCCAGCTCCTTCGTCCGCGTTTTCAGGTCCTCGTTAGCGCGCTGCACAGCCTTATCGCGGTGCTGGATTTCCGACAGCATCGTGTTGAACCCGTCGATCAATCGGCCAATCTCGTCTGCACTCGATTTCGCCGCTCGAACGCCATAATTTCTGTCGACCGACACCGCTCGCATCGTCTGTTCCAAATGCAGGATCGGCCCCGAAACCAAAATCTGAAGCTTCGAAGAAACGAACCACGCAAAACCGCCGGAGATCAAAACAAAAATTCCGAGGATGCCGGCATATTGCCGCGCGCGAGCATTCCAGCGTTGCATATCGGATTGAAGAAAGAGTGTTCCGAGCCGTTCACCGCTCAACGTGACGTCATTAAATACCTCGATATAGTTGCCGACAAATCGATAACCGTTTTCCTGAAGATGTTCAGGCAGAACCGGGGCCGGATTATTAGCGCGAAAATAACGGGCAAACACGCGGCCGTCGGTCGTGTACAAAACCGCCGCTACGATGTCGTCCTTCGCTGTCAGGGCCGACAGAGTGACTTTGGCGGAAGCGTCGTCCTTGAACGCCATAGCCGCAGCGCTGTTGTATGCAACGATTTCGGCCTGCGTCATGAGGTCCTTGCTGAGCAATTTCCGGAAGGAAACCAGGTCGTAAATCAAAAATCCTGCCGAAGACAGCAGCAGGGCAAGGCTGCTGGTCAGCATTGCCATGAGTGTAAGTTTCCGTTTGATCGAGAGGTCTCGCAGGTTCATATGCTCACCTCGCCGTCACATTGGTCTGGACAATCTTTGCCAGACTGAGCAGCCGCGAGCTGATGTTCAGACCTGCGTGTTTGGCCGCGTCTACGTTCACTTCAAAACGGACCTTACTGTCTTCAAGAACGAAATTAATGATGCCGCCCTGTTTCGAAAATCCCGGCGTTTCGGCGATGGTGAGAACGGAAGTGCCTTTTAACAACTGAAGGACTTCGTCGGAGTGCGGGCTCTCGGCCGAAGCGATAAAGAGCATGTGGCAAGCGCAGTCCTTGGAGTCCTTCGCCGACTTCAAGCGCTTGACGGTAAACGGGCGGAGCTCGATCTTTTTCCCATCCACAACGCGTTCAAGGGTCGTAGCAAACGAGTCGCTACCAAGAACGCCGATGACAATTGGTTCTCCGGGACTTGTAAAAGTTGCTGCAGGCCACTCGACGAGCTTGGCGAAGTTGTATATGAAGCCCGCCTTGACTAAGTATTCCGAAGAGCCGGCTGCATCGAAGTTTTGTGCTCTGGCTTGCAACCCGAATATGAGGAAGGTTGCGGCGAGGGCTAGTCGTAGTCTCAGACGTTTCATGAACAAGTTACTCCACCGTCAGAAGCTTTTTTGAGCGATATCGCCCTCACCTAAAACTTCCACGTCACAGTGGCGCGGAATGTACGTTTCACCTGGGTCGGCCAGGTATTGATAAAGTCGGGACTGAATTCCAAATGCCGATCATCGAAAAGATTTTGCCCGGCCAACGAGAACTCTATGTTAGAAGTCGGCTTCCACCCGATGCGTGCATCCAGAGAGTAATAGCTGGGTACAGCCAGCCCATGCAGTGCGTCCACATAGCGCAGCGTGACATCCTGTTCGAACTTCTTGGGCAGATCAAGAGAGGACCTGAAGTAGAACTGGTGCCGCGGGCTTGCGCCAGCGGGATCGGAGGACGAGATATCCATGCTGTCCTTGTTCCGGCGAATATTCATTCTTAGAAGACTGTACGAACCAGAGACTTTCCATTTGGAGGTCGCCTTCCATTCTCCGAATAGCTCCGCCCCATAGGTCGCGCCGTTCATTTTGTTACCGGCCAATAGCGGCATCGTGAGGTGAACCGGGGAGGGCGTCACTTCAAGGAACGGCGATTGCGGTTCTGCCGACAGCAGATTGCTGTATGAGTTATAGAATGTGGCGACATCGGCTGAGAACGTCCGCGTCGGATGGACGCGGTAGCCCGCCTCGTAAGCGATCATGTTTTCGGCTTTGAAGTTATGGTTGCCCAGAACTGCGGCCACCAGCGGCAATCCGAGAGTCGCCTGGGACGGCGGCATCACGGCAGCATTCAAACGCATATCCTCTTCGGTTCGCGCCGGGGTTCGGACCGCGCGCGAGATGGATGCCCATGCCGAATGCTTAGGATTCATGGTCCACGCCACGCGCGCATTGGGTTGAATTTCGACTCCCGTAAAAGCGTTGTGTTCGAATTTGGAACCGACCGTTACGTGCAGCCTTTCACCAAATAGCCCGAACTCATCCTGAGTGAAGCCGCTGAACAAGTCCCATCTGCGGCGATTCGGATTCAGGCTGACAACATTACTTGGGACGATCCTGTCCTGAGTGGACCGGTAGCCGAGTCCCCATATGAACTCATTGCCTTCGGCGATCCGGATGTCGTGCTGGAAATCAATGTCGTAAATCGATTGATGATCGATCAGAAGCCTGTTGGCTGCCGTGACCGTTCGATCGGAATAGAACTGCACGGAGGTTTTCGACTTCGAGAACGCGTGATTCCAACGGCCCAGCAGATTCCCGCCGCTGAAGTTTCCATTGTTCTGAAATGTCGAGTAGTACGGTGCTGCGAAGGCCGGCTGCGTCAGAGTCTCATCATAAGATCCGCGATATATGTCGCCTTGCAATGTGTACGAGTCATCAGGAGATGAAGTGCCATCGACACGGAAACCGCCGCGAGTTGCGGCCCATCCGTCGTACGCTTTATTTCCCGCTGCGTCTGTGGACGGATTCCATTTGAAGTATTTCGAGTACGCGCGGTAGTAGGTGGAGTTGCCGATCTTGCCGCCAAACCGGGCACCGCCCGATGCTTGCAGCTCATTGCCCGCATCGGCCGTAATGATGCCGTTTTGCGTATTGCTGGCCTCTTTGGTGATGATGTTAATAACGCCGTTTACCGCGTTCGCTCCCCAAAGTGTTGCGCCAGGACCGCGGATGACTTCAATGCGGTCTACGTCTTCTAACAGTGTGTCCTGCACATTCCAGTACACGCCCGAAAACAGCGGCGTATAGACGCTCCTGCCGTCAATCAGTACGAGAAGCTTGTTCGCGAAGCGACCGTTGAATCCTCGCGCGCTGATCGCCCATTTGTTCTCATCGATTCGAGCGACTTCGATTCCGGGAGCCATTCTTAGCGCCTCGGGGATCGTTCTCGCACCGGAGCGTCGTATATCGTCTTGCGTGATGACGAAGACGGCGGCCGGTGCATCACCGAGCTTCTGCTCTCGCTTGGATACCGAGGTGACGCGCACATTCATCAGGTCTTCCAGACTGATCTGTGTTACATCCGGAATGTCCTGCGCTGATAAGATGGCTGTCGTTAGTAAAATACCTATAAATGACCGAACGGCCTGACGTCTATGACGCTTGCGCCGGGTGTTCATATATCGCTCCTGTCGTGGGCCGGTTTGGGATCCTTCCTTCAGATTTTTAGGTGGGTTATTCGATATCGGACTCATTGCGGCTTTTCTCCAGTAACTGTAAAGAGGGTGGAATACGTGAGTGTGTCCGGGCGTTTGAGATAGTTCAGAAATCGCCGGATTTCTTCATCGGCTTCATACTCACTGCCGAGTGCCCGCTCCAGATGCGGCCGGGCAATTTCAAGCTTCAGTTCCCATTGCTCAAAGATCCCCGGGTCAATCTCTCCTGCGATCAAGTGATAGCATTCAACTTGTGTTTGGAGGTTCTCGAGGCCTGCGTTCCGGGACATCCAGAAAAGCTTCCGGCCGACGAAAGGATCAAAACCGGTTTCGGCAAGGCTTTTCATGACGCGATGGATGGTTTCCTGCATGAGTGTCTCTTCCGGGTAGTGCCACACTAACTGCCCATCCAAATCCTGGATAAGTACGACTCCCCCGGGTTTGCAAACTCGTACCATTTCGGCCACGGCAGTTTCTTTGTCGGGAATGTATTGAAGCAACATCCGCGTATAGACAAGGTCAAAGCTGCCGGAAGGCAGTTTCATCTGCCGGGCGTCACCACAGATAAAACGCAACCGGGGATTGCGGTGATTGGCTTCTGTTCCCTGTTGGACTCGGACAGCACTGACGTCGATTCCCGTGCCATTCACCTTGGGATGCGATGTCGCGATCGCCCGAAGAATATTTCCCGGTCCGCAACCGACCGACAGCACTTCTGCTCCGGGAAACAGGTAAGGGTCGAGATACTTTTTCATCCATGCGTCCGGATTTACCTTACGCGCCAGCCGGGACGCCTCGCGTGGATCTTCCATGATGTAGGTAGCGGGAGAAAGCCGTGCCATAAATCTCCTAAACGATTAACGAAGGTTCAATGTTCTGTTTCACCATTCGCTGCAGCAGCCGCGAATAGAAGTGGTCTACATGTCCGTAAAAATGCTGCTGACCCTTCTGCAGCCAGATGCCCTGGCAATAATTCCGAAGAAACTCGGCGCCCAATCCGGTAAGCGCGGAAGCAGCGATCTGATCCGCGATCACTGGAATTTCGTTCAGCTCGAAGTCGACATAGGCGGCTTGCGCCGCATTCAGAAGCGACGCTACAACGCCGGGCACTTCCGCTTCGGGCACCGTGGGATGGAGCAGCACATCGCACCGGTTCTCGATGAAACTGAAGTTGACGCCAAGCGGACCGCGATACGCGATGGCGGTGCCGACCGGCTCGTCGTTTGAATCGCGATAGGCCAGCCAGACCTGGCGGGTGCGCCGCAAACCCACGCCGCGATAAAGATCGTTCACATACTGGAGTTCCACGTCATACTTGAGCTCTTCGGCTGTGACATAAAGGTTTCCTCGGACAAGCGCTGCGAGGGCGCAAAGAGCTTCATGATGCGACGGGTCATAGGGAACGACTTGTACAGATTCGTTGGTCTCAAAAAGTCGTTTCCGCGGCAGCGCAAAATACATATGCCGTGTAACCGAAGCCCAGGATTCGCCGATGCTCTGCACCATCGACCCAAAAACACGCGCCGGAAAGCGGTTCTCCGGCCGGAACCAGTTCTGGGCAGATTCGTCAAGGCCCCTTAACAGGGCGCCCGCGGATCCGGCCAACATAACAGCTCGAGACGCGAGCGGGTTGTTCTCAGAAACCAGATGTTGCGAGATCCAGCCGCGGCCTGTGGTGCGCCACACTGCGACCGATGCGTATCCCTTTTCTCCACCGCCTGCGGTCAGGAAGTAGAGCAGTGAATCGCCGGCGCGAAGCAAGCGGCGCCAGTTTTCCCGCACCAGTTCCATGTAGGGGAGTAAGCGGGAGGCCTTCGCCGGGTAGAGGAAGCCGGCACGCCGATACAGCTCAAAGAGTTCATCCACGCTGAGCGCGTTGACTTTGACGCCATAGAGCTCATCGATCCTTGAAGCCCAGGATAGCCTGTTATCGAGTTCTTGATTTAGCAGATCCTGTAACATAGCCCTCACTTTAGGGGCGGCGGTGTCCGACGGCACGAACGAGTAGCCGGGCACCCAAGCCCTTCTAGCCCACTCATCGGCCACAGGCGAGAGCGCCTTTAGTGGCAAAGATTTAGTTGCACAGGGACTCAGCGTTTTTCGGGTATCATCCTGCGCGCAAGGCAGCATCAGGAAATCTCAATAAGCCCTGCGCCATCAATGCCTCAGCCGCCGACGCGTTGGGTCGGCGGCAAAAAACAAGCAGAGGAGTTTCGTTATGAAAGGCTTGAAGATTTTTATCGTTTCGGTCTTGCTGTTTCTTACTGGCGAAGCCTTTGCCAGCCAGGCGCCGCCGCAAGGTCAGCCTCAAAGTCAGCCGAGTACACTTGCACTAAGGCTGAACGACGTATTTAGGATGATGCTTGAGAGCAACCTGAGTGTGGCGGTTGCCCGGCTGCCGCCCGACGTCGCCCAGTCGGCAACTGGCACTTACTTGCAGCCATTCCAACCAACACTGCACGTCAGTGGAACCGGAACAAGGGGGACAACGCCAAGCATATCACTCCTTAATGGTGCCCCTTTTCTCTTTCAGCTTACGCACAGCTATGAAGTCGGAATCGGACAGAGGCTGAGGACCGGCACCAGCTATGCCCTGGATGTCACCATGAACAGGGCTACCTCGAATAACCTTTTCTTCTTATACAACCCGAGCTGGTTCGCCCAGTTGCGGTATGCGATCGCACAACCTCTCCTACGCAACCTGGGGAGCGGCGTGAATGGCCATTCCATTCGCATCGCGCAAAACAACCATCGAATTTCAGAGAGCCAGTTTGAGCAACAGATGATGGACCTCGTCGAGCAGGCCCAGAACAACTACTGGGACTACGTCTTCTCCATCGAAGACATGAAGGTGAAGCAGGAGTCTGTGCAGCTAGCCGAAAAGACGCTGGAGGAGAATCAGATGAAGGTCGCCGCCGGTGTGCTTGCTCCCCTCGACGTAGTCCAGGCGGAGTCGCAGGTAGCCAATATGCAGGACGCCCTTATCGTATCCACGTATACGTCCCGGCAGAACGAAGACCAATTAAAGAAGACGATCACAAATCAACCTGATCCGGGCTTGCTATTGGCGAAGATCACTCCGGTCGATGCGCTGCGCCGTCCGGCGCCCGAAGATCTGGTTTCGATCACGGACGCTATTCGTATCGCGTTAGAGAATCGGCCCGAGATGAAGCAAGCCCGGCTTGCGGTGGATAATGCGGAAATCGACAGGGGATACACGAAAAATCAAACGCTACCGGTGCTGGATGTCAACGCTGCCTACACCCAAACCGGTCTCGCCGGCATACCGAACTTGGCCTCCCCGCTCGGAGGAATTCCGATCGTAGGCGTCATTCCCGGCCCTTCTGGCGGCATGAGCGATGCTTTGCGGCAACTCGTCCATGCGGATTACAAGACGTATTCGTTCGGTTTCAATCTTCAAATACCGCTTTCAAACAAAGCAGCCAGATCGGATTACGATCGTGCTCTAAGCGCAAAGAAATTGGCCCAGGCCCAAGTGGATGGCACTGCGCAACAGATTGCTCTTGAGGTGCGGAACGCAATGATCCGGGTCGAAATGAATAGGGCCCATATCGAGACGGCCGCGAAAGCTCGCGAGACTGCGCAGAAGACCCTGGATGCGGAACAGAAGAAATTCGATTTGGGTGTATCGACGCTGTTCTTTGTACTCCAGGACCAAACGAATCTGGCAATCGCGGAAACGAATGAAGTTCAGGCGCTCGTGAATTATACCAAGTCGCTGGTAGCGCTGGATCGCGCTACCGGTCAGACTTTGTCTCGTAATCGGATCGTCATCGAAAAAGCCACACCCCGTATCGCGTCGAACTAGTCCCCATCCTGTTTTGCGTGGTGATAACAATTCGGGTAGAATAGTTATCATGATCCGCACACAGATTAGCTTGAGTGAAAGCGAGTATCGAGCGGCCAAGGCCGAGGCTGCTCGCTTGGGTATTTCCCTGGCGGAACTATTGAGGCAGTCATTGCGGCACATTATTCCCGCGGATGAAAGCAGGCCCTGGATGCGTTATGCCGGGATGATCGAAACCGGAGAAGAGGATGCCAGCCAGAAAATCGACGAAGTCGTCTACGGCCAAAAGAAGTGAAGCATATGTCGACACGTCCGCACTTATAGCTTTCGCTGATCGTTCCGATAGCTACCATAGCCTATTCCGCCGGTTGTTTTCTGACCCGCCGCCCTTAGTCACCACACCTCTCGTCGTGGCGGAGGGACATGGCTGGTTCTTGAGGCGCTATGACACGGCCAAAGGCCTTCAATTCCTCTCGATGGTCGAAACAATGCCGCTCCACATGGCCGCCGTTGGCGAACCGGAGCAGCGCACCGCATTCGCGCTGATTCGAAAATATTCCGATCAGGAGGTGACCTTAACGGATGCGATCGGACTGCATTTGATGGCCGTGCGGCGAATCCGCATATGTTGGTCTACGGATTACCATCTTGGTCTGACGAAAGTGCCTCTGGTCATCCATCTTTAAGCGTCACGACACTCGACTCCGTGTCCCGGTCATTTCATCTGTCTTTGCCCTCGAAAGAGAAACCGACTAAAAAGTCCAGCTGATCGGCACGCGGAACCAACGGCTTTGCACAAAAAATACATCGTGGGCGCTCATAGAGCGCCCCTACAGTTGCGCACCCCAAGCTGTAGGGGCGGTCTATGACCGCCCAGGATTTTTTGTGCAAAGCCGGAACCAACAGGTGGGGGGTTCGCGGATCGGGCTGCGTTTGCGGTCGATGGCGGGTATACCGAAATTCGGGCTGGATCTTCACACGCGAGTGAGACCATCGTAAACCCACATCCATCACGACGGAAGGCTCATATTGCAGGAGCCCAAGCAATGGGAAACAAACGCGGCTTTCCGCCTTTGATGCCCATACGGACTTTGTTCCCGCAATCCGCTTCACTGGGAGTTCTCGTCGTTCCAGACGCTGCGCCTTCCGGACACTACATTTCAGATAAGCGGCAATATCTTTCCAGCTAACCAGCAGATCGTCGTTTTTGCCTTCGGCCTGCGTTGATAACACATCCAGAATTGTATTCCTTTCCTACAGGGCACTGGCAAGCCGGTCACGCATCGCAACCAGCCGGCGCTAAGCGTGTGCGCCTTCTGGCGGCGGTCCGGTTCCGGCTGGAGGCTGAAGGTTCGGAGCGGTGGGCGGCTTAAAGTAGGTTAGAGCGGCTGCGCCGAAGCCGACGGTCCAGGCTAAATACTCGATCAGGACACCGGCGACGAGTAGCGGGAAGGCAATGAAATTCATTCCGAAGAGTCCCACAAGTCTCGCCAGCACGAGAGGCAGTACTAGAGCGCCGATTCCCAAAATCGTTGTGAGGTACGGGCCGGTAGTTGTCCAGCCGAAACGAGCGCCCATAAATCGGCCGACTCGAGCAGCAACCCCCGTAAATCCGATCAGGAACACGACCATAAGAGCGAGCACAGCAAACGGAACCAGGAGGAGAAGCGGGATTCCCAAAATAGTAATGACAAGCAGCACGACCGTCATGATCAGCGCCGGCAGAAATAGAAGCTCGGCGGCGAGGCCAATGAGCCCGGCCCTCACAGGTTCGGCGACCGCGCGGTCGCCGATACGCATTGCGAGCTGTCCGCCGGCGAGCATCACAATGCAAGCGAATAAAATTAGGACACCTATCCGGACAAACGTCCTTGCGGCTCCAAAAAACGGCAGCATACCGGCCCAGAATATTCCGCGATTCCTCAGGATCTCTGCGAATCGTGGTCCGGAACCAACACCCACCTCGTTCACATCGCCTCCGACGGTGGCACCAGGATCGCGTGAGAGGGTGCCTCCTACGACCACCGCATCGCCGGTGATGTTGGCTTCTGGTCCCAGCCTGAGATTGCCTCCTATGACAACGCTGTCGCCGTTGACCTGGCCATCAATTTCCGCATTTCCTCCGACAACAACGACGTCGCCGTTCAGGACCTCGTCCCGGTCTATCTTGACATTGCCGAAGACCCGGATCATGTCGTCTTTCCGCCGGCCTCGCCGCGGCCGAGGCTCCCTTCTGGCAGGGGGCGGCGTAATCTGAGAAGAGTTTGGATTTCCGTCGACCTTAAAGAGCGTCTGCCGTTCCGCCGGTGTGAGATAAGAAAGGTCGAGAATCAGGTCCGCGTCGGCGCCAAGCCGGGTGCGTAACTCACCGCCAGTGACTTCAGCGCCGTTCACGGCAACCGTATTGCCGGAAATCTCGATAGAGACGACGCCATTTTTGCTCTTGGGTGAAAGGACGATGCCGTTTTGGATTGGAAGCACGCTATATCTCTGCTCGATTTTTGTTCTCAGCTCTTCCTTGCTGAGGACTTGACCTTGTCCGAGCAGAGGGATTTCAAAAAACATGAGAAGCAGAGCCAGCGTGCATTTGCACGCGCGTCGATGCATTACCATTTCATGGACTCCCTTTGCGTTACGGGCTGTGATGACGAAACGAGGTGCGTGAGTGCGGCCAGGCTGAGCACGCTCAGCACCGCCGCCCCCCCCACCACACTCAACATCTCCGGTGAACTGAGAACGGTTGTAAGAACTCGCGCGACCCGGTCGATGAATCTCCACAGATCGAGCACGAAGCCGACCGAGCGGATCGCAAGCACGCCTGCCTGAACAGCCACGAGAAATATTTCTGCGATGACAGTCTGTAGGAGTCCTGTTACCCATCCTATGGTGAGCACCCCGGCGGCCGCTGCCCCACCGGCGAGACTTGTAATGATGGCGTGGCTAGGCGAGCGAAGCTTCTGCCTTCCGGCGGGCAGGGGAGCCCGCCGTACCGCGGTCATGACCCGGCGCGAGAAACCTACGGGAGGTGACGAGCTTGGAAGCTGGTGAGCGATCGTCCGGAATGCTTCTTCGATTCCGATGTCGTCGTCAGGCTGAGGATGTCTTTCAGTCATGGTTTTTTGCTCCAACCGCGTCTTCGTAAGTAGTCCGCAAGATCCTTGTGCGCTCGATGCAGCCAACTTTTAACCGTGCCGACCGGCAAGCCGGTGACTTCTGCGACATCTTCAAGCGTAAGGTCGTGTTCATATCTCAACGTGATCACCTGGGCGTAATCCGGCCGCAAGTGGCGGACAGCCTCGTCGAGCAAAGCCGCCAATTCCCGCCGTTCCGTGACGCGATATGGAGTCTCATCACCGCGCTTTTGCGCCAGGCAGTCCTGCGGCGCCTCTTCCAGCGGCGTTGTCCGCACACTGCCCCGCCGCACCTCGTCGATGGCGGCATGATGAGCAATCGCCAGAAGCCAATTCGAAAATTTCCTTTCCGGCACATACGTCTCCAGCTTCAGAAACGCTTTCACGAAGGTGTCCTGCGCCAGCTCCTCCGCGCGCGAAGGATCGCGAATCACCCGGAGTATCACGGAAAAGACCGGCCGTTCGTATCGTCGGACGAGTTCTTGAAAGGCACGCTCGGAACCGGCGAGCGCGCCGTTAACCAGATCCGCATCTGTTTCCGCCACTCCTCTCACCATACGAGAACTTTCGCGATTGGGTTGCAGGGAAATCGTAAGGTAGAATTCCCACAATGAACTCCGGGTTTCTATCACTGATTCTTGCGTTTGCGATGCACCATTCGATTGCCGGTGTTTACGACAGCAACCGGCAGGTTACGATCGAAGGTGTTGTTGCGGAGTTCCATTTCGTCAATCCGCATCCGTTCGTTCTGGTCGACGCCGATGGCGAGCGCTGGAAGCTGGAGCTGGATAATCTATCGGAGCTTGTCGAGGTCGGGATGACAAAGGATACGCTGAAGTCCGGAGATCGTGTTGTGGTCAGCGGAAGCCCGTCACGGTCGAAGCCCCCGCAAGGACTCTATGTTCGCAGGCTCGATCGACCTACGGACGGCTTCCGGTACGAACAGGTTGGAACCAGTCCCCGAGTCCGATTCCCTTCGAAGTGAGATTCTGTAGCGGCGGTCTATGACCGCCGAAAACCGGCGCTCATAGAGCGCCGCTACAGTTGGCAGGCGTATCGTCTTCTTTGCCGTGCAGTGCGAACCAGTAAATGCCAGTCATATAGCGCCACCGGCGAATGGTCGCAGCCTCAACGGCCTTTACAGCAGAGGCCTGCAACTCGGGCGTATTGCAATACTTCTCGACGATTGCGAAGCCTTTCGCGCCGTGGATCTCGTCCGCGCGTACATGTTCCTCGAAAAACCGAATCCGCCGGTCGCCCGCCGCAAAACCGTAGTGCTTGTGGAGCGCGGGAACGATTCTTTTGCAGATGTCCAGAAACTGGGATTCGAGACCGATGAACATCCCCGCCAGCGCGGCCTGCCATGGTGTTTGATATACGAGCCGCCAGCCCCAGTTCTGCAGGCCCTCGGTGCCGGCGAGCACGACGGAGTCTTCGACGCTCTCGCGGCTGGATCCAGTGGCCTCCACGTAATCTTTCAACATGTCGAGATGCCGGTCCTCCGGATTCTCTTCATCGCCGAGATTTTCAAATAAATAAGCCTTCACATCGCGAAAAGGAATTTGGGAAGCCTCGTAAGCCATCCAATTCAGATACTCGGTTACGTAGTGGTAATGCTGCGCGCAATAGATGGCCGTCTGTTCCTTCGTCAGTTTGCCTTGCACCCAAAGCTCAAAGAATGGATGATCCTTGCTGTGTTTCCGGTCACGCGTTGCCGCCAGTTGATCACGAAAGCTCATTCTCATGGCGCCTCCACCGTGCACAAACATAAACCGAAGCGAGGAATAACACTAGCCATCGCAGTGCTGACCCTTGCAAGCGCTGCCTTCGTCTCTGCCCAGCGTTTTCGAGGTTTCTTTTTTCAAAACGAGCCGCCGCCGACGGAGCTCGTCGTCGCGCGCTGGAAGTACACGGCCTGGGGAAAATTCGGCGGGACGGGATGGTCGCACAATTACCCCAGCTCCGACCAGCATTTCGCGCAGGTTGTTTCGGAAGCGACCAACATTAATGTGAAGAATGTGTCCTACCGGATCGTGGAGCTTGGAAGTCCGGAAGTCTTCAACTACCCGTTTGCGGTCGTGTCCGAACCCGGAGAGTTGGCATTGACCGAGGCCGAAGTGCGGAATCTCCGGGAATACATCGATCGCGGTGGTTTCGTGGTGATGGACGATTTCGATGGGGCGCGGGATTTGGCGACCCTGCAGCGCGATTTGCATCGTGCTTTTCCCGACCGCGATTTGGTGCGGTTGTCGATCGATCACAAAATCTTTCACACATTCTTCGATATCGACGCGCTGAATGTTACCTCGCCGTATCTGGTGGACGGCGAACCTATTTTTTATGCGCTAATGAATAAAGACGGCAATGTCGGTGTGATCGCGTGCTACAACAACGACCTGGAAAATTTCTGGGACTATATCGATCGCGGCGAATACCCGCTCAAACCTTCGATTGAAGCGTTCCGGCTTGGAATCGATTTCGTCATCTACGCGATGACGCACTGACAGATCGCCTACATCGCCGATTGAGGTGCCCTTTCGAGAGTGAAATAAAAAGTGGCTCCTTTATCGAGTTCCGCCTCCGCCCACATTCGGCCCCCATGGCGATGAACGATTCGTTGAGCAATTGCCAGGCCTACGCCGTTCCCTTCAAACTCATCGCTACGGTGGAGACGTTGAAAGACGCCGAACAGCTTATCGGCATACTGCATGTCGAACCCCGCGCCGTTGTCTTGGACGAAGTATATCGCTATGGAATCGTTCTGCTGGCAATCCACCTTGATAACGGCGGGATCTCTTTGGCTGGAGTATTTCAACGCATTCGAAAGTAAATTTGCGAAGACCTGTTGGAGCAACATCGGGTCCGCTTCGCAGGTCGGTAAATCGCCCACGGAGATTTCGACATTCCTGCCGTTTCGTTCGGCATGTAAATCCTCCAAGATCCGGCGGACGATGGATGCCGGTCTCACCGCCTGCTTGTTGAGCGGCTGACGTCCCATTTTGGAGAACGCGAGCAGGCCATCAATGAGTTGGCCCATCTTGATCGCACCTTCGTGAATCCTTTTCAATTGGTCCTGACCGGCCTCAGGTAACAGTCCGCCGTAGTCTTCCAGCACGATTCGGGCGAACCCGCTTATTGCGCGAACAGGAGCGCGGAGATCGTGCGAAATCGAATAGGAGAAGGATTCCAGCTCGCGGATGGCCGTTCGGAGTTCGGCATTGGTCTGCTGGAGAGCGCGCTCGACTCGCTGACGATCGGTGACGTCGCGAATGGCGCTGGAAACGAGCATGCCTTCTTCGGTCTTGATTGGGCTAAGGCTGATCTCGATTGGAAATTCAGTGCCATCCCTGCGCAAACCAAATAGCTGGAGCCCCACGCCCATCGGCCGGACTTTCGGGTCGGCAAAAAACCCCTCTCGGTGCAATGGATGCTGCCGGCGAAAGCGGTGTGGTACCAAGACCTCGACTTTTTGGCCGATGAGTTCCTCGCGGTGGAAGCCGAAGAGTTTTTCCGTTTGCGAATTGATCAGAACGATCTCGCCCTGTTGATTGACAATGACCATCGCGTCTGGAGCGGATTCCAGCAGATCCCGAAATCGGCCTTCGACCAACCTTTCGAAGGCTGTTCTCATCGAGATGCCTCCGGCCGGCTCGGCGGAGGTTCATTGAAGCCCAACCAGTATTCGCTGATGTGCCCGGCCGCCTTGACGAACTGGTCGAAGTCTACGGCTAGAAGGATGACCTGGTTTCGAATCATCCACGCCCGCCTGCCATGAATCTTGTGCCCTGCTGTTGCTCAACCCAGCGAAGAGTCTCTTGCGCGGGACTCGGCCTGGCCAGAAAGAATCCCTGCGCGGCATCGCACCCTAACTTACGAAGACGATCCCGAACGCCCGCCGATTCGACGCCCTCGGCAACCACTGAAAGGCCGAGATTGTGTCCCAGATCGATCGCGCACTTAACGATGGTATCCTCGGCACGCGCCAATTCAGCGACAAACGAGCGATCGATCTTCAGTACATCCACCGGCAGCTGCCAGAGATAACTGAGCGAAGAATATCCTGTGCCGAAATCATCGATGGCCAACGTCGTCCCCATATCGTGCAGACGCGTCAGGTACTTGGAGGCGCGCAACGGATCCGACATGACAAAGTTCTCCGTGATCTCCAACCCAAGCATCGAAGGCGGAATTGCGCGGCTTCGAAGAAGGTCCTTGATTCGATCCGGAAGTTCCGGATCTTGCAGGTTTCGCGGCGAAAGATTCACGAAAATGGGGATCTGCAAATGCGAATACGATGTGTTCCAGTCATCGAGTGCTTTCTCCAACACTCGTATGGTGAGAGGCTCGATCAGGCCGGTTTGTTCGGCGTTGCCGATGAACGCTTCGGGCGGCAACAAACCGTGCCGCGGATGCCGCCATCGCGCCAGCGCCTCCAGACAAGTGACCCTACCGGTTTTCAAGTTGACCAAAGGTTGATATTCGCAGATGAATTCGTCCCGTTCGATGCCTTCTTGTAGTTCCGTGATGATGGTGAGGCGCCTGTGGGCTTGCAGATCGCGTTCGTCCGTATAGATTGCGCATTCCAGTTTCCCCGTCTTCGCGGCATACATCGCAATATCTGCTTTTTGCAGCAGCGATTCACCGGTTGCGCCATGTTCGGGGAACCACGCTATCCCAATGCTGCCGCTGACCATTAACGAACATTCTTCGAAAAGGATCGGTTCCTTCAAGGAGCGGAGAAACTTGCGCGCGACAGCCGTTGCCCCTTCGCCATCGGTGCGGGGCAACACAAATGCAAATTCATCCCCGCCAAGACGGGCGATAGTGTCCGATTCCCGCATAACCCTACTCAGGCGTGCCGCGACTTGTTGCAAAACACAGTCGCCCACGTAGTGGCCTAGCGAATCGTTGATCGCTTTGAAACCATTCAGGTCCATAACCAGCAACGCGACCGGTTCATGCACACGGCGGGCGCTGGATATGGCTTGTTTAAGCCGATCTTGAAGCAGGTATCGGTTCGGCAAATCAGTAAGAGCGTCATGATAAGCGAGATGGATGACGCGTTCTTCGGCCCGCCGGCGGGCGCTGCGAACCGAAACTTCCCGCAGCGCACGCTCCACAGCGGGCACCAGCCGCTTCAAGTTGTTTTTCATTACATAGTCGTCCACTCCGGTCCTCATGGCCGCGACGGCCGTATCTTCTCCAATGGTCCCAGAAGTGAAGATGAAGGGAATTTCCGCGTCATGTTTGCGGACTTGCGCCAGCGCCGCCGTTCCACTGAAGCCGGGCAGCGTGAAATCGCTAAAGACGATATCCCAACCGCCCTTCGCTAGGGCCGCTGCAAGCGTAGCGGCGCTGGATGCCTGTTCGAAATTTACCGAATATCCCGCCTTTTTGAGCTCCCTTATCATTAGTAAGGTGTCTTCTTGGGAATCTTCGATCACAAGGACGTTCAAAACCGCCATAACCCACTTCTCGATGTCTTGGCCGTGCGACCCGCCGACAACCAAGCACGTAATAACGAAAATTTCTGTGCCGGAACGTACGTATAGTCTGTAGGCATAACGGTTACAAGCGATATCGCAATGAAATGCTCCGACCTAAAGTGGGATTAATCCTTGAACTTCGGCCCTGTCCGAAACACCCATCCCATGCGATCTGGGTCCTCGCATTGACACCCTCTCCGCTCACCTGTAAATTGTTCAGTTTGTTCTTTTTGATCGTTTTTCAGTTGAGGCAATCATGAAAATACATGAATACCAGGCCAAGCAGATCTTAGCGCGCCACAACGTTAGGATTCCCCGCGGTGAGGTTGCATACACGAAGGAAGAAGCCAGGGAAATCGCGCACAGGATCGGCGGAGCTGTCGTGGTAAAGGCTCAAATTCATGCTGGTGGAAGAGGAAAAGGCGGAGGAGTGAAGCTGGCAAAGTCGCCTGACGAGGCGTCCGAAATCGCCGGCCGCATGCTGGGCATGAATCTGGTGACGGCGCAGACGGGACCGGAAGGGCGGCGGGTTCAGAAGGTTCTTATCGAGGAAGGCCTGGATATTCGGAAAGAGCTCTACCTTGGAATCGCGATCGATCGCAAGGCCGGAAAACCCGTGTTCATGGCGTCGGCATCAGGTGGAATGGACATCGAAGAAGTCGCTGCGAAAAATCCCGAACTCATCCTAAAGGAATATGTCGAACCTGGACTCGGCCTGCAGCCTTTTCAGGCGCGACGACTGGCGTTTGGTCTGGGTCTTGCGCCGGAGTTAATTAATGATGCAGCGCAATTCATGATGGGTCTGTACAAGGCCTTTGAAGAAATGGATGCATCGCTTGCTGAAATCAATCCCTTCCTCGTGACCGGCGACAACAAAGTCTACGCGCTCGATGCGAAAGTGAACTTCGATGACAATGCGCTCTACCGGCATAAAGACCTCAAGGAACTGCGCGACCTGAACGAAGAGGATCCCTTGGAGATCGAAGCCAGCAAGTTCGGATTGAATTACATCAAGCTCGATGGGAACGTTGCATGTATGGTCAATGGCGCGGGCCTGGCGATGGCGACGATGGACATCATCAAGCTTTCCGGCGGCAGTCCCGCGAACTTCCTTGACGTCGGCGGTGGCGCGTCGGCTGAGCAGGTGAAGAACGCGTTTCGGATTCTTCTGTCGGACAAGAACGTGAAGGCGGTGCTGATCAATATCTTTGGTGGGATCATGCGGTGTGACATTGTGGCCTCCGGTGTCGTTGAAGCGGCAAAGACCATTGGAGTGCAGATTCCGGTTGTGGTCCGCCTGGAAGGCACGAACGTCGAGCAGGCCCAGGAAATCCTTCGGAATTCCGGATTGAATTTCATCGTGGCCGACGGCATGAAGGACGCGGCCGAGAAAGTAGTTGCTGCAGCGAAAGGCAGTCATTAATGAGTGTATTGGTAGACGAGAACACGCGCCTGCTGGTTCAAGGCATCACTGGCCGGGAAGGTCGCTTCCACGCGCTGCAAGCCGTGAAGTACGGAACTCAAGTCGTTGGTGGCGTGACGCCGGGTAAAGGCGGCACGACCCATGAAGGCATTCCTGTTTTCAATACCGTCGAAGAAGCGCGCCGCAAAACGGGCGCGAATGCATCCATAATTTTTGTTCCGCCCGCGTTTGCAGCGGACGCGATTTTGGAAGCCGCGGCAGCGGGCATCGAATTGGTTGTTTCAATCACCGAAGGTGTTCCGACGTTCGATATGGTGCGCGCGAGCGCATTTCTGAAAGGGAAAAAGACGCGGTTGATCGGACCGAACTGTCCCGGAATCATTTCACCCGGCAAGTGCAAAGTGGGAATCATGCCGGGCCATATTCATCTTGAAGGCCATGTAGGCGTCGTGTCGCGCAGCGGGACTCTGACGTATGAAGCGGTTGGCCAACTCACGCGGCGGAAGATCGGGCAATCGACCTGTATCGGTATCGGTGGAGATCCGATCATCGGCACGAACTTCATCGATGCAATCCAGCTCTTCAATGAGGATCCGGAGACGCGGGGCATTATCATGATCGGTGAGATCGGCGGGACTGCGGAAGAAGAAGCCGCAGCTTATATCAGGGCGAACGTGAAGAAACCCGTCGTCGGTTTCATCTGCGGCCAGACGGCGCCGCCGGGCCGGCGGATGGGGCATGCGGGCGCGATCGTGGCAGGCGGAACGGGGACAGCGGCAGAGAAAATGAAAGCAATGGAAGCTGCGGGCATTCGTGTCGTGAAGAGTCCGGCGGAGATCGGTGACGCGATGAAGGCGTGCTTATCATGAAAACATTCACGATTCTTAAACCGGATACCGTCAAGGCGGGGAATGCCGGCGCAATCATCAGCAGACTCGAGAAGGAAGGCTTTCGAATCCGGGCGATGAAGATGCTTCATCTCACTGAGACACAGGCGCAGGGCTTCTATTATGTTCACAAAGAACGGCCGTTTTTCCCAAGTCTTGTGAAATTCATGACCGAAGGGCCGGTCGTTCTGATGGTCCTGGAGGCGGACAACGCGATCGACAAGCTCCGCAAGGTGATGGGCGCGACCGATCCCGGCAAAGCGGATGCGGGTACCATCCGGAAGCAATTCGGGACCAACATCGAGCGGAATGCGATTCACGGATCCGATGGTCCGGAGACGGCAGCATTCGAGATCGGCTATTTCTTCAACCAACTGGAGATTGTTTGAGCCGGCAAATTCGGGGACAGTAAGCAATTTCGGCACTGCAAGAAATTGCGCGCTTCCCCGAATTTCCTTGCCTCAGGCGTACAATAATCTCATGGAGCAAGTGGGCCGATTGCTCGTTGTGATGGGCGGTCTTTTGGCGCTTGTCGGTTTTGTGCTCATGCTTGGACCGAGGCTGCCATTCCGGCTCGGCCGCCTTCCGCTTGACTTTCACTATCAGCGCGACAACTTTACGTTTTATTTTCCGCTCGGAACTTCGATCTTAATCAGTGTGATTCTCACGCTGCTCTTTGGCCTCCTAAATAGGAGATAAGTTTGAATTATTTCGCACGGAGGAGTTCATGCTTGGGAGAATTCAGGAAATACTCGGGTCTGATACCGAACGTTTGCTCAATCATCAATGCAAGACGATTTCAAAAGACAAGCTCCATCTGCCGGGTCCCGATTTCATTGACCGGATATATGTAGGATCGGACCGTCCGACTCGCTCATTGGTCAGCCTGCAGCAGCTCTTCAAATCGGGCCGGCTGGCGGGCACGGGTTACGTTTCGATTTTGCCGGTGGATCAGGGAATCGAGCATTCTGCCGGCGCATCCTTCGCTCCCAATCCCATCTATTTCGATCCCGAGAACATTGTGAAGCTGGCCATCGAAGGCGGTTGCAACGCCGTAGCGACTACTCTAGGGGTGCTAGGTTCGGTCGCGCGTAAGTACGCGCACAAGATTCCTTTTCTTCTGAAGTTCAATCACAACGAGTTTCTTTCGTATCCGAACAGTTTCGACCAGATTCTTTTCGCGAATATCAAACAGGCATTCGACATGGGCTGCACAGGCGTCGGTGCGACGATCTATTTCGGTTCGGAGGAATCGAAGCGTCAGATCCAGGAAATCACCCAGATGTTCCATGAGGCCCACATTCTTGGAATGTCCACGGTGTTGTGGTGCTATCTCCGGAATTCGGCGTTCAAAACAAAAGAGGCGGATTATCACGTTTCAGCAGACCTCACTGGACAGGCGAATCATCTCGGTGTGACGATCGAGGCGGATATCATTAAGCAGAAACTGCCGGAGAACAACGGCGGATACAACACTCTGAATTTCGGCAAGACCCACAAGAAGGTCTATTCGGATCTGACGACAGACCATCCGATCGATCTCACTCGATACCAGGTGGCGAACTGCTACATGGGCCGGGTAGGCTTGATCAACTCCGGCGGCGCCTCGGCCGGCGAAAGCGACTTGAAGGAGGCGGTGAAGACCGCCGTCATCAACAAGCGCGCCGGCGGTACTGGATTGATCTCCGGGCGGAAGGCGTTCCAGCGGCCAATGCAAGAAGGAGTCGCGCTGCTGAACGCGATCCAGGATGTGTACCTGACTAAAGAGGTCACCATCGCCTAAGGCGGGGAACAGCCACAAAGAGGCACAAAGGACACAAAAAAGTTTTGTGTTTTTTGTGCCTTTTTGTGGCTATGAAGTGATGCTGAGCAGCCACACTCGCTCGTTGTCGTCTATAGCCCAACCGATGTCCTTTCCCGCGCGACCTGCCAGATCTGTGATTTGCTTCAAATGCTCTGCCGGCATAGGCGTGCGCTCGCCTTCTCTTTCGACGACCTTCGACGTGCCGTCTACATGACGAATCATCTTTCTTTGTTTCGGTTCGAGGGTGCGGCGCGTGCACTTTCCGGTGATGCTGTTCACAAGGTAGGTGTCCGGATCCAGGATCGTCATTCCTTCATTGGCTTTGATGCGCAGATTGCGCCGGTGCCATTGCGCTTTTCCGCACCAGGTCGCATGGACCATGCGCTGTACCAGAGCGAGTGATTCGGGTGAGTCCATCCATAACCGGTGTAGCGAATGCATGAGTTGATCCGGACCGATCACGTTGAGCATGGCGTGAGAGATGCCGCGCACAGCGACAAAGTGAGTCTTCTCTCGAATTTTGAGTTCTTCATAGGCGCTGCGGATGCGGTCCTCGGAAGTCGATGGGAACGCGATGAATCCGGCGGGGACCGGCAACCCGGCTTGAATTGCAATTCCCAACGCACCCCATACCGTTCCATACGCGTCCGGCAACCAGCGCAGTGATTGATCCATGGAGGGGATAGACTATACTGCGCGAGTGAGAAACACCGAATTCCAGCGCAAGATCTATTCGGTTTCCGAATTGAGCTTCGAGATCCGCGAGATGCTCGAGCGGCGATTCATCGATATCTGGGTCGAGGGCGAACTCTCGAACTGCAAGACGTCCACGGCCGGACATCTTTACTTCACATTAAAGGACGATCGCGCTCAGCTTCCCGCGGTCTGTTTTCGAAACGCGGCCCGCCTCTTACGATTCCGGCCGGAGAACGGAAAACTGTTCCGCGCGCGCGGCCGCGTGAGTACGTATGAAGGTCGTGGAGAGTATCAGCTCATAGTCGAAGTCCTCGAGCCGGCGGGCCTCGGCGCCCTGCAGCTCGCATTCGAGCAGCTCAAAGAAAAACTCGAAAAAGAAGGACTTTTCAGGCCCGAGCGCAAACGGCCCATTCCGGCATTCCCGCGGAAAATCGGGATTGTGACGTCGCCAAAGAGCGCGGCCTTGCGCGATGTTCTCACGGTATTGAAACGGCGCCACAATGCGGTGAGTGTCCTGATCTTTCCCGCCGAAGTCCAAGGTGAAGGCGCTTCACTTCAGGTGATGGAGGGCATCGATTATCTCAGCCGCTCGACGGACGTGGATGTCATCGTCGTCGCGCGCGGCGGGGGCTCGATGGAAGACCTCTGGCCGTTCAACGAAGAGCGCGTCGCTCGAGCCATCGTGCGTTCGCGCAAGCCGGTGATTTCCGCGGTCGGTCACGAAGTGGATTTTACGATCTGCGATTTCGTGGCAGACCTGCGGGCTCCTACGCCGAGCGCTGCCGCCGAGATTGTGATCAAGTCGAAAGCCGAACTTGTGGAACGGGTCGAGCAACTTCAAGGCCGGCTGGCTTCAATCATGAAGTACCGCTTGAACGGCCTGCAGAAATTCCTGGCATCGAAAGCCGGAAGCCGCGGGTTCGTGGTTGCGGAAGCAAGAATCCGCCGGATGGTTCAGCGTGTGGATGACCTCGCGTTTCGCTTGGAACAATTCGCTCGCGCCGGCGCGTTCATTCGCACGCGCGCGCACCGCATCGAGATGTGCGAGCAACGCTTATCGGGCGCTGTCCAACAACGCCTCCGGAAATGGCATCAAGCGTTTGCGCGGATCGCTCACACGCTGGATGCGCTAAGCCCACTGGCGGTGCTGGAGCGGGGATACGCGATTTGTTTATTGCAGGATGGGCGAGTCGTCCGGTCAGCCGATGCGGTGGAAGTGGATCAAACCGTCAAGGTGAAACTACACCAAGGCAGTCTATCGGCACGCGTGACCGCGAAGGAATAACCCGGAAGCATTTGTTGACGTTGGTTCGAAGCGCGTATTAAAGTTCACCCACATTAGGGAGGAATCATGGCCGCTCAGGCATCGGCGCAAGGAGCGCCCACAAACCGCTGGCTTCAGCTTTCAGTTGGTGTCGCATGCATGGTGATGATCGCCAACCTGCAATACGGCTGGACCTATTTCGTCAATCCAATGAAGGAGTCGAACCACTGGGCCCTCGCTGCGATCCAGGTGGCGTTCAGTCTTTTCGTGCTTACGGAAACGTGGCTGATCCCGATCGAAGGATGGTTCGTGGACAAATTCGGACCGAAGATCGTCGTCATGGTTGGCGGTGTGGTCGCCGCCATCGGTTGGAGTCTGAACAGCGTCGCGACGTCGCTTCCCCTGCTGTATGTCGCGGCGATCATATCCGGCATCGGCGCCGGTTGCGTCTATGGCACCTGTGTCGGCAATGCGCTCAAGTGGTTTGCCGACCGCCGAGGGCTTGCGGCCGGTTTGACCGCCGGCGGCTTCGGCGCGGGTGCGGCGGCAACGGTCGTCCCGATCATCCACACCATCGATACTTATGGTTACCGGTCGGCGTTCTTGTGGTTCGGCCTAGGCCAGGGCCTCATCATCCTTCTTCTATCGCCGTTGTTGAAAGCGCCGCAGCCCGGACAGGTTCCGCTCCCCAAGAGGGCGAAGCTGGGGCAATCCACCCGCGATTTTGCGCCAGGAGAGATGCTGAAGACGCCCCTGTTTTGGGCGCTCTATTTGATGTTCACGATGGTCGCTGCCGGCGGCCTGATGGCCACCGCGCAGCTCGGCCCCATCGCGCGCGACTTCGGACTCGACAAGATGCAGGTCGTGTTTCTCGGCATCGCGGGTACGACGCTGGTAATGGCCGGCATCGTCGACAACATCCTAAACGGGATTGCGCGGCCCTTCTTCGGCTGGCTGTCCGATAATATCGGCCGCGAGCCCACCATGTTCATCGCCTTCAGTGGCGGCGCGCTGGCCATGTGGGGCCTCACCGCGTTCGGACATCAGCCGCTCTCTTTCGTTCTGCTGTTCGGTATGATTTATTTCACCTGGGGAGAGATCTATTCGCTGTTTCCGGCGACGTGCACGGACGCATTCGGTGCCAAATACGCGGCCACCAACGCAGGGTTGCTGTACACCGCCAAAGGCATGGCGGCGATTTTCGGCGGCCCGCTGGCGGCGTGGGTGGTGAGTCTGACCGGCGGATGGGAATCGGTGTTCTGGGTATCGGCGGTTATGGACCTGGCCGCGGCGGCAATGGCATTGTTCGTTCTGAGGCCGATGCGGGCGGCGCATCACGCCTCGGTCTCCACGATGCACCCGGCAGCGCAAGCGGTGAAATGAAATTCGGGGTCAGACGGGTGAATTCCCTATTCTTCGAATAAAACGCGAAAAATAGGGAATTCACCCGTCTGACCCCGAATTTCCCCGGTTTTTTTTCAGGCGCTCGTCTACGAGCGTCACAATGTCGTCGAGCGTGTCCAACCGGAGTCCTTGCTGCACGGCGATCTTCCGGACCAGGCAGTCCACGCGCTCAATATGTTCGGCCCCGCCGAAAAGAGCACGGGCGGCAGAAGAAGGCTTGGACAGGCTCTCCGCCGCCTGCGCATACTTCTCGAAAGGCACCATATCGGCATCCGAGGCGCCCAAACTGGCGCAGAGTTTCCACACCCAATCGTAGACTTGGCGTGACTTATCGAGGTTACCGTGAACAGCATCCTTGATGGGAATCATGTCGTCGCGCCGGATGCAGCGGTAATTGCCGGCCATCAACATAGGCCATTTCGCCAGCGGCACGAAAATAGAATCGTGCACCTTGAGTTTTACAGGAATTTCAATCGGACCATCGCCTGGGTCGAACCGCGCGTCTTCGATGTCGGCCTCCAGATTCCGGAGCATGGCTGTCGGCTGTTCACCCTCGAATCGGGCCGCCTTGAAGTTAGTCGGCAAACCCACGTGCAAAACATTCTTCGGCTGGTCGGGCGGACGAAACGCCTGAGGGTCGGGGCTAGAGAGGCTGACCAATCCGGGAACGAAGCTCTTCCAAACTGCCGGATCTGCATAGCATGGCTCCAGCGCATCGGTCCGAAGTCCGGGAATCCGCTTCAAGTAGGGCAAGGGCGGCATGTTCATGATCGCCAAGCAAGGCATCTGCGATTCGGCGATGCGGCTGATCAATTCCCGCACACCAGCGGCTCCGTACTGCGCTTCCTGCATTCCGAGTACGATCAGATTAAAATCACGCGGATCGGCCTGCTCCGGCGTTGTAGCTCGCAGAGCGCCGGGAAGTTTCTTTGATGAAACATCGACGGGAGTCTTGCGCCCGCGAATCGGAAATTGCACGACCGTGCCTTCGCTGTTGATGAGCTCTGCCGTGGGCTTCGTGCAAACCAGCGAAACCGGATGCCCGGCCATCAATAATTTAGTGCTGAACAGGGACCCGTAAGAGGCGCCCAGAATTAACACGCTATATTTCATCAACCGAACCCCTCAAAGGGAATAGCCACAAAGAGGCACAAAAGTACACACAAAAAATTTCGCGAAATTTGTGCCTTATTATGGCTAATTTTCTGCCTTTAGATCGCGCCGCGCTGTCGCGCCCCGTGGATTTCGTTATCGTTCATGCCGACGAGGTTGCGGAGAATCTCTTCCGTGTGCTCGCCCAGTAGTGGGGAACGCTGCACCTCGACGGTAGAATCCGAGAGTTTGATCGGGTTGCCGACAGTCAGATATTTTCCGCGCTCAGGATGTTCGACTTCCACGATGGTTCCTGTTTGTCGCAGAGCAGGCTCATCCGCGATTTCTTTCATGGACAGAATCGGGCCGCATGGCACGTTGAGGGGGTTGAGAACGGCCATCACTTCCATCTTGGTCATGGTCATGGTCCACTTCTCGATTTCCGCGAAGACGTTGTCCAGTTTATTTAACCGCGCCTCGGGTGTGTTGTATTCGGTAGCAATGAGCCAATCTTCATGGCCGATCGCCTTAGCCAGTGCGGGGAATGCTTGGGACTGAGCGATCACGTAAATGTAAGCGTCCTGATCCGTTTCCCAGCCTTTGCAACGCATGACCCAGCCGGGCTGGCCTCCGCCGGAGGCATTTCCGGCGCGCGGCACGGTGCCGTTGAAGCCACCGTTGAGATACTGCGGATATTCCTTGAGGGGACCGTGAGCGAGCCGCTGCTGGTCGCGCAACTTTACGCGGCAGAGATTCAGGACCACATCCTGCATCGCGCATGTGACGCGTTGTCCCCGGCCTGTCTTCTCGCGTTGTAATAACGCGGCCAGGATGCCTGCTACGAGATGAATGCCGCTACCCGAATCGCCAATCTGGGCGCCGGTCACCATTGGTGCACCATGGAGCTCACCGGTGGTCGAGGCCGCTCCACCGGTGCATTGGGCAACGTTCTCGTAGACCTTGCAATCTTCATAAGGACCAGGACCGAATCCCTTAACCGATGCATAGATCATCCGCGGGTTAATCTGTTGTATTTTCTCCCAAGGAAAGCCCATTCGATCAATGGCGCCGGGCGCGAAGTTTTCGACCATGACGTCGCACATCTCGATCAGCTTTGCGAAGATCCGCTTGCCTTCCGGCGTTTTCGGATTCAGGGTGATGCTGCGCTTGTTCGAATTCAGCATCGTGAAATAAAGGCTGTCGACTCCGGGAATGTCGCGCAATTGGCTGCGCGTGGGATCGCCTTCACCGGGCCGCTCGATCTTGATGACGTCAGCGCCGAACCACGCCAAAAGCTGAGTACACGTGGGTCCTGACTGCACGTGCGTCATATCCAGGACCCGAATTCCTGCCAACGCTTTTTCCATGATGACCTTTTCCTAAAAAGTATTCGTAATATTTCCACTGATCTGGCTCTGAATTTCCCTGGACAGCGGGGTCAGTCGCCAATATAATTCAGGCCAAAAGTGGTCTGACCAATTTATAGCACATGGTCAAGTGGCCTGACCACTTTTATTTTGGGGGCAGCGTTGGGCAAGACAAAAAAGGCTCCTGTGTACGAAGAAGTCATGGTTCGGCTCGCAGGTCTGCTGCAGCAGGGCCGGTTGAAGCCTGGTGACCGTCTTCCTTCGGAGCGTGCTCTTGCCGAACGTCTGCGCGTCAGCCGGGCAACGATTCGCGAAGCTCTTCGGGCGATGCAACTGAAGGGACTGATCGTGAGCCGGCATGGCGCCGGCAGCTTTATTGTTGGCGGAAGGCCCGAAGAACTGGCAAACGCGCTGCATCACCTCGCTCTTCAAGACATTTTCGAACTCCGCTTGCTTATCGAACCTTCGATCGCGGCTTTGGCAGCAGAACGCTCGACGCGGCAGGATCTCGTCCGCCTGGAAGCAATCCTTCAGCAGCAGGAAAGTGAACTGAAGGAAAAACGGATGGCGGGCCCGACGGATGCGGCCTTTCATTCGACGCTTGCCGAAGCAACCCATAATCGAGCGCTGATGCAGGTCGGCGCTACTGTGATGAAAGTCATTTCCCCCAGCAGAAACGAAAGTCTTCAAACTCCCGAGCGCGCCCGTCTGTCGCTGGCTTCACATCGCCGCATCGTGTCGGCGATCCAGGCACGCGATTCGGTCGAAGCGCGCCGGGCGATGGAAGAACACATTCGTTCGATTGATCCCAAGGTCTTTGGGCTGCGGGGATTGGACCGTTTCACGCCCGTGCCCGGTATCCAAGAAATTCGGACCGTAGGAGGTATCCATTGATCAAACGCGTTGAAATCAACTATCGCGGTATTTTTCAGAAAAATCTCGGCAAGAAGATCGGCAGCGACATCGTCATCATCGCCAGCCGGATGGGACGCATCGGTTTTTCCAACGGGCGTTACAGCGATTCGCCGGAGCGCAACGGCATCCCATGCAAATACTTTGCGTTCGTGTCCCACGATCTATCCGAGGAGGAACTCGAAGCGGAATGCGGCGCCAAGCTGGACATCGACCAGTGCGACATTTCCGTCGTGCTCGACGACACGATGCTGAAAGGCGTCGAGCCCTGGGGCTGGCACGGCGTGCGCCCGATCAACGAAAAGGTCCAGCCCAACGGGACTCTGCTGGTCGTGACCAAGAGGACTCCGGATGAGCTTCTAGAATTCATTGCCAAGAAGCCCTATAGCTGGAAGCTTGCGACTTATTCAGGGGATCTCAGTTTTGGAGGCCTTTGGGTTTTCAGGGATGATCTCACGCACGAAAAGACGCTTGGCGCTGTCGCCGGCATCGATTCGGACATCATTGGCATCGAGGCCGCCGAAGGTTATCTACGCTACAAGACCCCGAAAGAACCGGCTCGCGCCGAAGCTGCGCGCCTGGCGTATGAGGAAGTGCGAAAAACCGTCAGGACAGTGAAACCTGGAGAGGGAGTTGAATGGAAGCATGAGATTCCCGTTCTTCCGAAATGGTTCGAATTTATGGAAGGCGCAGCGGTACCTGCGGTCAAGCGTGAGTTTTCACTAGGACCCAAGGGCCAGTCGCGAAACGAGACCTTTAAACGCGGCACGACCAAAAATCAACGTCCGGTGGTCCGCTTCGACCTATGCACCAAGTGCACGCTTTGCTGGCTGGAATGCCCGGACCAGTGTTTTGATCAAACAGATGACGGTCTGTACGATATCGCATACGAGTACTGCACCGGTTGCAACAAATGCGCGCAGGCCTGTCCCGTCAAGGAATGCATCGTCATGGTCGATGAGTTGCAATTTACAGACGACAGCAGCCCGTGGGAAGCTTACAAAGCTAATCCCGAGAAGTACACCGAGTGGGCCGAAGACAGGAAGAGCACGGGTCGCTATATCCATCCAATGGTAACCGGCACCGGCCTGGAATTTCTTGAAGGCGAACTGGTACCGTTTGGCGGAAAACGCGCGAGCCCGAAGAAGTAGGAGGCGTGGGGGGACCGGCCAATAGCCTTTCAAGGGGGCCGTCGCGCAGCGACGGTGTACCAACTATGGCTGGCCGGTGGGCCCGACGCTAAAATGGAGGTTTAATCCGATGATTGCTGAAGAACCCAAAACAAAAAACGTTTACGAACGCGAGGATTTACTGACTGGTTGCCAGGCAGTGTCACAGGGTGTGCGATTGGCGGACGTTGACGTCATCGCCGCGTATCCGATCAGGCCCTATACCGAAGTCATGGATGCCCTGTCCAAGATCATCGCCGATGGCGAGTTGGATGCCGAGTACATCATTGCCGACAGCGAACATTCTCAGTTCGAAATTGTGAAGCATGCCAGCTCCGTCAATGCCCGTGCGTTTGCAGGCTCGAGCGGAACCGGCTGGTGCTATGGTTTCGAGGCGTTGGTGGTCACAGCGACGGACCGTTTGCCTGTCCTTTTTCTTGTCGGCAACCGTGCGCTCGACGATCCTGGGGCATTTGGAGTCGAGCACAACGACGCTATGGCAGTACGTGATATGGGGTGGCTACTCGCCTGGGTCACGACACCTCAGGAAGCGCTCGAGCATGTGTTGATCGGCTATCGTATCGCCGAAGACAAGCGCGTCCGAATGCCCATGGCTCTCGCCATGGATGGCGCGTTCCTGACGCACTCGCAGCATATGGTAAAAATTCCAACCGCCGAAGCCGTTCGGCAGTTTTTGCCGCCGTATGATCTCGGTGAGGGCCGATTGCATCCCGACAACCCAATCTCGATTGCTCCGCAAGTCAATGAAGACTGGGTCATGGAATTGCGCCGCCAAAACTGGGATGCCGCCCGCCGCGCGCGAGGAGTCATCAAGGAAGCTTACCGGGAGTTCAACGCCGTTTTCGGGGAACGCTACTCGAGTCCGTTCTTCACGGAGTTCATGACAGATGATGCGGACACGGTCCTGATCGGACTCGGCACCGTCTGTGCGCCGGGCCGCACGGCGTGCAAGCGTTTGAGGGAGAAAGGCCACAAAGTCGGTTTTGTCAGTCTTCGCTGGTTCCGGCCGTTTCCAACCATCGAATTACGCGAGTCCTTGAAACGCTTCAAAGCCGTGGGTGTGATCGATCGCGACTTTGCGCATGGCTCGCCGGACGATGGCGGAATTGTGATGCACGAAGTGCGGTCGGCACTGTATCCTCTGAAGAATCGGCCGGCGATAACAAACATCATTACGGGTCTTGGCGGGCGCGATGTATCGATTGACGACTGCATTCGCATGTACGAGATCGCCCAGAAATCCAAAACCGAGGATAAGCTGGACAACTTTGTCACCTGGATCGGGGTAAGAGAATAGGAGAACATCATGGCTACCGAAACGATTGTTTACGACAAGATCAAAGGCGTTCACAAAATCCCGTTGGAGGAATTCTATACATCGGGTCATCGCACGTGCCAGGGATGCGAGTCGGCTACAACGATGCGCGCGTTCATCAAGGTGGCAGGGCCACGGACCGTCGTCACGGGCTCAACAGGCTGCATGTACGTTGCGAATACCAGCTACATGACGACGCCGTGGATTGTGCCCTGGATGCACACCCAGCTCGGCGCCGGCGGTTCCTCCGCCATCGGAATGGCGGCGGGTTTGCGCGCATTGAAGCGGAAAGGCAAGATCAAGGATGAGCCGATCAACGCCATCGCGTTCTGCGGTGATCTTGGTGGCGGCGACATGGGGCTATCCGGAATTTCCGGCGCTCTTCAAACCGACTATGATCTGCTCATCATCATGTACGACAACGAATCTGCCGCCAACACCGATATCCAGGCGACCGGCCTCTCCACCTATGGCGCGCAAACGACGTTCACCCCTCCGGGTAGCAAGCATCGCATCATGCAGAAGCGCTGGAAGAAGAACGTCGCTGGAATGCTGGCCGTCGGCCATCCTACATGTAAATACGTCGCTACCGCCTGCGCGACGTTCCCGCCGTTGGACTACATGAACAAGGTGCGCAAGGCGCTGGCTGTAGGAGGTCCGACGTTCATCCACACTTATGATCCTTGTCCGAAGGGGTGGGATTTCCATCCGCGTTATTCGCATGAGATCGGCGAGTTTGGAATCAAGTCCGGGCTCTATCCGCTTTTCGAGATCATCGAAGGGCAGGTCGTATATACCTACGATTGCCGCAAAACCGCTAAAGGCCGCACGCCGGTTAAAGAGTTTTTGGAGGCGCAAGGTCGCTTCGCTCATCTCATTCCCGAAGACGTTGACTACATCCAGAAGAGGGTGGACGACATGTGGGAGGAGTGGGACATCCCGGGAGTCGCACCGATCAAAGGGGTCCTGAAAGCGTAGACGCGAGAGGGGGCGCACACCTGAATTCCCGAATTCAGGTGTGCGCCCCACACATCCCGTCAACCGAATGCTGTCCTATCCACCGCGAGAACTGTGGCCGGAGAGAATTTATACGCTCCCGGAACTCTCGTATCCTGCGACGACGAACGCCTGTTACGAACTCCTCGACGCAAACCTTGCATTAGGCCGTGACTCGGCTCCGGCTATTCACTTCGGCGATGCCGTTATCACATACAAACAACTTGCCGATGATGTGACGCGGGTTGCCGGGGCGTTGCGCCGGCAAGGCGTCGAGCCCGGCAACTGTGTCATTCTACGTTTGCTCAATCGGCCTCAGTTCGTTTCGACGTTTTTGGCGCTGCTGCGCATCGGGGCGGTCGCTGTTCCAACTGCGCCTTTACTCCGCGCGCGTGAGCTCAATGCCATTGTCGAGAACGCCGAACCGGTCATGTTAATTTCAGAGGCCGATCTCTGGGACGAGGTGGAAAAGCTCGACTCCACGTCGCTGCGGCGAATATCTGTCGACAATTTGAGCGGGGGACCCCCCTATCGCGAATGTGCGCCTACGGCAAAAGATGCGCCGGCGATAGTCCTGTACACATCCGGCAGCACGGGTGTTCCGAAGGGCTGCGTCCACTCGCACGCCGACCTGCTCGCCGTTTGCGACAGCTATGCGCGCTACATTCTCAACCCCACACCGTCCGATCGTTTCGGCGGACATCCAACGCTGGCATTTGCGTACGGTCTTGGAGACCTTCTGTTGTTTCCGCTCCGGTTCGGGGCATCGACTGTTCTTCTGGACCGGTTCTCGCCTCCGGCATTCGTCGAATGTCTGCATAAACACAAAGTAACGATCGCCTTCTGCGTGCCGATGAGCTTGCGCCTGATGATGAAGCAAGTGCCGGAATTAAAGTCGGCAACTTCTTTTCTGAGACTGGCAATAAGCGCGGGCGAAACTCTTCCTCCGTCAGTGTACACGTCGTGGCGCGATCTCACGGGTGTAGAAGTTCTCGACGGTATTGGTTCGACGGAGATGCTCCACATCTTCATTTCCGCTCGCCCCGGCCGCTCGCGCGCGGGAGCAACGGGAGAGGTCGTACCGGGTTACGAAGCCATAGTCATCGATGAACAATCGATGCAGCCGGTGCCGGATGGAACGCCCGGCCTTCTTGCCGTCAAAGGGCCGACGGGCTGCCGATATTTGCGGCTTACGGATCAGCAGCAACGCTACGTGCGTAACGGGTGGAATGTTCCGGGCGATATATACATCCGCGGCAGCGACGGCTTCTTCCAATATCAATGCCGCAATGACGATCTTATAGTTTGCGGCGGAATCAAGATCGGAGCTCCGGAGATTGAAGGTGTGTTGCTCGAGCATCCGGCCGTCTTGGAAGCTGCTGTGGTGGGCTCGCCCGATGAGCTTCACGGAATGGTGCCGAAAGCGTTCGTCGTTCTGCAAAATGCCTACAAGCCGTCGGAGGAGCTGATACAGGATCTCCAGGATTTCGTGCGCGCCGAGATGGCTCCGTACAAGTACCCGCGGAAAGTCGAATTCGTTCAGGAACTGCCCAAAACGAGCACAGGTAAAATCCGCCGCAGCGAACTAAGGCAATCAGAGTTTCGGGTATCATAATTTAATGATGGATACCGCCGAAAAGGTCCTCGACGCGATGGGGCGCGCCATGGGGCGTTTTTCGATGCTCCGCGCGGGAGACCGAATTGCGGTCGGGGTTTCTGGAGGTAAGGACAGCCTGACGCTTCTCCACGCGTTCGTCGCTTATAAGAAACGCGCGCCATTTCCATACGAGTTAGTTGCCGTCACGCTGGAGCAGGGAAAGTTCAAGCTTCCTGTTGTGGCACTCGAAGACAAGATCCGGGCGCTCGGCGTCGAGTGGGTTTTGCGCGACGATACCGCAACGCTGCGTCTGATCGCGGAGAATGTTCCCCATGGTTGCGATGTATGCAGCAGGCATCGCCGCTACCATCTGTATAAAATTGCATCCGAGCTTGGGTGTTCCGTCCTTGCGCTTGGCCACACGGCCGACGATTGCGCTGAATCGCTGTTGAGGAACATCTTGTTCAATGGACGTATTGCGTCCCTTCCACCCACATCGCTGTCGCAAAAGGGGAGTGTTCGCTTGATCCGGCCACTTATCTACGTGACAGAAGCGCTCTCCCGAGAGTACGCGCGCACGCAGGGCTTTTTGCCCATCGCGTGCGTGTGCAGCGAAAAAGAAAGCGTGCGCCGCGAGATCCGGGAGTTTCTCGATTCGATGAGATCGCGCCACGACGGAATCTCCGATTCCATAACGGCCGCCCTAGGCAATGTGAATCTTTACACGTTATTTGGAGAAAATTTGCCGGATCCCGTATGCACCGAACACGAATTCTGATCGCCGACGATCATCCCGTTTTCAGACAGGGTCTGATATCGGATAGATTTTATGGCAAACACATTCCCCACCTCGCGGCCGCTAGACTTTACCGCCTAACGGAACCATGGTAGGTTACGCGCCATGCGTCAAAAGATTCTTCTCGCGACTCTGATTCTCTCTGTCCTTGCGCGACTGCCGCTCTTCGCTCAACTGGCTGCTCCAAACGAGAGCGGCATTTCTCTTGGGCATGTGCATCTGCTATCCAGGGATCCCGATGCTCAAACGAAGATCTGGGTCGAGGCATTTGGAGCGCAAATGACGAAGACGGGAACTCTGGAGCTATTACGGCTGCCCGGTATCTTCATCATTATTAACAAGGCGGAGCCAAGCGCCGGCTCGGTTGGGTCAACGGTCGATCACATAGCGTTTTCCGTCAAGGATGCGGCCTCTATGAAATCGAAACTAGCGTCCATAGACGTTCCGGTGAATGGTCCTTTCGTCTCATTTCCCGACAATTTGAGAGTGGAATTGCTGGAAGAGAAAAGCCAGACGCTCCCGCTTGTGATGCATCACATTCACATTGCAACACCCGGTGTTGAGGTGGTGAAGCAGTGGTACGTGAAGACTTTTGGCGCCGGATCGGGAACGCGGCGGGATTTGCCCGCCGCTATCTTCAACCTAGGGGAAGTGGACTTCTTGCCGGCGTTAATGCCGACCGCTCCGACGAAGGGCCGCACGCTTGATCACATCGGATTTGAAGTCAAAGACCTCGAGGCCTTTTGCAAGAAGCTCGAGGCCGCCGGCGTGAAGTTCGATGCTCCCTACCGTGAGCTGCCGAACCTTCGCTTGAAGATCGCCTTTATTCTTGACCCAATTGGGACGCGAATTGAACTGACCGAAGGGCTGGCTGGGAAATAATTCTTATCCGGCGGATCCGACACGCGCCATGACCATTGCCATTCGGACCAGTTTCGTGTGAATCGCTTCTGTCTGTTCTAAAGTCACATCGGAGAATTCGAAGGCGATACGCCTCCCGGTCTTTCTGCGAACTGTCGCCTTAAGAGCGAGTACTTGACCACCGTTGTCGAAAAAAAGGGCATGCCTGTGACCAACGGTAAAGCGGACGTCCGGCTCTTTGAGCGCCAGCAGTGCTCCACCGTCGCTAAAGTTCACGATCGTACTGGGGACGTACTGAAAGTCGTGCTCAATCAATACTTGCTCTTCCTGATCGAGCAGCGCTTCGATTCGTCTGGAGCGGCGGCGTTCCATAGAATTCCATTCGGCAGCTCTTCCGGATATCTTTAGGAATTTATGCTGTTTACCTTAGCTTCGCTGTGCCTGCCGCCCCTGCTGGTTTTTGGCGTTTACCACTTGCTGACATGGTTCGACGCTTTTGGTATCAACGCGCAGGCTTTCTGGAAACGCGTAGCGTTGGCATCAGCGGTTTGCCACGTGTTGCTGGCATCGGGATTCTTCGTTTTTTCGTATCTCGACTTTCAAGCCCATGTCCGTTTGGAGCCGGGGGACGCGAAGTTTGGGCCGTATCTGTTCAACCACTCCGATTTCTGGCGGTTGATGACGATCTTCGATGTGGCGCCGATGCTGGTCATCATTATCGTGTTCTCCGGGTTCGATCGCGCCGGAATCAATCCGCCGGGGTTGCTGGTCTGGACTCTGGTCCTGACATATGCTGTTGGGACGATCCAATGGTTTCTGATTGGCGGCGGAGTTGGTGCTTTGCTAGAGCGATTCTTTGAGGGATTGAAGACGCCGGACCCGGAAGACGAAGAATGGTTCTAGCCACAAAAAAGCACGAAAGTTAACAAAATAAGTTTGTGTCTTCTTGCCTTTTTGGGGCCGTTCTTTAATGGTTTACGTGTTCGCGTTACGGATTACCGGCAGATCCAGATCTTTCGACAAAACTCCTCAAAAGTGGTTAGACGTTCGACCGCCGATAAGACTAAAATCGACCCTGGACTGCCAAAAGATCTAAGACTTGAACTACCTGGAACAATGTTGAAAAGATTCACGATTTCCGTGGTGCTCCTAGGTTTTATCTTCATTTTGAGTTCCATTCTGAGTCGAGTCGGCGCCCAGGCCCCGGTGGAATCGCCGCGAGTGCTGATTATCGCTACCGGCGGGACGATTGCCGGCGAGCAGGGTGAGCCGGGGACGCTTGGAGGCTACGATATTCGCAAACCGATTGGCGAAATCGTGGCCGGAGTACCAGAGATCCGAAGATACGCGCAAGTCGAGGCGACGCAGTTTGCAAATATTCCGAGCGCCTACATCACACCGGATCAGTGGCTGCAGCTTGCCCGAAATATCAATTCGATTTTTGAGAAGCGTCCGGAGATTGCCGGAATCGTCGTGACGCACGGGACTGACCGCCTCGAGGAAACGGCATTTTTCCTTCATCTCACCGTAAAGTCCGAGAAGCCGGTCGTCATCGTTGGCGCTCAGCGGCCGCCGACAGGCATCAGCCCAGATGGCCCCATTAACCTGCTTTCCGCGGTTCGAGTTGCTGCCTCGCACGGAGCGCGCGGCAAAGGTGTGCTGGTGGTGATGGATGATCGCATTATCTCGGCTCGCGATGCAGAGAAGGCATATGCGCGGACAGGAGGCTTTTCCGGCCGAGAGATGGGCAACCTCGGGATTGTGGCTCGGCATGGTGTCGAGTTTTTCTACGCTCCGACTCGGCGCCATACATCAGGATCGGAATTCGATGTGCGCGACATCACGACTTTTTCCCGGGTCGATATTCAGTACTCCTATGCAGGTTCGGATGGCGGCGGCAAGACCGATGCTAAGGCGATCATTGTAGCCACCACAGGCTTGGGCGGTGCCGAGCGCAATTACTACGAAGCTTTGCAACGGAAGGGCGTCATTATTGCTACGACGTTTCCCTCGGGCGATCAGGTCGCCTCGCCGAGTTCAGCACGGGAAGCGCTGCCCATCATTGCCGTTGAGCGATTGCTGCCAACGCACGCCAGGATCCTGATGATGTTGGCGCTAACCAAGACACAGGACATTCACGAAATTCAACGCATTTTCGATCAGTATTAAACGCATTAACCAAGGAGAAGCAATGACACCAGAAGAAGCCAAACTACTTTGCAAAGTTTTCGTCGACACCATCCAACAGGAGACCGAAACAACGAAGAAGGTCATGCGCGCCGTACCGGAAGGCAAAAAAGCCTACAAGCCCGAGTCGAAGTCGATGTCGGCCCAGGAACTGGCCTGGCACATCGCCACCTCCGAAGTATGGTTCATGGATGGTGTACTGGCCGGACAATTCACGATGACCGATCCGCCGGCGGCACCGCCTACAATCGGCGCGATTGTGAGTTGGTATGAAACAAATCACCGGGAACGTGTCAATAAGTTGAAAAATCTTCCGGCAGACAAGTTGATGAAACCGATTTCCCTGTTTGCTGGGATGGAACTGCCGGCTGTCGCGTATCTGAATCTTCTGAATCTGCATTCATCGCACCACCGCGGCCAGCTCTCGAGCTATCTCCGGCCGATGGGTTCGAAGGTTCCGGCCATCTATGGCGGCAGCGCCGACGAGCCGATGCAACACTGATGTGAAGGGAACAAATCCTGAGGACGATTTATTGGTCAGCCGGCATTCTGTTGCTCGCGTTCGCCATTCCGTTAGCGGCCGAAACCATCTGGAACCACTTCGATGTTGTGCGCATCGAAAATAATTTGATCAAGGAGCACTGGGACGAGGCTCGAATCGATGCTCCCGCTCCACGTCCATAAAAGTGACTGGCGCTCTTACGATCAGATAGTCCACCACTACGATCGCGTTTGGGCAGCACGCTTCCAGCCGGCTGCCCAAGCCATGGCGGGTATGATGCCCGCCGGCTGCCAGCCCCGAGCGCTGCTGGATATAGGAACGGGTACTGGAATCATTCCAGCCATCTTTTCCGAGACCTTTAAGACCTTACAGAATATTGCCGGCTGTGATATTTCACTCGGTATGCTTCAACGAGCTAAGGCACGGCTGGCAAACCTTCGCGCAGTGGCTGCCGATGCGGCAGCGTTGCCGTTCAAAAGCGACACGTTTGATCTGGTGACGGCAGGTTTTGTTTTATCGCATCTTCGCGAATATCGAAGAGCGCTCAATGACGTGCATCGTGTTTTGAAGGGCGCTGGTTTGATCGCTGCATCGAACTGGACATCGACCGTTGATGACTACAGTCAGGCATGGAGTGGCTGCCTGGCGGAAGCCATTTCGAAGCCGGAAGCCGAACGAGCTTTGAACGAAGTTGCTCCGCTCGAGAATTATTTTTCACAGGAAGGGAATCTGGAGGCCGCGTTCACTGAATCCGGTTTCTCCGTCATCCATGCGGGAGCCGTGGACTTGCGCTTTGAGCTGACTGTTGAACAATTCGTCGAAGACCGGGAGCTCAATTCCGGAGGCCGTCTCGGCCGTCATCTTCTTGGAAATGACGCATGGATGAAATTTCGCGAAGAGGCGATTAATACCCTTCGCAGCCGTTTTGGCGAAACGATTCACTATTCGCGCCGCGCCGGAGTCGTGATCGGGCAGAAATCCGCGGCCTCTGTTTGAAATTTGTAAACCAGCGACGAAGTATTCGATTGAGTTATCCGCCTGAGATCGCGGGTACGATGGCGATTTCAGCGCCGTCAGCGACAGGCGTAGCGAGATTTTCCAGGAACCGCACGTCCTCACCATCGAGATAAATATTGATAAATCGCCGCAGAGCGCCGGTCTCGTCGCACACACTGGCGCGGAAGCCAGGATATTTTGAGTCCAGATTGGCGAGCACTTCTTCGACGGTCGCGGCTTGCACTTCGACGGTCTCCGCCCCGGCAGTAAATTTTCGAAGCGGCGTCGGAATAACGACTTTAAGCGACATGATATGCCCCCCCAAAAACTTCTTCGAATGCCGCCAGTTTCGGTTCGATAGCTTGCGGAGGCGCGAGATCCAACGCCTCGAGCGTTTTCAAACCATTTCCAGTGATTGCGAGAACCGTGAGATCCGTCTGCTTGATCCGGCCTTGCTCGACGAGCTTCTGTGCGACGGCAACAGTTACACCGCCGGCGGTTTCGGTGAAAATTCCTTCCGTTTCCGCAAGTAGCTGAATGCCGGCGACGAGCTCGTCATCCGTGCAGTCTTCCGCCCATCCGCCGGATTCGGGAATCAGGGAGGCAGCGTAATAACCGTCGGCGGGATTCCCGATAGCGAGAGATTTCGCGATCGTATTCGGTTTGACCGGCCGGATGTCCCGCGTCCCGCGCCGGACGGCATCGATAATCGGATTGCATCCCGCCGCTTGAGCGCCGTAAAGCCGAGTGCGCTCGTTTTCGCTGATGAGTCCGAGACGTTGAAGTTCTTTCAGCCCCTTGTAGATTTTGCTGATCATAGCGCCACCCGCCATCGGGACGACGATGGCATCAGGGGCGTGCCAACCCAACTGCTCGGCGACTTCGTATCCGATCGTTTTCGATCCCTCCGCATAGAACGGCCGGAGATTCACATTCACGAAACCCCATGGGTATCGATCCACAATCTGGCTGCAGAGGCGATTCACCGCATCGTAGTTTCCTTTCACCGCAATCACACGAGACCCGAAGATCTGGGTCGCCGCGACCTTGCTGGGTTCAAGATTGTCCGGAATTAGAATGAATGAAGGAAGGCCCGCGGCAGCCGCATTTGCAGCGACCGAATTGGCAAGATTTCCGGTTGACGCGCACCCCACCGCTTGCAGCTTGAATTCCAGCGCTTTGTTGATAGCGACCGCCGTGACGCGATCTTTAAAGGAAAGCGTTGGACAGTTTACGCTGTCATTCTTCAAGTACAGGTTGTCGATTCCTAGCTTCCTGCCGAGCCGTTCGGCGCGAACCAGCGGAGTGCCGCCCGTCGACAGTCCAATTTTTGGTTCCGACTCGAGTGGGAGTAGTTCCCAATATTTCCAAATAGTTTTGGGACGGGAGGAGAGAGCGTCGCGCGTTAATTTCTTGGCGATCGCTTCGTAGTGATAATCGGCCTCCAGAGGGCCGAAACAATCTTCACAGCCGGCAAGCAGTTTGACGGGATATTCCCGTCCGCATTCCCGGCATTTGAGACCCTTGACGAAGCTCATGCGGATCCTTTCTTTCGGTTTAAGCAGCCTCGACAAGGGCAAAATGAAAAAGCCCCGTGCCAAACTAGCACGGGGCTTTTTTCCAACCCTTTCGGAGCTGTTTAGCAGTTTTTTACGTGGAGCAAGTTGCTTAAATCGCCACGTACGGTGTTAAAAGAACAAAGAACAATCCGAAACGAAGCTACAAATTATCTCGTCGATCGCGTCCACGTCAAGGAGAACTTTTCCAAGTCGTCAGTGGGGGCATTTCCCGTTTGGAGTAGGATGGTTCGGCCGTGCTGGACGAATCGTGATGCTCCCAACGGTTGTTCCGATCCGCCACAAAAACGTCGTCGAAGATCATGGTGCACAAGCGCAACATAATCACCTTCCGCACATTGCGGACATATAGCGCTGCATAAAAGCCGTCGCTCTCCAGGCTTTTCCATCGAAGCCGATCTTCATCGGTAAACGATGTAACCTGCTCTCCGAGGATATCTCGCAAGAAACGCAACTTAAAACCTTCATGAACGGCATTGGTGGCCAAAACCATTTCATCGTCGCGCTGGAAAAGAAGAACCTGGCTTCGTTTGGGATGCGCGAAAAGCTGAATAAGGGATAAAGCGATCGCCAGAAGAGCAATCGCGCCCAACACCACACACAGTACCTGGACCGGTTGAGAGCTTTGCGAAAATTCCGCCGCGATTCCGGAGAGAACGATGACAGAAAGGATAATGGTGAGGATGTAAACGACTCGATTTCGGCTGACCTCGTTCCGCTGCACCACAACCATGACGGACCATCCTCCAGAGCCGGTCATTATACTGCGGTTAAGAGAAATGGCCACAAAAAGGCAGAAAAAACAAGGAGTCGAATCATTCTTGTGATCCTTGTGCCTTTTTGTGGCTTTTTCCGGCTTTGCACAAAAAATAGAGCATGGCGACTGTAGCGGCGGTCTCGCAACTTGCTGTATTGTCGGCGGTCATAGACCGCCGCTACAGCGGAGAGGGCTTTGCACAAAAAATACATCGTGGGCGCTCATAGAGCGCCCCTACAGTTGCGCACCCCAAGCTGTAGGGGCGGTCTATGACCGCCCAGGATTTTTTGTGCAAAGCCCAGCGGAGAGCCCGACATCATGCAGTTTTTGTGCAAAGCCGCTATTCCCTCACCTAATCCGGACGGATCAGGCAGACGGCTTCAGGCGTCAGCAGTTGCGCCGCAACCGTTTCGACGCAGAAAAGATGAACGGCGGTTTCGTCGTGCCACCGGTAACCAACCGTGAAATCACCGCCTAAGGTTGTCAGGAAATCTCCTCCGCGAGTGGAGAAAAGAACTGCGCCCTCAATGACCGGCGAGTGGTGGACTTTCTCGATCACGATGCCAAGTTGTTTCGCGGCGGGGTAGACACCTCCCTCGCCTGTCCGGCGAAGATAAGAATAGTAGTGCTCTGTTGAGAGCACCGCTTCATACGGCCCTTTGATTCCGAACGTATCCAGTTTTTGTACAGCGGCCAGCAGATCGGTCACAACCCTGCCTGGGATCGACCAATCGGAGAGCGCAACACGAGGAGTGTCCGAGTTTGTTAGAAGACCTGGGCTGGTGGAGCTTCCGAAGAAGATCAGGGTATCTTCGGCGAGGGCGACCTCCCGCGCAGCCTCCTCGATCGGTTTCGCTTCAAGCCGCGGTCCGGCACGTTCGAATATGTCGATGTCTGCCCAGGCCAATTGGAAATCCGCGCGCAGTTCTGTCAGGAGCAAGACGTCGGGTATGGAGAATCGAACCGGACCGGATGAACGAACCTGCGCCGCTTTGAACGTCCCAAGCTGGGTTGCCACGTGATTCCATCCCCGCGGGCCGTCGAAGTCGACGATACGGCGAGCCACAACAGTTTGCTTGAACATTGCTCCGGCAACGTCGTCGATTTCCTTCCAGGCTTTTTCGGATAGGGGAGCGGCACTGCGTCTCAACCATTCCATCGCCGGCCTCCTGACGCTTGAGCTTCTGCGGCTTCGGCACGTTCTGTTATGGGTTCGGTGCTAAACAGGTATGTCTTAAGATGTCCTTCAAAAACGGGATCGTGCCGGCGGATCCATTCGAGGACCATCGAGGCGTGTTCTTTTTCTTCATCGCGGTTATGGACCAAAATCGTGCGAAGAGCCTCATCGGTTGTCGCGTCGATCCGCTGTTGGTACCAATCAATGGCCTCCAGTTCCTCCATCAAACTCACAATTGCTCGGTGCATATCTCGCGTCTGGGGGTTCAAATCTTGAGGCAATTCGTGAAAGCCTTCAGAAGCCATTCCGTTCCTCCTTTTTCCGTCTTACGATTGAGTATAGAGTCCCGCATATGATTACGAAAGCATTGCGTCGACGAAAGGAGAAGCCCTATGGTTCGACTCATTCGCGCTGCTCTGGTAATTTTCATCGTCGGTCTCTTCATTTTTGCTGCCCGCAGCACTCCAACATTGCCTCTCGATAAGATCAAACTGCCGCCGGGGTTCAGCATTAAGGTGTTTGCCATTGGCGTCCCGAATGCGCGGCAGATGGCGCTCGGTTCTAATGGCGTGATTTTCGCCGGATCGAGGGAAGCCGGTAATCTGTACGCCATTGTCGATCACTCGAAGGACAATCGGCCGGCAGAAGTCATCAAGATTGCGCAAGGGCTCAACATGCCTTCGGGCGTGGCTTTTCGTAACGGCTCGCTTTACGTGGCAGAAATCTCGCGCGTGATCCGGTACGATGGCATTGAATCCCGTCTCAAAAATCCGCCGAAGCCTGTGGTCATCACCGATAGATTTCCGACCGAACAGCACCACGGTTGGAAGTTCATTGCGTTTGGCCCCGATGGCATGATGTACGTCCCTGTCGGCGCGCCTTGCAATATTTGCCGTCCCGACGAGCGGCACGGCGTCATCGACCGTATGAACGCCGACGGTTCAGGTCTCGAAAGTTTCGCAAATGGAATTCGGAACTCGGTAGGCTTTGATTGGCATCCTGTGACAAAGGAGTTGTGGTTTACCGACAACGGTGTCGATGGAATGGGCGATAACCTTCCGCCTGATGAACTGAATTACGCGCCCCGGCCCGGAATGAACTTTGGTTTTCCCGACTGTCTAGCCGGCACGATTCCCGGTCCGAAGTTCAACCAGCAACCATGCAACAAATTCACTCCGCCGGCGATAGCTCTCGGCCCGCACGTGGCAGCCATCGGCATGCGCTTTTATACGGGGACAATGTTTCCGCCGGAATATCGAAACCAAATTTTCATCGCCGAACACGGTTCATGGAATCGCAGCGTTCCCATCGGCTATCGCGTCACGCTTGTGCGTTTGGACGGAAATAAGGCAGTGAAGTACGAGCCGTTCGCGGAAGGATGGCTGCAGGGTTCTAAGGCTTGGGGGCGCCCTGCCGATGTTTTGCTGATGCCGGATGGTTCGCTGCTTGTGTCCGATGATAAAGCCGATGCGATTTACCGGGTGACGTACGGAAAATAATGGACCAAAATGTAAAACACCTCAAGGCCATCTTGGCCGTGAGGTGTTTGCCGTTCCGCCAAACCCTCCACCGTGGGGTACCGCCGTCCCTGGACTATGCCTCAGCGGACGATTGTCCCTGGCGTTCGAGCAATATCGAAATCTGACTATCGCGGTATCGAAAACCTGTCCATAAGACCGAACAAAAATCCGGATTTCCAAGATCGAACACGTTTGCTCGATCGGATGCCGGCGTTCGATATCTCAAGATATATTGTTCAGCGGCCTCAAATCCCGCGTCCATCAGTTCCAACTCGGTAATCATCCCTCGTTGTTGAGATAACGTGATGTGCCGTGTTCTCATAACGTCGAGTTTTCAAGCACGATAGGGTCCATCTATAGGTTTTGGTAACCTATTGAAATACATTGGAGCGGCAGTGCACCAAACATGCCTTAACTACAAACTTGTGTTAAAACGGTACTGACTAATGACAAAAATTGTCGATTAATGGCCGATTCGACTATCCAGTTTCTTCGTGACTTGATCGCTATCAATTCGGTTAATCCTTCGCTCGTCCACGAAGCTGCCGGCGAAAATGAGATTGCCACAGCCATTGCGGCGAAATTGCGCGCCGGAAGTGTGGACGTGAAGATTGAGCAGGTGGTGCCAGACCGCGCGAACGTGTTCGGGGTACTCGAAGGGAAACAGGAGGGACGGTCGCTCATGTGGTGTGGCCACATGGACACGGTCGGTGTTGCAGGAATGGAGTCACCCTTCGATCCGATCGAGAAGGAAGGCCGAATTTACGGCCGCGGCTCTCAAGACATGAAGGGCGGCCTCGCCGCCATGATTGGCGCGATTTTAGACCTTTCTAAAAATGGGGGATTGCCGGCCGGGCGGCTGATCCTTGCTGCTGTTGTCGATGAAGAATATGCCAGCATCGGGGCCGAAGCGCTCGTTCGCACCTGGAAAGCGGATGCCGCGGTAGTTGGCGAGCCAACCGATATGAAAATTGCGGTTGGACACAAGGGTTTCCAATGGGTGGAAGTCATGACTGAAGGCATCGCTGCCCACGGCAGCCGTCCGGCCGATGGACGCGACGCCATTGTCCGGATGGGTCGCGTGCTTTCACGTTTGGAAAAGCTGGATCGCGAGCTTCAGTCGCGTCCGCCGCATCCCGTCCACGGCACAGCTTCACTGCATGCGTCATTGATCGCCGGCGGCCGTGAGCTAAGCACCTATCCCGATCAATGTACGCTTGAAATGGAACGACGCACGATCGAAGGCGAAGCGGGCCAGTGTGCTCTGGAGGAGGTCCAAAACATCATCCGTGATCTCCGGCGAGAGGATCCGGAATTCAGATCCTCAGCACGATTCCTGTTTTCTCGCGCTCCGTATTTGACCCCGGCCGATCACGTTCTGCCGCGCATGATGGAATCCGCCCTAACGAAAAAAGGAACCCAGCCCGTGCGCGGCGGCATGAGCTTTTGGACGGATGCTGGAATCCTCGGCGAGGCTGGTATTCCGTCTGTTGTATTCGGTCCGGGCGGAGCCGGACTTCACAGCGTGAGCGAGTACGTGATCGCAGAGGACGTCATCACGTGCCGGGATGCTCTCATCGAGTTGGCAAAGGAGTTCTGTTGCGGTAAATGATAAACAGCGAGAGCCCGAAAATCGTGAATGCGGCCAGGAAATGCCACCAGCGCAGCACGTACAAATTTAAGTCGTTTCCCAACACGACTCCCATAGCGTTATTTCCGGCGTGAAGGAGCATTCCCGGAAGCACAGACCCTGTCATCAATGCAATCGCAGTTAGAATTATTCCCAGTACCGCCGTGGGAGCAATTCGATAAAGCATCACATGAAAAAGGCCGAATATCAGACCAATGCCGAGGATTAGTCCTGCTGGCCGAAGTTTTCGACGCAAACCGTTTAACAATATCCCGCGGAAAGCCAGCTCCTCGCAAACGGCAGGCAACAGAGCAATATAGAGAAGCAACTGCCACGTAGGCATTCCTTTCGGGATGACGTCTTCCGCAAATCGCTCCAACAACTGCTGCGGTGCCGGCATTACCGTGTTCACCAGTTGGAAGACTCCAAGAGTTGTTAGATAACTCGACGGAATAGCGAACAGGATAGCTATCCACACGACAGGTCTGACGGGGCGTAAGGACAGCATCTCTATTGGATTCAACCGGTATACCTTCAGTATGAGAACGGTTGCTCCCATCATGACAACGATTTCGTTGAACAGGAGCTGGCGCCGGAATGTCGCGAGCACCGGCACGTTCAACGCAACGGCAAAAGTCACAACCCACATCAATGCGAACCATCGCAGCACACGCTTTTGAAACAGCGCCGCGCCGCCAAGGAATTCGGCGGCTTCAAAATGCGCCGGCACAATGATGTCCTCACGCGAAAGCAAGCGCGCCGATGCGCGCATCAAGTAAGCGGCGGTTATGGACATGACGGCGAATGTGATCCCGATCATCATCACGTCGGGCCGGCCCATCAGAATCTCGCGGGCCGCGACGCTGACATTGGCAACGGGAACCAGCGCAATCGCGGAACGCAGCGAAATTCCCGGCATCACAGATGCGAGCGAGGGAACCAAACTGATGAGGTATACAGGGAAAAAGTACATTTGCGCTTCTTTGTACGTCTTCGCATAAGCCGAGATCATCAGCAGCACCGAACCAATCGTAGCCGCGAGCGGTATGAACAGCAGCAATAACGCCAACGCCATCCCCGTCGGGAGCTGAAGCTCGAAATTCTTCGGGAGCGCTACGACCTTCAGTCTGACGTATAGAAAAAAATTTAGACCCTGTAAAAGTGTGATCACGAGAGCAACCGACGTAATGGCCAGTTGCTTTGCCGCAACAATTTCTTGCCTGCCGGCTGCGCTGGTGAGAAGCGTTTCGAGCGTTCCGCGTTCCTTCTCACCCGCAATGATGTCCATCGCGGCGACGGCACCGCCGGTTAACATCATCATGACCAGAAACAATGTGAGAAAGCGGCCTACGAGCGAGCCTGTTATTTGGCCTGCAGTGGCGACATTGGCGTCCTCGACTGCAAAGATGTCTTTCGCGTCCGCGGCAACACCCCGGCCGGCCAGCAAAGCCAGCGAATCCCGTTGGCGCGCCAGCCGGAGCAACTCCAGCATCCGGCTGTGAGCTACGTCGGAAGCAATCCGGTCCCCGCTATAGACAACGTTGATCACAGGTACGCCACGCAACCGGCGCGGTTCCGCTTCTTGGGTATTCGATGCCTCATTGCGAGACTTATCGGCTTCACCTCCGGTGATGGTCTCGATGTAGAACTGAATCTCGTGCTTGGCGAGACTTGCCCGGACATCCGCGGGTGCGGTCTCCACAAATCTGAATTGCCGAAGCCTTCCGAACTCGTCGTCTTGAGCGTCGCTCAGACTTTTCCGTGTCTGATCGATCAGTAGTCGCACACGATCCGCAAATTCTCCCGTTATTGCGTATCGGTATATCGTCCCTGTTAGCAATCGTTCTCGCCGATCGGCAGAATATTTTTGGGCGTAAAGCATGAGCGGCATGATGATCGCCGGAAGAACGATCGCCATGACGACGGTCCGGCGGGCGCGAACGAGCATCCGCGCCTCATGCAGGAAGAGAAGCCGGATCAGTTCCCAATTCATACCGTTTCCTGGCCGGCTTTCACGAACAATACAAAAATGTCTTCCAGATAATGTTGGCCGGTGATTTCGCGTAACCCGGCGAGTGTGTCTGTTGCGAGAATTTGGCCGCCGTGAATGATAGCGATGCGGTCGCAGAGCCGTTCGGCCTCACTCATGATGTGGGTGGAGAATATGATCGTTTTACCTTCCGCCCGTAATTCGCCGATCGTCTCCTGAACATCGAGAGCATTGAGAACATCGAGGCCAACAGTAGGTTCGTCGAAGATCAGGATCGCCGGATCGTGCGCTACCGTGCGTGCGACGGATACCTTTTGCTTCATGCCCGACGACAGTTTCTCGATTCGAGCATCGGCATACTTCTCCAGACCGAACCGATGGATCAAGTATTCAACGCGTTCGGGTACGCGCTTCGAGGGGTACTGGTTGATGCGCGCAAAAAATTCAATGGTTTCGCGAGTAGTCAGCCGGGGGTACAAAGCCGTCGTCGCCGAATAGAACCCGAGGTTTTTGCGAACCCCTTCGGGATCGTGAACGACATCGTGGCCCATGATGGTCGCGGTACCCGACGTCGGCGCAAGAATCGTTGAGAGCATGCGCAGAGTTGTCGTCTTTCCTGCGCCGTTCGCTCCGAGAAGTCCGAAAATTTCGCCTTCGTGACATTCAAAGCTGATCGAATCCACCGCTTTGATCTCGCCGCGGCCCTCATCGTAAAAAGCCTTCGCGAGATTGCGGACCAGAACAGGCGCGCTCATTTACCCAGTAACCATTCCTTCGCAAATTTGCCGAAGCTTCCGTTGTACGTGCCGATCGCAAAATCCTCGTGTTGGATGATCAGGACCGCGATCCGAACCGCGACGATGATCGAGACGCACTCCACTGCCAGAGTCACTCCAATCGATCGCCAGTGATATACACCCTGAACGGCTTCGCGAATCATCATCACCACGTTGGCAACGGGAATCAAGGCAAGGCGCGGCGTGAACGCGAAATCCGGAGTTTGAAGAAAAAGAATGGGCAGGACCAATGCGATGTAGAACGGTCCCACCATGGATTGTCCTTCTTTGTAGTTTCGCGCGAATGATGCAAGGATCATCATGCCCGCTGAAATAAACAGCGCGAGCAGCGCGGCGCCAACCAGTACCAACGGCGCCGATTCGAGCGGAATGCGAAGTGACGAGTTCCCGCGGCCCGTCTGAAAAAACGGAGCGAGCACTGTTCCCATTGAAACCATCATCGCGAAGAGATTCAAAAAAGCGGCGATGAACGACATCGTTGCGACATAAAGGTATTTTGCAACCAGAATGCTTGTCCGGGAGGTGGCGGCTGTCATGATCGTTTCCCAGGTCGAATTCTCGCGTTCACCGGCTGTCGAATCGATCGCAGGATGCATGGCTCCAACGGCCAGCATGATAATGAAAAATATCGGCAGCATGATCGTGAACGCGCTGATCTGCTGGTTGCTGGATAGGTTCTGATCGTCTATCCAGAAATTTTGAAATTGCTCGCGTGAAATGCCGGACTGGACGGCGCGCCTTTCGAGAAAGTCTTCGCGATAGTTTGTGATCTTTTCTGCGATACGGCTCCTCGCGCGATCACTGCTGTCGCGCGATTCGTCAAACGTCATGCGAACGCTGAAGTTGTCATCGATCCCAAGATTGGATTTTGGCGGAAGAAACTCGACCAGGGCGTCCAACAATCCCTGCCGGATGTCGTCGCGCGGGTCCAGAGAGCTGCCAAGGACAATGGACCTGTCTTTCTCGAACCCCTGCTTCAGTCGAACGTGGGCCTCCGGAACGTCCTTTAGCATGATCCGCGATTTCAAGCCTTCATTCTGGCCGGAGACAAAGGTGACCGCCGAATAAACAATCCATATCAGCAGTGGATAGAGAAATATCGGCAGCAGGACGCTGTTCGTGACAATCGTGCGGTCGCGGAGCGCCGAGCGCAGCTCGCGCTGGTAGAGAATTCCTACGTCGTTCCAGTTCAGGACCAATCCTCTTTCGATGTCTTACGCTTTCGCCGAACGAGAATGACTGCAATGCATACCAGCGCCAGCACACCGGCGACAACCCGGATCAGGGTGGTGTTGTCGGAACCAGTGTCCGGCGCGGCCTGGATCAACCAAAGGACAAACATGAGCATTGTCAAAACCTCTCAAACTCGCCCGTCATCGTAGTAACTGCAGATCTCTGAGCGTCGAGATAACGCCCGGCACCAGGATCACCACAAACAAAGCGGGCAGAATGAACAACACGATCGGAAACACCATTTTCACGCCGGCTTTATTGATAGTCGATTCGATCTCGAGTCGCCGCTTCGTTCTCAAGGAATCGGCATAGATGCGCAGGGCCTGAGACAACCCCGTTCCAAACCGTTCGGCCTGGACAATCATGCTGGCCAGCGAGCGGATGTCTAGGAGGCCCGTTCGCTGCGCCATGTGTTGGAAGGCCACGGCACGCTCCTGTCCGGCCTGAACTTCGAGCGTCATCCAATAAAACTCGTCCGCCAACTCGGGGTACACGAAGCGAATCTCTTCGCCCACTCGCGCGATGGCCTGATCCAAAGATAATCCAGCGCCTAAAACGATACTCAGCATATCCGTGGTATCGGGGAGCGCAGCCATCAAATTCAATCGGTGCCGTTTCCTCAAAGAAACCAAAACTTGATCCGGAACGAAGTAGCCCAAAACCACGGCGCCTGCCAATCCCAGCAGCCGCATCGAAACGTCCTGATTCTGAAGAGCGAAGAACGCACAGACAACCATCACCGCCGTGAAGACGAGCGAGATGACGCCGTAAACTTTGACCACGCGCGGACCACGGAAGCCCGCTCGCATGAGCTCCAATTCTTTTTGCCGGAACCAGTCCTTCCCAAACACCGCGCCGTATGTAGAGCGCAGCAAGGAATCCCAGATGTCGCCGCGCAAGGAGGGAAGCGGACCACCCGACTCAGACTGCTCCTGAAGTTCTTCGATGCGCCAGCGCAACGCATCCTGGCGTGTGCGCCAATAATAGTGTATTCCTGCGACAAGCAATGTGGAGCAACCCGCAACGCTCAAGAAGAAAAGAATTGGAAACTCTGGAGGCATTTAGAGCTTCACCGAAGCGATCTTGCGTATCACCAAGATGCCGATAATTTCCGAGACGATTCCGTAAATAAGAAAACGCGAGCCCGGTTCCGTCAACCACAGCACCGATATGTAGTCGTATCTCATGAAATAGAAAGCGACTCCGCTGATCACCGGCAAGCCGCAGAGCAGGGCGGCGGAGAATCGCTGTTGCGCCGTATGCGCGCGAAGGCGCGATCTCAGTTGCAGACGTTCCCGGATTACCGCCGAGAGATTTTCCATGACCGTGACGATGTTGGCGCCGGTCTCCCGCTGCAATACGACTCCGGTGGAAAAGAACCGCAGATCCAGCAGTGGCACGCGATCACCCAGACTGTGAAGCGCTTCATCAACCGTGGAGCCTAGCGTCAGGTCTTCGACCAGTTTTTTGAATTCCGTGCCTAAGGGTTCTGCGGTTTCGTCTGCCAGTACCTGCAATCCGCTATGAATGTTGTGCCCCGCGCGCATTGCCCGGGTAAACAAATCGATGGACTCCGGCAACATCTCCTCGATTTGCCGCATGCGCCGCTGCCGCTTCATGCGAATGTAAAGAGCTGGAATGATAGAGCATCCCACGGCAAATAAAATTTTCAGGACCAGGAAAGGAAAAAGCTGCAAACCGTCCGCGGCCAAATAACCGCCCGCCAGCGAGACAACACTGAACAGGACGACATTTCCGGCGCGATATGGCAGCCGAGCCTGGTCAATGGTGACTTGCAGCCACTTCATGACCTCCAGCTTCGAAAGAATGCCGCTCGCGGAATATTGCTGGCGTAGTAAGGACTCCGGGCGGCGGCCGGTTTCCACCCGAAGACCGCGCAACCGCTGCTCGATTTCTTGACGCATCCGCCGCTGCGGCGACCACCAGGCGTATTCGGCCGCACCGGCGAATGCGGCAGTGAAGATGAGGAGAGTGAATACAGTAATCATGCGACGATTGTTGCGGCAGCCGCGAAGACGTCGCGAAGCGGCGGGAAGAGATTAGCCCAGCCGCGAAGCGGCGCGAGAAAATAGCCCAGGGCGTAAGCTTTCATCTGATTCATAACTCCACCTCGACACCAGCTGCGCGAAGACGTTTGAGAAACTCGGGACGGTAACCGGTGGGAACGAATACCATGCCGCTGCGTTCGAACCGGAAGATTTCTTCCAACTGAACGGACTCTCCGCTCACCCCAGTCACCTCCGCGACGCTGGATATCTTTCGAGAGCCATCGCGCAGTCGCATCATTTGGACAACCAATTGGATGGCGGAGGCGGCTTGCTGGCGGATCACAGGTTCCGTGAGACCGACGTTCGCCATCAATACCATCGTCTCGATGCGATGGAAGCAATCCCGCGGCGAATTCGCATGCATTGTCGTCATGGAGCCGTCGTGACCGGTGTTCATGGCCTGCAGCATGTCGAGCGCTTCAGGTCCCCGAGCCTCACCGACAATAATGCGATCCGGACGCATACGTAGAGCGTTGATCATGAGATCGCGCGGCGCGACGGCACCTTGCCCTTCAATGTTCGTCTCGCGAGTCTCGAGCCTTACCACGTGCGGCTGCTGCATCATCAATTCGGCAATATCTTCGATTGTTACAATACGCTCCGTTTCAGGAATAAATCGGGAGAGCGCATTGAGCAGCGTCGTTTTTCCGCTTCCACTGCCTCCCGAGATCACCATATTCAGGCGGGCGCGGACACAGGCTCCAAGCAACTGAAGCATCCCTACAGTCAGTGTCTGATTGGCGAGCAATTCGTCGTTGCTCAGAACTTTTCCCCCAAACCGCCGGATCGACAGCGCCGGACCGTCCAGCGTCACCGGCGGAATCGCCGCCGTCACACGCGAGCCGTCGGCCAACCGCGCCGCGACAATCGGATTGGCTTCGTCAATACGCCTGCCGGCAGCGGCAACCATTTTTTCGATGATGTGCAGCAGGTGTTTGTCGTCTTTGAATTGAACGGAGGAACGCTGCAATAAGCCGTGCCGTTCGACATACACCTTGCTGTAGTTATTCACAAGGATGTCGCTGATCGCCGGATCCTTCAACAGTGGTTCGAGCGGGCCAAGGCCGAAAACCTCGTCCAGGATTTCCTCGATGATGCGATCGCGTTCGGGCAGCGTCATCGGGATGTTTTCCTGGAGCAGGAGCTTCTCGACGGCGCGACCGATTTCACCGCGCAGCCGCTCTTTGCTGATGAGGCGCAGCGTTTCGCTATTCAGTGACTGAAGCAGCTTGCGGTGCACTTTAGACTTGAGATCCGATTGCCGCGCGGCATTGCCGGAACCTCGGCGGTCCAGAACATCACGCACACGAGATGGAGGAACAAGGGCCATAGATCACTTCTTCTGGAGTGCCGCGGCCACCTGGCCTTCGACACCGAACTTTTTGCCAAATTCCCTATAAGCACGGCCCAGATCCGTGTTTCCGCGGGTCACGACGGGACGCGCTTCGTGTATCGCCTCCATCGCTTCTTCGTAGCGGTTCGGCAGCACCCAGAAAGGAGCCCCGCCCAGCGTCTGCTGCAACTGCGGAAGGCTGACGTGAAGGTTGTCGCGCTTGTCATGGCGGTTTACGATCAATTTCACCGCTTCATGACCATAGCCCGCGCGAGCAAGCGCGCCCAGGTAATGTTGCGCGTTGCGCACGGCGGGAAACTCCTGAGTCAGCACGACAAAAATCGAGTCTGATAGTTCAAGACAGCCGAGCAGCAGCGGGTCCAAGGCGCGCGAGCCATCGACAATGACGACATCGTGCCGTTCGATCAAGAATGTGCCGATTTCGCGCAAATGTTGTTCTCCAATCATTTGCGATCTCTCGAATTCGGTGGGCGCGCACAAGACGGAAAAACCAAGCGGATCGCGAGCCACGATCCCATCGAGCATCGCCTGATCCAGTTGATCCAAATTGTCGACGACGTCGGCCAGCGAGTATTGATGACGTAAACCGAGGTAGCAGGCCGCGTCACCGGAATCCATATCCAAGTCCACGAGCACCGTCGACTTGTTTTCCCGCGCGCAAAGCGCCGCAAAATTCACGGCGGCTGTAGTGGTTCCCATGCCGCCTTTGACTCCAAGGAACGTGTACATCCGGCCAAACTGCCGGCCCTGGCGGTGCATGCGCTGCAGATGTTCTTCCAGGCGAGTCATGGCGTCATTGAATTCAGCACGCTTCAATGGTTGTTGCAGGAAGTCCGAGCCGCCCATGCGCATCGCGCGCAGCAGGAACTCTTCGCTTAACTGCGCACCGGAAAGAATCGCGTACATTGATGGAGACGACTGTCTCATCTGTTCAAGAACGCGAAGGCCTTGTTCAGAGTCCGATGAGACGTCCAGCAACACTCCGGCCTGGGGATAGATGTTCAGATCGTGGGCGATACGCATGGGCAGATTCGGCCCCATGTCTTCATGCTCGCTGACGATTTCCGCATTCGGCGTGCGCACGAGCTGCTCGCGGACGAAATCATGAAAGCGGAGTTCGGGGCTCGCGACGATCAATTGAATAGCCATAATTCCTCAAAATTACCGAGTCGTATCCGGATCGACTCCGCTCTCCATCGGCACCGTCGTGGAAAACGACGGAGGCTGGATCGCCGGCAAAAGGAGACCCGTCAGAAGGCGGTTGAACCCATATGTATTCGGATCGCTCGTAGCAACGCTGACGGTGACCGAATCGGGGACACACTCGGCATTACAGCTTGCGTTGCAGGAAACGGGAATGCTTCCCAGGTCCGGATCATGCGTCCAATATTGCACCGTGATCTGTATCCCTCCGGTGGCCACTTTTTGCCTATCGGGAAACAGCGGCAGCGAGGGATTGTTCAGGTCCGTCAGCCACGATACAACGTTCTGGCCCGAAGAATCCTGAAAACAGTGGGTGGCAGCGTAGCGCGCTCCCAGCCGCGTCAGTGCGACAAGCCCGTGATACGTCCAGGCAGCTTCCAAAAAAGCGATCAGCCCAAAAGTGAGCGGCAATATCCCAAATAGGAGCACGAGCGCCATTTCGACGGTGGCTTGACCCCGCATTGGGCGAAATCCGGGAAAAGACATTTTCAACCACCTGTGACCGGCATTCGAACCGAAACCCGTAAATCGATCGTTCCCAAACTCACGTATGGGAACAGCAACTGAAGCGGGTAACCACTACCGAGATTCACCACGACAAAATCCGGCGCGCGGCCGCCTCCGGGGTTCTCGCAGCTATCCACATCGGCGCTGCCACCCGCGCCGCACGCACATGGTGTGACCTCCGTGGTGCCGGCACTTTGGCGCTCGGGTATGATCTGAATCAGATCGGCCAAGCCGGGCATGATTTCTGTTCCCAAGCCTTGGAGATTTCCGTACACAATGAAATTCTTGGCGCCGACGATGGCTGGATCTCCGGGGTCGCAGTAATTCACGTTGCTTGCCCGCGCGATCAAAGCCGCGCCGCCGCGCAACGCTTTTTCCAGCGTATGATAGGTGTAAAAGACGCGCGCGAACTGGACTCCGCCGGCCAGGATGACCATCAAGAGCGGAATCTGAATAGCAAGTTCTAGGACGGCTTGGCCGCGCTGTGACCTATACCTAATGCAACACCACCCTTCCGATTCCGACGGACACGCCACAGGAACCCCCCAGTGCCCCGGATCGAACCGGCACCGGTGTTCCGATGTATTGCGCGCGGAACGATCCGTTCGCCGCCGTTGGATCTAAACCCTGAGAAACGGTTGACGGTTCCAAAAGGAATTGGCGGAAGTTCAGAACTGTCAGCGTGTCCGCGGCGTCCACTACTGAAAGTGTTAGTATGCGGCGAAAGTTGCATACGCCCTCCTGGCAGTAGTCCACGGCGAAATCCTGCAGTCCGGCGCTGCCGGAGGCGACCATACCGATATCGGTATCTGCGGCTGCCTGAAACCTCGAAAACAACGACGGAAAGTCGAGCCGGTTTCCGGTATTACACGCATCGTTCAGCGATGGATCCATGCCAAAACGAACATTGAGGCCACAAAGAATGTCCTGGCTCGCCGTATTGGTGGTGTCCTGAAAAACCGTCGTGGCGACACTATTCGGACTTCCGTAAGCGACTCCGATATTGCCAATCGTGATCGTGCCCGGCGGATCCAATCCGGCGTTTGTAGAGATGCTCGCCGCGCCTAATTCGAAGAGCAAGTCATCCAGCAGGCCCGTATCCTGCACGCCATTTGGAAAGTGATCCAGTATGACGTATGCGATCGTCGAATCCGTGCTCTCGAGCGGGGCCTGCGTTGACGACAGAGACAACGTGTAATAGTTTCCGGGTACGAGTCCGAAGTGATCGGAGTCTGCTCCCATGCTTGGATCGACAATGGCAAGATCGTCGATTCCTGAAGCGACACACAATGGAGCGCTCAGCCCTGCAATTGCCGAAACCGTTATTGTCGGCAGTGCGCCGGGATCGCGGTTCAGAAATGGAGCAAACACGACCGGCGCCTGGGCCGAGATCTGAATTCTCGAGAATTTCGGATACGCGAGGCTTCCCCAGTCGATGCCTCCCGTTTGGCCGCCGCCTGTATTCCCAAAAGCGTCTGCCAGGGTAGAGAAGTAAGACTCTGTAGTTTCGACAAACAGATTTGAGCTGGACAGGACCTGGTTCAAACGCAGATTGAAACGATTGTCGTTTTGCGTCGCGTCGTTAAACGAAGCGTTCCATTCGAGATCCGCCTGCTCGGTACTCGACATCGTTCCCGTCAGGCGCGTTGCTGCGGCCAGCGCAGCGGCATCGGCCGCGGTTTGCAATTCCGCCTGAATGAGGGAGAAGCGGCCGAAATCTACGGCCATGACCATCAGGCCGAGCGCGACGGTCGTCAATAGCAGGAAATAGAGCGTCGTAGCTCCCCGCTCCGTTGGCCCAAACCTCACGGCTTCCCTCCGGAAGACTCTGTTCCCCGAGGCCCGATGAACGCCGGCGTTGCCCCGCTTTCAACGCTACGGTCTCCAAGGAAGCCTTCCGGGAACTGCGGCAATGGAGGTGTTTCACCGGGAGCGAAGGGTCTGACGAAATTCGGCGTAATCAGCACCAGCAGTTCTGTATTTGCTTTCTGGTTGCTGCGAGTCCGGAAGAGATGGCCGATGATCGGCATGTCTCCGATACCGGGCAGCTTGCTCACGATTTGAGTGACGCGATTATCGATCAGCCCCGCGATGGCAAAACTTTCGCCTTCACGCAGCTCGACCTCGGTTTCCGCGGTTCGCGAGCTTATGGCCGGAATGAGAAATCCTTGAATCGTGAGCGCATTCGAAAAATCCAACGAGCTCACTTCGGGCCGTACCTTCAAATGGATCAATCCGTTCGGTTCAACCGTCGGTGTAAACACCAGGCGTACGCCGAACGGCCTGAACTGAATCGTGACGACCGGAGCCGCTTGCGCTCCGGTTCCGGTGTTCGTGATCACGGGGAAAGGAAATTCTCCCCCAGCCAGAAAACTGGCTTCGCGCCCGCTGACGGTAATCAAGTTGGGTTCCGCGAGAATCTCCAGAAGATTCTGGCTTTGAAGCAAACGCAGCGTCGCTCCGAAATTCAGATCGGGCCGGAATGCAAACAAGTTCAACAGGTCGGCTACGGTAACGGTCTCGTTACCCAATTGCGGCTGGCCGTTTGGCCCCTGGGAGAACTGCAATTGCCCAATTCGTGGAAACTGGAATTGCTGCGTTGTTGCGGAGCCGACGAGCCTGTTATTCACGCTGAAGAAGTTTGCTCCGAACTGGCTGAGAGTCGTGCGGTCCACCGTCGCGAACTTGACTTGCAGCATCACCTGGCGATTATCGGGCGGCGGCGATTGAAGCAGGTTCACAACGGATTTCGCGTGTAGGGCGGCAATCGATCCTGCTTGCTTTGCGATCTCCGCATCGCTCACCACACCGGTGAGAAGAATGGCGTCCTTACTGCTCGAGACTTCGATTTGCTCGCTGGGAAAAGTGGCCCGCAACTGCTTTTGGATTTCACTCAGATCCGGTTCGACTGTGATGTTGTAAGGCGATACGTTATCGCCATGCCAAATCATGATGGTTGTGTTTCCGGGCGCCTTGCCGTTCAACACGACATCGTTGGGCGAAACGACAACCGCATCCGCAATCCCTGGATCGGAAACCGAAACGCGAGACGTGGCATCGGGAAACTGCAGCAACTCGCCGCGGCCGACCGTAAGCGTCATCGCCCGCGCCGGAAGAGGCGTCGCCAGCCTGGGGGGTTGGGGAGGTTCCTGAGCGCGGATGCTCGGTCCGATGATGCCGACCAGAATCAGCACGGCCAAACCTATTGCGAATGAGCGCATAAACTGTCGCGGCGCTCTATGAGCGCCGACCGTCCAGCAGTTTAGATGGCGCCTGCGGTCATCTCTCGAGGCTGCGCGCTGTCGCGCTTGCCCTTCGCGGACCGCCGATACAGTTGGAAACTTCATTTGACCTTTTCCTCGGTCATTTTGTCCCCTCGATATATCCGGACCGTGTGCGCATCCTCATCCGCCTTCGCGGCTTTCGAGGGACGAACGACGGGATCCGGAGGAGGAACCGGTCGGACGGGCGGCGGTTGAGGCTTGCGAGGTTCCTCGATTCCGAGATCAGCCGCTGCAATGGGATCGGAAAATTCGTCGACCTTATCATCCAAACCATTTCGCAGCACGAGCTGAATGCGTCCGCGCTGCTGGGCCAATACCACCTTTTGCGCCTCTTCCTGTGTGACCAGCAACGTCGCGACAGTGGGGCGCGTTGTATCACGCGACTCTAACTTCGCCGAGGCATCGAGCTGCCTGCCGTAGGCGACGACTTTAATGTTCTGGAGAATCGTTGTCGTAGCCGCATCACCATTCGAGAAGGTGCGCGTGAACAGCACATCAACGCGGGTACCCGGCTGGATGAACCCCGATACACCCGAAATTTCATTCACCTGCACAGAGACGGCGCGCATACCCGGCTCGATAAGCGCGGTCAGTCCCTCACCGCTTCCCTTGGCGGCCAGCTTGCCGTTCAACACAATCTCGCCGGCAAAGATTGGAACCGCCACGGCGCGGTCCACAACATCGCTCGCCTTCACAAATACACCGCGAGGCAAGTCCTTGCGATCGAGCGTGACCATTTTCAGATCGTCGGTTTGAATGCGCTTGCCGATTGCTAAATCGTGCGCGGCCGCTGCAACCGAGATGACATCCCGAGCCTGTGGCGCTGTGGTCTTTTTATAAACCCACCAGCTCAACAGCAGGGCGGTCAGCCATGCAATTCCAAAAGCAACGAGTACACGATGACGCTGCATACGATCTCATCCAGCTCCCCTCCTAAGTTAGGAGGGGTGGCGCGAAGCGCCAGGGAGGTTCCTGAGCGAACCACCCCGCCTCGCTCACTTTGTTCGCTCGGCACCCCTCCTAACTTAGGAGGGGAATCGCCACACCGCGAGAAACAACAGCGTGCCGCCGGCGATGACGGCGCCGTAAGGCAGGCGCAACGATTCGGGCGATGCTGCCGCCGCTCGCAATTCACCGAAGCGGAGCCGGCCCATACCAATCAACATTCCACCCATCCGAACGAGCGTTGCGCCGAGGCGTCCGTGCCACAATACCAAAGCCAGTGCTGCGATTCCGCCCAGCAGCGCAGTGACGACAAATACGATAATCATGCCCTGCGGCCCGGCGAATGTGCCCACCGCGCCAAACAACTTCACGTCCCCGGCGCCCATCCCGCCGGCAATATAGAATACGAGAAAAATGGCGAGTCCGAACGCGGCCCCGGCCAGCGATTGCATGGCTCCCGACACACTCCCGTAGAAAACGTGTAACAGAAGTCCTACCGCGGCCCCGGTAACGGTAATCGAATTCGGAATCCGCCGGCTACGAAGATCACTCCATGCGGCAAGCGTGACCAATACAACCAATCCCATCACCATCACCGCGGGCATGTTCAGCTTATCCTTTCGTAGACCGCAGCGACCGGATCCGAATAGATGCGCTTCCAAGCTCGGCTCAGTCGAAGCGCAGACGCCAAAGCATTATCCGGTGCCACGAGAACAAACCGGACATCGTACTGTTGGAGCATCGCTTCCCATGCCGGCCGGACTTCAACGATTTGGGCGTAACTTTCCAACATGTTTTGGCCATAGAAATCGCTGCGGCCATCAAGGAAGACCTTCAAGCGGCCGTCAAAGCGGTAAATCAGATATCCGTTCCATTGATCTTTCGCGAACACACGGCCCAAGCCGTTGCTTTCCCTGTTCCTTTGCTCGAGAAAGTCGGCAGCGCGGACAGGGAATGTTCCGGGATCAAATCCCACTCGACCGGCGCGGGCAAGAGCATTCACGCCAACGAGAGTCAATGCGAGCACCAGGACGATTGGAACGACGCCGTAGATTCGGATATCGATGGCGCGCAGGCGGTCGGAATAATCCAGGAAACGGCGGAGGGCCGGCCACGTTCTCGCCTCGCGCGTCAAAGCGGTAACCGAAAGAGGTAATAGAAGAACAGCCGCAGTCGCCAGGTGGCGCGCGGAATATAAGGAGAGATGCAGCATTCCCACACTCAACAGCGCGGGACCAAATGCGCGCTGCTTGAAAAGCGCTATCGTTCCAATGGCGCCCACCGCCAGGAGCAGTTCGACGTACAATGCGCCGGGCGCGTGAAAACTGAAGCTCCGGAATTCGACGATGTGATCCATCAAATAGTCATTCTGCAGATAAGCAAGAATGTGTTCATGCAGGCGCCAGCCGTACGGACTAATAAAGGTTGCCAGCAGACATGCCAGCGACGTCACGGCGAACCGCAAGCCGCTCCGCCTGGCGAGCCACTCACCGATGGCATATATGAAAACAATGACGGGACCCAGCAAGAAACTGCCGTGCAGATTGGCCCAAAGAGCCGCAAGCAGAGGCAGCGCGTATAAAGTCGCGCTCGGTTTGCGTCGCTCCCGTTCAACCGCGGCCAGAAACGCTAATGCCAGAATCCATGAAAAAACGTGGGGACGCGCGAACCAGTGGATGCTGGTGGTGCCCAGCAGCAAGACGGTGGCAAAGGCGGTGAAGAACAGATTGCCGCCCATGGAAAGAGCCAGGTGTGCCGCCCCAGCCGCAGTCAGAGCAATGGTCAGCGCAGCGATCAGAGCAACACCGGAAAGTCCGGCGAGGCGATGCAAAGCGCCAAAGCCGGCATCCGACAGCCACTCCCATGCGAACCAAGGCGCGCCCTCACGCGTATACGAAAAGTGATCGGCTCGGGGAACGGCGGCCGTGCGGAGAATGGCTTCGCCGTTGCGCACGTGCCATCCCATGTCGCTGTCGTAAAATAGCCGTGGGATACCGGCGGAGAGAAACAACACCTCGAAGAGGGTCAACGTAAATACGACGCCAACAAAGTTGGGGAGGAGCCAAACCGCAAGCGAAGTTACTCCGGTCCGTTCGGCCTTGAACGTAGGAGAAGAGTCCAGCTGGTAGATAGCCTGCGAGTAAGCATCCATGTTCTACTTATTGCGCGGTCCCGAACGTACCAATCGAGCCTACGATATTTGCGTAGACGGTGCTGAGTGCAGTGGCGATCTGCCCGACGACTGAAATAAGCCCAAGCGCTATCGTCGCGACGATCAAAGCATACTCGACCAGGTCCTGGCCTTCCGTTTGTGTCCAAAGACGAATAAAAAATTTCTTCATGGTTTATCCTCAGAGTCTTTTTGTGTGGAAATTTCTCGCTGATCCGCAGAGGGAGGGTCGGCTGCAGTCGGCCCCGCTTCTGCAACAATCGCTGACGGCACTCGCACCGCGCTCAAGGGCAAGCGTCCGACCTTTTGCAGTTCTGTCCGTTCGCGGATGCGTTCTTGCACCAGCTTGAAATTCGCCAGCGCTGGCGCAAAGTAACGGCGAATCGCCAAAGCTTTGACCAATTCTTCCCGGCTTCGTTCGTACTGACCCATCTCCAGGAGAACAACCGCAAGGTTGTTGTGAGCGGTGGCCACGTCGGCAGCGAGTTGGAATTCTTGGAGCGCCCCTTCGAAGTCTCCGCGCCGGGCGAGCACTGTGCCGAGATTATTTCGAGCTGTTGTTGATGAAGGATTCAGCTCGAGTGCCCTGCGAAGTTCGGCCTCGGCGGCTTCAATCTTATTTTCGAGGAGAAGATTGTAGCCAAGATTGTTATAAGCCCGATCGGATTCCGGATCGAGAGTCACGGCTTCGGCGAATGCAATTTCAGCTTTGCCGAGATCGCTTACGGCTTGATATAGAAGTCCCAATTCAATCCAGGACGCGGTGGAGGGACGCTGCTGGAGGAGAGTCTCCACTGGACCGATCGCCTCTTGAGCCCGGCGCGATGCGCGTGCCGAACGCGACAATCCGGCGATAGCCTGTTCAGCGGCAGCGCCATCGGAGAGCGATAACTGTAACGCTTGCCGGTACTGCTCGAACGCGTTGTCGTAAAGCTTGTAAATTTCATAAACGCCGCCGAGTTCCAATCGGGCCGCGGCATCTTGAGGGTTCGACTTCAACCGGGTTTCGAGCGCCTGAACACGCGCGTCATCACTGAGAGGATTGAATGCTCCCTGGATCTGCCGTTTGAACACGGCACGCAACGGAGTGTCGATCGCCTGTGCTGCCGGGCGTTTCGCACGCGGTGAAGCGATTCCGGAAAGACCGAAGTCTTGGGTTATGGCGTGGCGCACGCAACCGGCGCCGAGCGTTAGAGCCGTCAAGAGCGCTACTGTGAGATATCGGACATTCATTTAGATGACTCTTCGCTCAGTGAGATTTGGAGTTCGTCACCGACCGCGGTCCCGGTGCCCGCGAGGGATCCAGCGGGCAATTCAAGAACGCTTTGAGCGGACCAAACAAGCGACGTCAGGCGGAATGGCGCAAGCTGATGATATAAGCGTTTCACTCGCATCCGCCGATCGATGAAAGCCACATCGATGGGAAATCGCATGCCGAACGTGTGGATCGCCTGGGTCGGATAGATCCACAAACCTTCACCGGCGTCCAATTTATCGTGCTTCAGCAAACCGATCCGCCGCGCTCGCGGCGTGTCTGCAAGTTGTACCTTGGAAGCCAGAATCGCTTCCCGCGTGCGGTTTCGTACAACGAACGGCCCCGCGGCCATATGCCGAAATTCTCCTCTAAATCGAAGCCGATGTTACACCTAAATGTTGGATCTGTAGATGTAAAAAGAGGTTAAACTGGCCGGGCAACCTGTTGTCTTAACACGCGTCCCTGCCATGGATGCTAGACAGCAAATCCAGATGCTGTCTAGGAAACGCCGATGCTAGACAGCAAAATCGTTTCCTGCACAGCAACCGCGGATGCTAGACAGCAAATCCGGATGCTGTCTAGGAAACGCCGATGCTAGACAGCAAAACCGTTTCCTGTCCAGGAAACGCCGATGCTAGACAACAAAATCGTTTGCTGCGCAGCAACCGCAGATGCTGGCGCCCCTTTACAAAAAGTTATGGATGATCCGAAAATAGGAGACACCCCTGGTTGGCCAGCCTTTCTGCTGCGGGCATCAGCAGTGGAATCGCCTCTTCAGTCAGCGCCAATCCGTGCGGAGCAGGCAATCTGGTCGACTGTAAAAAGAGGTAAAACCGCCCGGCGAGCATTGCGCGAGGTGGAGTTCGTGGCTTATATTTCGCGGCGTCCGATAATTTTGGGGAACGGTTTGATGCAAGTGTTTTCGGTTCCACAGACGCGCCGGTTGATGGTTTTGCTCTCGAGCCTGGCGACTTTATTATCCTTCTTTGTTTCGGCGGCTTACGCTGCGAATATCGGAACGGTTGTGCCGGTTTTGGGAACAGTGGCGGATTTGATTTACGACTCCGCGCGGAACCTGGTGTATCTCGCCAATGCGTCGCGGAATGAGGTGGATATCTACTCCGTCGGTGAAAGGCGATTGGTGGGGAGCATTGCCACAGGCACGTTGCCGTCGAGCCTGGCATTGAGTCCGGATCTGACGACGCTGTACGTCGCCAGCGCCGGCTCGAATACCATCAACACGATTAATCTGAACAGCCGCCAACGGGGCAACGACTATAACATCGGTTCTCGGCCGGATGCGGTCGCTGTGGGGAACGACGGTAAGGTAGTTATTCTCGGGACTGGTGGACTCCAACGTCTCGACACCACGACGGGCAGCGTGTCGCCGGTTCCCGTCTCACCTCCTCCAACGCCGCCTAACGGACTGCAAAATATTCCGCCGGTCTTTATCAACACTTCCGCTTTCGCCAGCCTCGTCACGACGGCTTCCGGAAATCTCATCATCGGACGGTCGCTCCCTAACGCAGGAGGCGGGGCGGCAAATCGGCTGTTTGTTTATGAAGTGGCGTCCGGAGTGGTTCTGCGGAGCCGCAATGTGACGGGGGTGGCCTCGATTTTGTCCGCGTCGTCGGACGGGTCCAGATTTATGGCCGGTCCGCTGCTGTTCGATACGCAAACACTCACGATTCTAGGGCGGACTGGAAATGTCTTGAACGCGGCTTCGGGTGGTAGCGCATTCTCTGTGGATGGGAACTCGGTTTACGCGTCGTTCAACAACGGAGCGGCATGTTGCGCGCAAACGCCGATCAACCCCCTCAATCCCAATAACCCTCAGAATCCCGCAACACCTGGCGTGACTATTCCCGGCGGTGGCGGATTCCCCGGCGGCGGGATTTTCCCGGGAGCACCGGGCGCCGCGCAAAGCCAACAGACAGCGGCCGTTTTGCAGATCCTGCGCTCGTCGAGCCTGACGCCGCAGCTTGGTTTGCGTCTTTCCGAGCAGATAACGTCGAAGATCATCGCGTCACCCGACGGCCAAAATCTGTTTGCGACATCGACCTCTGGCTTGATGGTGATACCCATCGGACAATTGAACAATGTTCCGATCCTCGATGTGAGCTCGACCAACGTCGTGCTCTCGCGCGACATGTGTAATCGCACGATCGCGACCGCCACGGTGCAAATCCGAAACATCGGCGGCGGCCGGATGACCTTTGCAGCCAGTGTGAACAGCACGAGCCCCACGGTCACGACTCCTGTGATTCTGAGCCAGCGTTCGGGTATAGCACCGGCAACATTGACGATCAGCTTTGATCCGCGTACGGTGGCCGTGCGCGGCACCTCTCAGTACGTCGTCGTATTGGTGTCCCCCGAAGCGGTGAATATCGAGCCTGCGATTTTAGTCAACTTTAACTTTCGCGATGTGAGCGACCGCGGCACGATTGTTCCCGTCAATGGTTTAGGCGTCGACATGCAGATGGATAGCGGGCGTCAACGTTTGTACATCGCCAATTACACTTTGGGACAGGTCGAAGTCTTCTCACTGGAGAGCCAGACGTTTTTATCGCCGATCCGCGTTGGGAATCGGCCTCTGTCGATGGTGATGGTGAATCCTTCGACACTGGTTGTCGCGAACTTCGGCTCCGAGAATTTTTCGGTCGTGGATCTGGATGCGATGCAAGAAGTCGATCAGATTTCCATGGGACCGATACCCCTCAGTACGATTGTCCCGCTATTTCCGCGCTATATCGCCGCATCGTCGAACGCGATCTTGTTTTCGGTGTCGCCGCTTCCGGCCGCTGGGGTTTTGCCTGGGAACGGACAGATTTGGCAGTTGAGCCTGCTGACGCGCAGCGCGTTTCCGCGGTTGGATTTGGGGGTGGGGGCCACTAACGCAATAGGGGGCCGAAACGTCTTGACAGCGGCGGCCGATGGTAGCGGGATTCTCATCGCGGATGCAGGAATTACCCAAAACGCCAATCTGCGACTCTACGACCCGATCTCGGATACATTTCCGATACTTCGCTTTGCTGCGGTTCCGCAATTTCGCGGCGTCGCTGCGGCCGGTTCCGACGGCAGCTCTTACGTTGTCGAAAACGCCGTATTCAACTCCGTGTTGGGTTCACAAGGATTCTTAGCTTCAGCGGCCGGGTTGCCTATAGGGCAGGCGGCCAGTGCCAATGCTTTTGGCGTCGCGGTTGCGAACAATCTCGCAGTTCGTGTGCAAAGCGGCACGCCGCAGAGCTTGCAGCGATTTAATCTCGCAACTTTTCAGCAAGACATCCAGGTGTCGTTACCGGAGCAGGTGATGGACATCACTCCCGCTCAAAGTGGCGCCAACGCCGCCCTCGGCGCGGCGCCGCGGCAATGGCCTCCGCGGGTGACGGCGCTCGAAATCGGTGTGAACAATCAAACGCAGATTCTCCCTCACGGCGTCATTTTCGACGGTAACAATAATGTCTACCTGCTCTCGTGGTCTGGACTCACTGTGGTTTCCTTAGCTCAGACGGGCGGGCGTGCCCCTTCATTTCAGGCCAGTGGAGTGGTGAATACCTCCACGCACAACCGGCAGATCTCGCCGGGATCGCTGATCTCGATTTTGGGCAGCAATCTGGCGGACGCGGCGTCGGCGCCCGGCATCCCATTGCCGCGATTGCTTGGCGGAGTTTGCGTGACGGCGAATGAAATGGCGATTCCGCTTATCAACACGTCTCCCACGCAAATCGATGCACAATTGCCGCCGGAATTAGCAACGACTCGTGTGACGCTGACCGTTCGTTCGCAGCGCCTGGGTCTGGTCAGTCCCGGCGTCTCGATTCCAGTCAGTCTGTCGAGTCCGGGTGCATTTTCACTCGATGTCAACGGCGTAAAGACGGCCGCCATTATCCATGGCGCGGATTTCGCGCTCGTCACGCCGGACTATCCTGCCGAGCGGGACGAAACGCTCATTCTTTACGCCGCAGGACTCGGTCCAGTCGATCCCGGCGTTGCCGCTGGTGAAGCCGCCTCGGCCGATCCTTTTTCCGTGACGAGGGAATCAATCCAAGTCACGATCGGCGGCCATCCTTACCCAGTGCTATGGTCCGGCCTGGCCCCCGGCATGGTGGGGATTTATCAGATCAATCTTTATGTTCCAGGAGACCGGACTGAAGGTGACGACCTGCCGGTGGTCATCACTGCCGGAGGAGCAGCCAGTGCGACCGATGACGCACCGCTTACGGCAGTGCATTAGCGCTCGTGAGGGGCTTCGCACAAAAAATACATCGTGGGCGCTCATAGAGCGCCCCTACAGTTGCGCACCCCAAGCTCTAGGGACGGTCTATGACCGCCCAGGATTTTTTGTGCAAAGCGCTCGTGAGGGCGTGTTAGCTCAAGCCGCGAAGCGGCGTCAAGAGCTTATCCCAGGGCGCAAGCCCTGGGAATCTCATCGATCTCCGGCGACAAGCCCCGGAGGGGCGATAGAAGAATCCGTCTGTCGCCCCTTGCGGGACTCGCGATTCCAAACATTCAAGACCCAGCGCTTACGCGCTGGGCTATTTTTTCACGCCGCTTCGCGGCTTGGGGAACACGCCCTCGCCGCTGTCCTCATCTTGCTGGGAGTTACCTTATCCTTACATGCGCAAGCTAGTTGGAATTTCGCGGGGCCGCCGGGCGCTCCTCCGCGAGTGGTGAGACTCGCTTCCGACCCCCGCAGTGATTTCACTTTGTATTTTGTGGCCCCTGGGGGAGGCGTGTGGAAAAGCACGGATGGCGGCAGTTCCTGGGTTCCGTTGACCGATTTGCTTTCATCACTCCAAGTGTGTTCTATCGCAATCGATTCCCGTTCTCCCGACGTGCTCTACGTCGGAACAGGAGACGACCAGAACCTGCGGCCATTACAGACGGTGGTGCGGTCGCCCGATGGCGGCCGGACGTGGACGACCGGGCCGCGATTCACGAACCAGCCGGTTTGCGCGCTCGCCGTCGATCCGGCGAACTCATTACGGATATTTGCGGGGTCGGCGGAAGGGTTGTTCCTTTCACAGGATGCGGGCACGAGCTGGAGCAAGATTGTTCCAAGTCCGGTCGCATCTATTGCTTTCGACGATCTTGGCAGTGTTTATGTTGGCGTGCTCGGCGACAATTCCGGTGGGTCCTTTAATAACGTTTTGATTCGATCATCGGACGGCGGCAGCACGTGGGCGAACATATCTCTACCTGCAAGCCCGTACGCAAGCGACGCACGGACGACTTGGGTGAGCGTCGTCGCCGATGCGAATGCCCTGTCGGTGACTGTCTCGTATCAATTGAGCGGGCAGGGAAGCGGGGCCAATCCTTCGCTAATCGATTTTTACCGCAGTACCGATGGGGGGAACACCTGGTCGGAACCCGTCCGCGTAGGCGCGGGTCATCCACCAAACCAACTGGTTTTGGACTCGGCCAGTGGGAATCTCTACGTAGCGGGAGATTCGTTGATGGCTTCCACGAACCAGGGGATCAGTTGGTTCAACGTTTCATCGAAGACACCGCGTCTGCATTCGGCTGTGACCACGGGAGACGTGCTTCTCCTTGCTGGAGATGGTGGGCTCGAAATGCTTCCGCTGATGGGTTCGACTCCGACTCGCGCGATCCGGCAATTGCCTTTGGGGCAGTTCCTCTCCGCGAGCCTCGATTCTCAGAATGCAGTTTGGGCAGCGGGACCCGCCGGATTGTTCGGACCCCTCGGTGGCAAGATCAGCGATTCCGTCGGTACCGTGTCGGCTCTGGCGAACTCGTCCAATATTTTTGCGACGGGAAATCAGGCCATCTACCTCTCCGGCGACGGCGGGACACAGTTCTCATCGAGCAAAGTTCTTGCCGATGGGGAACTTCGAGCGCCGTTTCCCCCTCTGGTCGTGGACCCTGTGAATCCTTCGTCCGCTTTCGTGGCCGGATCGCGCCTTTATCGTACCTCCAACGCCGGTGATTCCTGGACTGTCTTGCCCGCCGTCGATTCGGATCCGACGCACGTCGTGATCGCCCTGACAATGGCGCCTGCTCAGCGCACGACGCTCTATGCTGCAACAGCGTGCCTACCGGAGGTCGTATTGACGTCGTGCCCCCCCGTTTCATTGATTTGGCGTTCGCAGAACAGCGGGCAAACCTGGACGCGAATGGGCTCCGTCTCCGGATATGTCAACCGTCTCGCGGTAGATCCGAGGCAGAACAATACGGTATATGCAGCGATTGGCGGTTTCCCCGCGGGAACGAGCCTCTCGGCCGGTTACCTGCAAGGCGATTTGCAACAATCGACGAACGGCGGTGGGATATGGACATCCCTACGCACTAATCTGCCGAACGTGCCGGTGAATGCCATCGTCATCGATCCCACTTCATTGCCTCCTCTCGTCGTGACACCGGTTCCACTACCTACCTTTCCCGGACAACCGCCGGGACCACCATTCGGACCAGGACAGTTCCAACTCTTCAATCAACCCGCGCAGACGATATATGTCGCAACCGATGCCGGAGTATTTGTGACGTTCAATGTAGGTGGCGGCGGAAATGTCGCGGCTTCGCCGCAATGGACCGACATCAGTTGGGGGCTTCCTCCGGTTCCAGTCACCGACATCTCTCTGCGGCAACCGGACGGAATCTTACTCGCGGCCACATTCGGCCGCGGCGTTTATTCGATATCGGCGAAGGGGCTGGCTGCTGGAATTGTTGTCAATTCACTTTCCATTAGCGTCACTCTGATGAAGGGAACGACGCTGGCTGCAGGCGTTCCTCTGTTCAATGTCGCCTCTTCGAACACGCTGGGTTGGCGGCTCAATGCATATGACGGTTGGCTCGGCATTCCTGAAGCCAACGGGACTTTGAGGCCCCGTGGTTCAGGGGAGGCGGTCATTCGCATATCCGCGGCGGGTCTGCAGCCTGGGATCCATGTGGGACGCTTACAATTCATCTCGGGATCTTTTGTACAGACTGTTTTTGTCACCGCGCGCGTGACGGAAGCGCCGGCTCAAATGACGATGCTAAGCGGCAATAATGGATTGGGCGGTGTCGGGGCCGCGCTGCCGCCGTTGCAGGTTCTCGTCTCCGATGCCAATCAAAATCCATTAAATGGAGTCCCAGTCGATTTCGCGATTGTTAACGGTGGCGGATCACTCAGCTCGCGAACCGCATTCACAAATGCGGCCGGAATCGCCGGCACAGTTCTGACGCTGCCGCCGAACCGCGGAACCGTTCAAGTACTGGCGACAGTTGGCGATCTCTCCGTGACTTTCACCGTCACCGCGGTAGATGCGCCGGCGCTGCTGCAAGATTCGGTCGTTGATGGGGTGACATTCAATTCCTACACCGCTCTAGGGCCCGGCAGCATCGTTTCGATTACGGGCGAGGATTTGGCTCAAACGACCGTTCTCGCCTCCGCAGGGACGTTGCCGACGGTTCTCGCCACAACGCGAGTCTGGATCAACACGCCGGCCGGCGATATGGCCTTGCCGCTATTGTCAGTTTCGCCGGCGCAGGTCAGGGCTCTGTTGCCTACGGACATTTCTGCCGGTGTGTATGGTCTGCGCGTCGAAGCCGCATCCAGTCGCAGCAATGAGGTTCAGATTTCCATCGCCGCTTTCGCTCCCGGAATCCTGACACAGAGTGGGAACGGCCGAGGTCTCGGCATCTTCATCAAGGATGACGCTTCCGTCGTCACTGCTTCGAATCCGGCGGATCGCGGCAGTATAGTCACGCTCTTCGCCACAGGTCTTGGTCCGGTCAATCCTTCTATCGGGCCCGGAGAACCTGGCGCAACTGAAGAACCGCTAAACAGAACAATCGCGGCGCCGCGGGTCTTCTTTGATACGTACCCGGCCGATGTGCTTTACAGCGGTCTGGTCCCAGGTGTTGCAGGACGATACCAGGTAACAGTTCGCGTTCCGGCTTTGGTCTCCCCCGCAACGAACATTTCCGTGAGCCTCGTGATGCAAGGGTTTGCAAGCAATCGTGTTACGATTCCGGTCCGATGAGTCGAGTTTCCATATTCAGCCAGAACCAGGAGCGTTTCGCGAGTCTGAAGACGCGCGTCCATCAAAAGCTCTTGAGCGTGCTGAATATGGATGCCGTGAAGGCCGAGAGCCGGCAAGAACTGCGCCGCGAAGTCCAGAGTGTGTTGGAGAAGATCTTGCGCGAAGATCATCTTCCGATCAGCATGACGGAGCGAAACCGCCTGGCGGAGGAAATCCTGGACGAAGTGTTCGGCCTCGGACCGCTGGAACCCTTGCTGAAGGATCCGACCATCTCGGACATTTTAGTGAACACGCACAAGCACGTATATATCGAGCGGCACGGGAAGCTGATCGAAACCTCCATCCGATTTCAGAACGACCGGCATCTGTTGCACATCATCGAAAAGATTGTTTCCAGTGTCGGAAGACGCATAGATGAATCCGTGCCGTTGGTGGATGCCCGCTTGCAGGACGGTTCGCGCGTGAATGCGATCATTCCCCCGCTTGCTGTTGACGGGCCGTCGCTTTCGATTCGCCGGTTCGGCCGCAAGGTGCTGACCAATGAGGAGCTGCTGCGGAATCAAACGCTGACCCCATCGATCATGACGTTTCTTGCCGCGTGCGTGGAAGCGAGATTCAACATGGTTATTTCCGGAGGGACCGGTTCGGGCAAGACCACATTTCTGAATTGCCTTTCCCGTTTCATTCCGGAGCACGAACGCGTCGTGACCATCGAGGACACCGCCGAACTGCAGCTTCAACTGGATGACGTCGTTCGTATGGAGACGCGTCCGCCCAACATCGAAGGGAAGGGAGCGATCACGCAGCGGCAGTTACTGATGACTGCTCTGCGCCTGCGTCCCGACAGGATCTTGCTCGGCGAGGCGCGCGGCGGTGAAGCTCTCGATATGTTGCAGGCGATGGGCACCGGTGTCGAGGGTTCGATGACGACCGTCCACGCCAATTCGCCCGCCGATGCCTTCAGCCGGCTGGAGACGATGGTCATGATGGCGAAACTCGATCTGCCCAGCCGCTTCATTCGCCAGCAAATGGCCTCGGTGATTCATTTGCTGGTGCAAACCGCGCGCCTCAGCGACGGCACACGAAAGGTCACGCATGTCGCCGAAGTCACGGGCCTGAACGACCTGAATATCCAGGTGCGCGACATTTTTATATTTGATCAAACGGGAGTGGCGGAAGACGGGCGTGTGCTCGGCCGATTTCAAGGCACCATGCCTTCGGCTGAATTCATGGAACGGCTGCGGTTGTCTGGAACACCCGTCTCGCCGGAGGTTTTCGACGAGGTCGTCACCATATGAGTTTTGGAACCGCAATATTCCCCTCCTTGCGGCTTTGCACAAAAAATACATCGCGGGCGCTCATAGAGCGCCCCTACAGTTGCGCACCCCAAGCTGTAGGGGCGGTCTATGACCGCCCAGGATTTTTTGTGCAAAGCCCCTCCTTGCAGAGGAGGGGTGGACAGTTCGGCGAAACGTTTCGCCGTTCTGACCACCCCGTCCGCGCCTTCGCTGCGCTCGGCGCAGCCACCCCTCCTCTGCGAGGAGGGGAATGGCCCCGCTAGCGCATGAAGCGAGTCCTATACACATTCTTGCTGTTGACATTGTTTCGAACGGCATGTCTCGCTCAGGAAGTGGTCCCGTGGGAAGTCTTCGGCGGTTAAGGGCTGACGTTCGGGAGTATTTCATTTCAAGGCCGACGCCCCTCATTTACATGGCGCGGCATCACTATATGAACATGAATGGTTGGGACTTCTCCGTGACGGAGAACGTGAACCGGCGGTTTGGAGGAACGCTGGATATCAGCGGCTATTACAAATCGCCAACAATTGGGAGGGTTACGACTCGAGACCATATTTACTCGATCTTGTATGGCCCGCGGTTCACCTTTCCAAAAGCTGGTGGGAATGCCGCACCGGCACGGCTCATATCCGCGTCTGTGCCGTTTGCACATATTCTCTTCGGGGGAGCCCACACCGGCGCGACCGTTGGACCTCCCGGCCCCCACGCTTCGGATTTCTCATTTGCGATGGCCATTGGAGGCGGTCTGGATTGGCCCCTCAAACCCAACGCAGATATGCGCGTTCTGCAATTGGATTATCTGCGGACCAATGCTCCTGGAGTCGGCCAGAACAACTACCGCGCATCAGTGGGCCTAGTCTTGCGGTTCGGCAAACCAAAATAAACTAGTCGTCGGGAATCGCGATGGGTTTTTGTGAGCGGACGATGAATACGCCAACGAGCACTAGCACAACTCCCGTGATCTGCGCAGCTACGGGATGTTCTCCCAATTTTTGCGGTCCGGCACGTCCCCACGTTAACATGCCGGTATGTCAGGAGGTTCTATGCGGTCGTTTTATGCATGTTTGATTCTTTTCGTTGCGGCGAACACGGCGGCGGCCCAGGTGCACGATCCGGGTCCCGTTGTTGAGGCAATTCCGGCAGCAATACCCACAATCGCGCCGATACCCTACGGCTTTAGCAATTCAGTGATCGATCATAGTGGGAGAGTATGGATCCTGGATGTGACTTACGAGTATCCATTACCCCTCGCGAATGGCATTCGGCCTTCACCGACCAGGACAACGCGTGTGACGGTCATTGAAAGCGATGCAAAAACGAAAAGCACGGCGCAATTTAATGGGACACTCCAGCTGGTCGGGGTCGGACGGTATGCGGTGTATGCGGTCATTACCGATTACCCAACGCTTACGACGTCGGCCCAACCGGCCCAACCGGCCCAGCCTTGGCTGACGACTCGGTCCCTGGTGGCCTTGGGACCGCTGTTTCCGAGTCTGCCATCTGAGGCTGTGCCATTACAGGCTGAAGTGAAAGTATCGGCGGTCGGAGACGATGTTGCCCCCGACACTATTGCATTTGTCGATACGACCGCCTTTCCCTTCATTCTTGGCCCAACGGGCGTAACTCCGACGGTTACCATACCCACTCGGCTGCGAACCGTCCAAATGTTCCAGTCCGATGGAAAATCATTTACACGTCTGACCCCGTCGCCAATCCCTATACCTTGATCTATGGTCGGACGCGAATTCGGCGCCACAGGTGTACAAGTTCCTGTTATCGGGCAAGGAACTTGGCAGTTGGGACGAGATGGCCTGGAGGCGCTACGGACCGGAATCGAGCTCGGCATGACGCATCTCGATACCGCGGAGATGTACACGGGTTCGGAAGAAATCATCGCCGAAGCGATCCGGGGGATTCGAAACAGGATTTTCCTGGTAAGCAAAGTTCTTCCCTCAAACGCTTCCTACAAAGGCACGCTTCGCGCATGCGATGCCAGTCTGAAGCGTCTGAGGACCGAATCCCTCGACGTGTACCTTCTTCATTGGTGGAGCGGCTCCCATCCGATCGAAGAAACGATGCGCGCCATGGAAGAGCTCGTGGCAGCGGGAAAAGTCCGTTACATCGGCGTCAGTAATTTCGAGGTCGATCGACTGAAACAGGCGCAGAAGGCGCTGACGCGCGAAAAGATTACCTGCAACCAGGTGATCTACCACTTGCGCTCCCGTGCAGTCGAGAATCATGTCCTGCCGTTCTGCGAATCGCAAAACATTGCGGTAGTCGGCTATTCGCCGTTCGATCAAGGCGATTTTCCTTCGCCGGGAAGCAAACAGGGAAAAGCGCTCCAAACGATCGCGGATCGTCACGGAAAGACGCCGCATCAAGTCGCGCTGAATTTTCTCACTCGCCGCAACAGCTTGTTCGCGATTTGTAAGGCGAGCAAAGCCGAACATGTCCGCGAGAATGCCGGAGGGACCGGATGGAAATTAAACGACGAGGACTTGAAGCTCATCGACGACACGTTTCCACCGGCTGGCAAGGACGAACCGCTCGAAATGCTGTAAAGAAGCGGGGCGGCTGTGGCGTCTGGAAGGAAAAGCTCGGCCCGGCTGGCGTGATCGTGTAGAACGCATTCCCCCTCCCCTGCTAGCAGGACCATCTTCAAGGTGTTGTTCATCAGTCATTTGTTAATTCCCAATCCTGAACCCATAGCCGGCGCTGACGTCGATCGCCTGTCCGGTGATCGCATCGGATTCAGGCGAGCAGAGGAATAGCGCCAGACCGGCGACCTCTTCGGGAAGGACCATCCTCTTTAACGCGGTAGCGCGGACATATTCCTGAGCCATGACTTCCACCTCGACGCCGGCGGCTGCAGCGCGAGCGCGGATGGCAGAATCGATCATCTCGGTACGCGTCGGTCCGGGGCAGATGACGTTGACGCGAATGTTGTATGGGCCGAGTTCCTGAGCCAGCGTCAGAGTCAGTCCAACCAGGCCCCACTTTGAAGCGGCATACGGGGACCGGAGCGGATACGCCATCTTTCCTGCGATGGAAGAGATATTGATGATTCTCCCGGTCTTTCTCTCGATCATCGAAGGAATCACGGCCCGGCTCAATAAGAACGGCGCACGGAGATCGATCCGCAGCGTCTTGTCCCAATCGCTGATCGCGATCTCGTCAGCGCGGCCGGTCGGTCCGGTAATTCCGGCGTTGTTGATGAGAATATCCACCGGCCCGAGGTCCCGGACAATGGACTTCACGAGCGAATCCAGTTGAGCATCGTCGCAGAGGTCTACACCGTAGGCTTTGAACTTCAACCCTCGCGACTGAAACTCCGCCGAGGCACGCTTTAGTGCTTCATCATCCAGCGCCGCGATGGCGACGGCCGCGCCCGCTGCACACAGCTTCTCCGAAATTGCCTTCCCAATGCCCTGACTTCCGCCGGTCACCAAAGCGATTTTGTTTTTCAGCATCATGTGGAGGATATACTGTGCACGATCTTCTCAAATCTGCAAGGAGGAATCATGCGAACGGTGATCGCAGTTGCTTCAGTTGTGGTTCTGCTTGGCATGATCGTGGCAGGGTGGTCTCGCGCCCGGCCGGACCGCAGGGAACTGCCGCGCATCCACTGGTGACGAAGGCGGAGTACGAGCGATGGCAGACAGACCTCTCTGAACGCCTGCAGATGTCGCTCCAGCGCATCCGAGCAAGCACTGTCATGCGGGACATTATAATAAGCTGAGATTCGGTAGTGCCAAAAGTTCTATGAAAACAAGGTGAAGGGTCTTTGCGCCCCATGGATGGTTTGGCGCATGCCATGGATGGCAGACTGCGGACAAGCTGGTTACAGCTTGTCGAGGAGGAATTCTATGGCTGGACTTGCGGAGAAGACCTGCGTTCCGTGTCGAGGCGGAGTGCCGCCTTTGACGTCAGAGCAAATCAAGCCGTTAGCTGCTCAGGTCGAGAACTGGCACGTCATCAACAATCACCACATCGAGAAAGAGTTCAAGTTTCCCGATTTCAAAACAGCTCTGGATTTTACGAACAAAGTCGGTGCCATCGCGGAAGAGCAGGGACATCATCCGGACATTTACTTGGCGTGGGGTAAGGTCGGAGTGAAAATCTGGACCCACAAGATCGACGGCCTCACCGAAAGCGATTTCATCCTGGCCGCTAAGATCGATAAAGCATAGAGAGGGGCGCGCACCTGAATTCCCGAATTAATTCGGGAATTCAGGTGCGCGCCCCTCTCCCTTTCCATCAGTTCGATTGCGCAGGCCGCAGCGTGAGCTTCTGCACTCTCCAGTTCACCGTTTCGGCGACGTAGATTTCATTCTCGCCGTGGCAATCCATGGCATGGACGGTGCCGAACTCTTTGAGGAGCTTTCCCGCTCTGCCGAATTTACCGACCACCTTTCCATCGAGCGTCAGCTTGTAAATTTCCCCATTGTCCAGCGTCGTACTGGGATTCGAGTTCGAGGTGTAGAGGAATTGCCGCGGACCGGGTGTAATGCAGATTGCATACGGGGTACCGGCATTGCTGATCTGCGTCTTGAAGTTGCCGTCGGCATCGAATACTTGAATACGCTTGTTTTCCCGGTCGCCCACATACACGTTGTTTTGCGCATCGACGGCAATCGTGTGCGGCAGGTTGAACTGTCCCGGCTCCGTCCCTCTCTGGCCCCATGACTTGATGAACTTTCCGTTCTTGTCAAACTTCGCGACGCGGGAGTTGCCATAGCCGTCGGCAACGAAGATATTTCCGGCGGAATCCCACGCAACATCCGTCGGCCGGTTGAAGTTGTCGCCCGGAATGCCCGCGCCTGGCGGTCCACCGCGACCTCCGCGTCCGCCTTCGCCACGTCCTCCCTCTCCTCCGCCGCCGGATGGCGCCGGAACAACCAACGCTTCGGGTTTCCGGCCCAGCGTCATGAGTACACGTCCATCGGGATCGAACTTGATCACCATGTTCGCTCCCTCATCGATGACCCAAATGTTGTCCTGCCGGTCGACGCGGACACCATGCGCGAAAACAAATCCGTATAGACCCTGGCCAATCTCGCGCACGTACTTGCCGGTTTGGTCGAATTCGAACAAGCGCGCCGAGGTGCGTGCGAACGTTCGATTCGTTCCGATCGTCACTCTTGGAGAGCCGGTTCGCGTGTAGACGAACACGTGTCCCTTGGAATTAGTTGCCACGCCGGCAGCTTCACCGAGATATAAGCCGTCCGGGAGCTTGAGGAAATTGGGCGCGGAGTCGAAAGGAATTTCCGGAACGCTTTGTGCGAACGCCGGGCCCGCGAATCGCAGCATGAAGATGACAAATAAAACAATTGAACCACGCTTCATGATTTCCTCCGCTCTCACTTTGCTCTCGACGACGTTTGTACGCGCTGCGGTTTCAGCACGAGCTTTTGTATGCGCCAGGCCGTGATTTCGGCAACGACGAGTTCGTTTTCATTCCGGCAATCGATTGCATGGATCGTGCTGAATTCGCCGAGTTGTTTTCCGGGCTTGCCGAACTTGCCGACGATCGTGCCATCGAGTTCCATCTTGTAAACCTCGCCGCTGACGGCCATCAGGCGTGAGTCATTATTGTCGGGATTGGAATTGGAACTATAGAGATATTGATGCGGGCCAGGACTGATGCACACGGCCCACGGTGCACCGACATTATCGTAGATTTTCACGAGGTTCAGATCGCTGTCGAACACTTGAATGCGCCTGTTTCCTCGGTCCGCCACGTAGATATTTCCCTTGGCGTCCGACGTGATCGAGTGGGGGGTGTTCATTTGACCGGGTTGCGTGCCGCGCGTGCCGACCTCTTTGATGAAACGGCCGTTCTTGTCGTATTTCGCCACCCGCGAATTGCCGTATCCATCCGAGATGTAGATGTTTCCAGCGGGATCCCAAGTAACATCGGTCGGCCGGTTGAACCGATAAGGTTGCGCCGAAGGTGGCGGGGTTCCAGGCGCCGGGGTGGCGCGCACACCTTCAACGGCTTCTTCTCTTCGACCCATCGTCATCAGCACGCGCCCTTCCGGACTGAACTTGATGACCATGTTGGTTCCTTCGTCCACCGCCCAAATGTTGTCCTGCGAATCGACGCGTACGCCGTGCGCCATCTCGAAGCCATATAAGCCCTGGCCGATCTCGCGCACGTAATTTCCATTCTGATCGAACTCGAACAGGCGGGTTTCGCCGCTCCGGGTGAATACGAAAACGTGGCCCTTCGAATTTCGCGCCACACCGATGCCTTCGCCCAGATACAAGTTCTGCGGCAGTTTCAGAAAATTCGGCACCGAGTCGTACGGTATCTCAGGCGCCGTCTCGAATGCCTTTGCTCGAGGCGGCACATTTTGCTGCGCGAAGAGAGGAACCGTGGCAAGCACAAGCACCGCCAGCAAACCCAATTTGGATGTTCGATTCATGGAAGCCCCCTTAGAAGATGGAGCAACTCTACACCACGGCGCACAGTGTTACAATCCTTCATCCATGCCAGAAAAGGATCACTTGATCTTGACCGCTATCGGGCCCGATCGCGTTGGCCTGGTCGAGAAGCTGTCGGAGTTCCTCTCACGCCACGGTTGCAACATCGAAGATAGCAAGATGGCCGCGTTTTGCGGTGAGTTCGCCGTCATCATTTTGATTACCGGCGAAGCCGGCCAGCTGACCAAGGTTGCGCGCGACTACCGCGAAATCGAATCGGAAACGGGCCTGTCGATCGCCGTTAAAGCGCCTTCGCCCAGAAAAACGACAGAAGCTTTTATCCCATGTACGTTGACTGCTGCCTGCATGGATCATCCAGGGATTGTTCACAAGATCAGCGGTGTGCTTCGCGAACTGGCCGTCAACATTGAATCGATGGAGACCAAGACATATTTCGCGCCGATGAGCGGCACACCGCTCTTTCAGCTCGAAGCTAGGCTTGCCGTACCCCTCCGAACCAACATCAATCAGCTCCGTGCGCGCTTGGCGGACGTTCAGAGAGATGAGAACATCGATATCGAAATCGCTGTGATCGCAGGGTTCGGGACTAAATGACGGGTGTTGAATTCCCCTCCTCGCAGAGGAGGGGTGGCGCGACAGTCGCAGACTGACGCGCCGGGGTGGTCAGTTCGGCGAAACAATTGGCTCCAGTCTGACCACCCCGTCTGCGCCGACAGCCTGCTGGCTGTCGGCGCAGCCTCCCCTCCTCTGCGAGGAGGGGAATTCAAACAACCACGTTATCGAAGCTCGTAATGGTGTCGTGAGTATTCGCCGGTTGTGGATGATTTCCAGGCCGGACGCACAACAGAGTCTGCATGCCTGCGCTGCGGGCGGCATCGAGTTCGCGACTGACATCCGAGATGAATAAGATGTCCCCCGCCGGAATATGAAACGCATCCGCAATGGTTCTATAGCTTGAAGGATCGCCCTTCGGTCCTGTGGTCGTATCGAAATACCCCTTGATGTATTTGGTGAGGTCGCCTGCAGTGGTGGTGGAGAAAAGCAGGCGCTGGGCCAGCACACTTCCCGAGGAAAAAATGCGGACATCAATGTGACTTTGGCGCCACCGCTCGAGCGCCGGTGCGACATCCGGAAAGACTTCGCCGCGTAGCTCACCGCTTTCATAACCCTCGAGCCAGATCTTGCCTTGGATATTCTTCAGCGCGGTTGATTTGCGATCTTTGTCCATCAACCAATGAATGTATTGGACGGGTCCGGCGGACCAGGGTGGTGGATTCGTACCAGCGACAACGTCCTGCTCGTGCTCACGCTTCAGTTCCGTCAGGTCCGCGTCTTTTACGTATTCCACAGCCCGGCGGCGGGCGAATGGAAACAAGACATCATAGACAAATGCAATCGGTGTTGTCGTACCTTCGATGTCGAGCAGAATGCCTCGTACCGGCATTACGCTCATCAGGCGATAAAGGCGCGCCCGAGGCAGACGGGTTCGAAATTCTCATCGACCGCGCTATCGGTGTACCACGGCGTCCAACCCGACGGATCCTGAAATAACCGAATGCAGCGAATCTGCTTATCGGTGCAAAGATCAAACCAGTGCAGCGTGCCGCGCGGCACCCGGATCAGGTCTCCGGGTTCGACTTCAATGGAAACGACCGGCGCGGTCTTGGGATTTACGTGAAAGACTCCGTGGCCTTGTACGGTAAAACGGACTTCGTCTTCATCATGCCAATGCTCGCGGCTGAACTTGGCCAGCATCGCATCCAGGCCGGGCGTTTGAGGATTAACGTTAATCACATCGGCAGTGACGTAACCTCCACGAACCTTCAGCTTGTCAATCTCGGCAGAGTAGGCTCGGAGGATATCTTCTTGCGAGGCATCTCGCGAGAGTGGTTGCGAGGGTTCCCACACGTCGTACTCGATGTCGATCTTGGCCAAATATTCGCCGACGGCAGCCTGGCCTGTGATTGTCCGATTCTGCTCTGGGATACGAAGTACCGCCATAACGTCTCCTTTACTCCCCTCCTAAGTTAGGAGGGGTGGCCCGAAGGGCCGGGGTGGTTCCAAAGGGAAACAGTTCCGAAAGGGAACCACCCGCCTCGCTCCGCTCGGCTCCCCTCCTAACTTAGGAGGGGAGTTCTTTCAATATTGTGGCTCCATCATCTGCCGCCTGCCAACGGATTCCAACAAGAATTCCAAAATTTCCACATGGCGGGCAGCCTCAGCTAAATCTTTTCCCCAAGTGTACATTCCATGGCGCCGGATAAGAAAGCCGTGGACTTGCGGGTTCTGTTCGAGCATCTGTTTCGTTTCCGCCGCGAGCGCTTCCATATCCTGGCTGTTTTCCAGAATCGGCAGCCACTCGCGGTGTTCATGTGTCACGACGCCGTCGAGCCCTTTCAACATCTCATAGCCTTCAATGAAGAATCCGCCCCGGCCGGCGTGGTAATCCGATAGCACGGTACTCCACACCGAATGCGTATGAAGAACGGCTCCAGCACCCCGGCTTTTAGCAATCGCGATATGCAACAAGGTTTCGGCGGATGGCTTTCCCGGACCGGCGTTCAACATCCGGCCGTCGCCGTCGACTTCCAGAATTTGATTCGGTGTAAGCCGGCCTTTATCGAGCGAGCTTGCGGTGATAGCCACGCAAAGAGGTTCGCGTTCAACCACGGTGCTGAAATTCCCGCTCGTACCCAAAGCCCAGCCACGGCGATGAAAATCGCGCGAAAGACTTACCAAATATTCGATGGCGGCCGCATGGCTCATGGTGCGGAATTATAATACGGTCGTGACTGCTGAGAAGCGAAGAGGCCGCGGAGCTGCAAGCAATCCTGCCAATCGATTCGAAAACTTGTCCTACCAGACATCGGATTGGGACCAGCCTGAAGATCCTTCGCCGCAGACGGTATTCCTGAGAGATGATACGCGAACGATCATTAACTATAACGACAGCCCGGATGTAGGTTTTTCGGCCAGCATCAATCCCTATCGCGGCTGCGAACACGGCTGTATCTATTGCTTTGCACGGCCCAATCACGAGTATCTGGGGTTTTCGTCGGGACTGGATTTCGAGACCAAAATCCTGGTGAAAGAAAACGCGCCCGAGTTGCTGCGCCGGGAATTGTTGTCGCCGAAATGGGAGCCTCAGGTGATCGCCGTCAGTGGCGTCACCGATGCTTATCAACCCATCGAACGGCGATTGCAACTGACGCGGCGTTGTCTGGAAGTTCTGGTTGAATTTCAGAACCCCGTCGTCATCATCACGAAAAACGAATTAGTCACGCGAGACATCGATTTGCTCGGAAAGCTTGCGCACATTGATGGTGTTCTCGTCTTCGTTTCCGTGACATCACTTGAGAGCGAGTTGGCGCGTGAACTGGAGCCGCGCGCGTCCCAACCTGCACGAAGGCTCGCGGCGATCGAAGCATTGGCTGCTGCTGGAATTCCCACGGGTGCGTTGATCGCTCCGGTGATTCCCGGTTTGACCGATCACGAAATGCCCGCCATCGTTTCAGCCGTTGCCCGAGCGGGAGCGATCGCTGCCGGCTACGTGCCGCTGCGGCTGCCGTACGGAGTCGCTTCGCTCTTCGATGAGTGGCTTACTCTTCATCGCCCTCTGCAAAAAGATAAAATTCTCAATCGCATTCGCGATATCCGCGGCGGCCGTTTGAATGATCCGAACTTCGGCAGCCGTCTTCATGGCCACGGCCCGTATGCAGAACACATTTCCGAGTTGTTCGAGGTCTGCTGTCGAAAGGCCGGGCTCAACTCGAGGAGGCCGAATCTCTCGGTGATGGCATTCCGGAGGCCGGGACCCGCACAAATGAGCTTGTTTTGACCTCTCCGTCTGGGAGAGGTCGGCGCGCGAAGCGTGCCGGGCGACGGTCGCAGGTCTTCCCAAATCTTGTGACCTCACCCTACCCTCTCCCAGAGGGTGCTTTGCACAATTGTTGCCCAGGCGCGTGAGACCGTGCGTCTCGCGCTAGCCGCGCAACGTCTCGCAGAAGATCGCGCCTTTCCGCGTGCTCGAATCGAGAAGGAAGGATCGGGAGGGTGGAGTTCGAGTTATAGAGGAGGTACGAGGTATGAAGAAATTCGTCATTCTGTCATTCGTATGCATTCTATCCGGACTATTACTCGTCGCTTGCCAACGCGACCAGGGAGTACAAGCAGGCAATGAGCAGAATCGCCCTGGAGAATACCAACCACGTTCTGCGCCCAAAGGCGAAGTCCAGACGGATCAAGCGCAGCAGGGTCAGCAAATGAATGGAGAACTGCAACGCGTGGACATGGCCGCGAAAACCATTACGATCCGCGTTGACAATGGAGTGGAACAGACGTTCAAATTCGACGACAACACGATGGTGATGGGTCTGGAAGGACAATCGCAACCGACCGCTCCTTCTAAGGGCGGCAAGGCGGCGAACGCTCCTGTTCGAAATCTCGCGGGCAAAGAAGGATCGGAAGTCACTGTTCAGTGGCGCGACGAGAATGGCGCCAAGATGGCGACGCAGATCAATGTGACGCAGGTGAGCACGTCGAAGAATACCGGGAATGCGTCGAAGGGAAAGACGAAGGGGACGTACTAATACGAATATTGTATCTGAGCGCATTTCCCTCCTCTGCAGAGCAGGGGTGGATGCGCCAAATGCGCAGACGGGGTGGCGCGAAGCGCGAGCCCGATAGGGCGAAGCCTCGAGAAGCCCGGCGAAACATTTCCGCCGAGCTGACCACCCCGGCGCGCCAGCTTCTATTAAGCTGTCGCGCCACCCTCCTCTGCGAGGAGGGGAATGGTTTTCCTGTCACTCCACCGTACTCGTGGCCGTTGTGAACCCGTTTTTCGCGTGCTTCAAGATCCAGCGGATAACGCGGCCGTTGTTGTACACGTAACTTACGATGTGGTTCAGCGTCGAGAAGCAGTGCAGCTCGCATTCTTTTTTCATCTCCATGAGCTGATGCCTGTCGAACTTCGGTTTGCCGACAACGCCCCAGTCATGCGTGGCGGAATACATCGGGAAACAAGGAGCTAGTGTGCCATCGGTCCGAATAATCAGAGTGTTCCGGCCGGCACGGCAGCCCCACGGCTCAATGTGACCGCGCATGAATTCCTTCATTTGAAGCAGCCGCTTTTTCTGATTGACGATCTTGTAGCCCTGTTCGTGTTTTTCGACGATCCAATCGATCAGTTCATCGACTTTGGGGTAATCCGTGGGCGTCAGAAACGTGCTGTTTTCGTTGAGGTGTTTGAAATGCGGCGCATCGATGATGGGCGATTCGACGATGTGATAATCGATCCCAATGTCGTATTCCTTCGCAAGTTCGGTGAGCGCCTTCACATCATCCATGTTCGTACGGCAAATGCACACGTTGAAGAACACCGAGATGCAGTACTTCCGCATGTTCTTGATGAGATATTCGAAGTAGGGCCGAATTGGAGTTAACGCTTTCGCCAAGCCCGGCTTCTCATCAATACAATCCACAGCCAGGTTCACGGTCCCAAGTCCCGCGTCACCGAGACGATCGATCACATCAGGCTTCATCAAACGCCCATTGGTCGGCAAATACACAATGAAATCTTTTTTGGCCGCGTAATAGACGATTTTATGAATGAATTTCGGCCGCAGTAAAGGCTCACCACCCATCAGCGCGAGAAAGCGGTTACCCAGCGAGTGCAACCAATCGATGGACTGTCTGGCCACAGGCTCTGTCATGCCTTTTACACTGTTGTCGTAGGACCAGCAATAATGGCAGTCCAGGTTGCATTTCCATTCACTAAAAAGATACGCGATCAAGGGTTGAAGCTCACCTGGCATGAGCCGATGTTTGAAATAGGGTGCTCCCAGGCTCTTCCAAGTTCGCCAGGCCTTGAAATTGTGATAAGCCCGATCGTTTTTCCACCGCCGGTACGGGTACTGAGGGTAGATTGGCTCCGGCAGACCCTCTTCAACGGCGATGGCAGCTTGCGATCGATTCCTTATTTCGGAAGAATTCACCAACACATCGCGAAGCTTCACATCCACTCGAAAGTCCGGCGTAGCCTTCTTCCCGGGTTCATTAGTGATCACTCGGTCCTCCTCGAAGATTCTAAACGCGATAGGAACTCCTGACAAAGGGAGTTGCCAGAGTTTAGCGTAGAAATCCTGACGTGTTCCACAAATTCTGGCCGGAACAGCGAACTACGCGCCGAAAGCGCCATAATGACGCTGTGACCAACCGTGATGACGGCTTCCTTCGTTGGTTGGAGGCTTTGGAACAGCGGCATCTCCGGAATCTGAATTTTTCGGAAGTTCGCCGTGGCGTACAGGCTCTCTCCTCGCTGTACGTCAGCCGTCGTCAGCGTCTCGACAGAAACTCGGCGCTGGATGGGGCGGGCAAGCGGGCAGCCTTTGCAATGTTCTTCGGGCCGCTTCACTTTCTATTGGTTCGCCGGATCGTTCGCGCTCTCGGGGCGCGGGTTTCGTCCGGGATCACGGTGCTCGACATTGGATGCGGGACGGGAGTTGCGGGTGCGGCATGGGCACTCGGCGCAAGTCCGGCACCAAACCTTCTCGGAATCGACCGGAATTCGTGGGCGCTCCACGAATGCAAATGGACGTATCAGCAGCTTGGTATCGAGGGGAAAGTGAAAGCTGCGGACTTGAATATCCTACACATACCGCCGCACACGGCGGTCATCGCCGCGTTTACGATCAATGAACTGGATCGAGCCGTCCAGGCGCGGTTTCGTGTGGACTTGCTCGCGGCCGCGCAGCGGAACGTACCCGTTCTCATAATCGAACCCATCGCGCGCCAGCTTACGTCCTGGTGGGATGAATGGGCTCGCGACTGGAAGGCGGCTGGGGGCCGTGAAGACGAGTGGCGATTTGCCGTGGAACTTCCCGAGCGGCTTGCACTCATGGACAGGGCCGCCGGCCTCGATCATCGCGAGTTGACGGGCCGTTCCCTGTGGCTGCCGGGGCAGCTGTAGCGGCGCTCTATGAAGACATTCATGAGCGACCCGCTCAAAGTGAAGTATGAAAGCGCAATATATTGTTGCCTGGTTGCGGCACCACAATTTTGGCTTTCGTTACAGCTGTGAATGAATTACAGTCGAGCGCCATTCCCCTCCTTGCATCACCGCAAGGGGTGGCTGCGTCGTCAATAAAATATTGCGAAGCCACCCGCGAAGCGCCAGCGCGATAGCGCGCAGCCTCAAGTAAAGCAGCCGCAGCCGGGGTGGTTTTCCTTTTGGTTTTCGATCGGAAAACCACCCCGGCCTCGCGATCAGCGGAAGCTTCGCGATATTTGGTTACTCGCTTGGCCACCCCTTTCTTGAGGCTGCGCGCTGCCGCGCTTGCGCTTCGCGGCGGTGATGCAAGGAGGGGAATATGCTCGATTCCAATTTGTTCACACCTCATAGAGCGCCGCTACAGTTCACGCCGGCATCGTTTGATAGAATCACTCGATGTTCTGTCCCCGATGCGGAAAACAGAATGACGATATCGCCAGGTATTGCCAGGGTTGCGGCAATCCGTTCGAAGATGCAATCAGGACATCACCCGGTCCCGAAGTCACTCGCTACGCCGGTTTTTGGGAGCGGTTTGTTGCCGTTGTGATTGACGCCGTCATTATCAGCGTCGCGACAGGAACCGTATTTACGGCCACGTTTGGTGCCGGAGTAGCAATCAGTTTTCTTGCGCCATGGCTGTATGAAGCCTTCATGACCAGCTCCGAATGGCAGGCGACGGTCGGGAAGCGCGTCATGTCGGTCGTCGTTACCGATCTCAACGGCAGCCGGATGTCATTCGCGCGCGCAACCGGCCGGCATTTCGCAAAATACATTTCAGTATTTCTACTCGGTATCGGATTCCTCATTGCCGCGTTCAGCGAAAAGAAGCAGGCGCTTCACGATATGATCGCCGAAACGCTTGTCATTAAGCGCTAAAACGGAAATCTTCCATGAAACTGGGCATCCTGTGATGCCTATGGTCTTCGCATACCACTGCAAATCATTGGCAAATCACGCAAGACTCGATACTCGCCGTTGGTAACAACGTTGCCTGTAGACGTTTTGTATGCGTATTCCTGTACTTCGTCTTATTGCAATTCTCACCGCCCGGAATTGGACGCTGGTGCGGAGCGCAGCGAGTCATGTTTTCTGTATCTGTAGGAGGTAAGTATGGATTGGCTTAGATCAAAGACAACAGCGATCGCGGGTGGCTGTTTTGCTCTGATAGCTCTGGAGAGCTACGCCTTGATGTCCATGCGCAACACCGTTGAGGACAAGATCAGTTCGGTTGAACGAGATTTCCAGGCGACTCGAGCTCAAGACGAATCCAAGATTGGGCAACTGACGTCGGCATTGGATCTCGTGACCCAACGTATGGGAATCACTGCGCAGGAACTCAAACAAGCCAACGCCCTCGCCGAAAAACTGAAGCAGGAAAATGCGCAGACGGCCCAGACAGCGCAGCGGCTTCGGAGAGAACTAGCGGCGAAGGCGGATGCAGCAGCGGTCAAGCAATTACACGAAGAAGCGACAAGCAAGCTAGCGGAGGTACAAGAGGATGCCACGGTGAAATTGGGGGCCGTCTCCGGTGAAGTACAGGTCGTGCGCACGGACCTGGACGCAACTCGTCAGGATTTGGCGAATAGTAAGAAGGAGCTGACCGGACTGATCGCGCACAATGTAACTGAACTCGCAGAACTGCGCCGGCGAGGCGAACGCGAGTATTTCGAATTTGATATCAACAAGAGCAAGGAATTCGCGCGCATCGCCGATATTTTGGTTCAGTTAAAGAAGTCCGACGTCAAACGGCAGAAGTTCGACGTTGTCATCCAGGCCGACGACAGCAGCATTGCCAAAAAAGATCGTACCGCCAATGAACCCGTGACGCTTCTCGTTGGACCGGACCGTCTGCGTTATGAGTTCGTTGTCAATTACGTCGACAAGGACCGGATACGCGGTTATCTGAGCACGCCAAAAGATAAAACTCTCTCCGCCGAAGGCCCCAACTTCCGCCGCCTCCAGTGATGTAACTCCTTGTGTGTTCATGTTTTCGTGGTTCAGAGTTGACATCCCGAAGACACGAACGCACAAAGGGGGGTTACCAAAAGGAGGACAGACTATGCGCTTTGCCTGCGCTATGGTTCTTGTTATCGGATTCGTCTTGCCCGCCAAAGGTGAAGACGGGCGGGGCTGGAATTTTTCCGGAAGCTTCAACGGCAGCTCGAATTCCGGCGGTACGGTGACGAAAGCCGAACCGGTGGTGGGATACAGCCTTAATAATCATTTCCAAACATACGGTGGCGTGCCGTTTTACTTTGTGAACATGTCATCGACAGCGGCCTCGGCAACAACCGGAATCGCGAAAGGAGTCGGCAACGCGTTCACGGGTCTTCGCTTCGCTGTCCAGAGTGACACGTCGAATTACAGCTCCACGCTCGAATTGACTGCGCCCACCGGTGACAAGAGCAAGGGTTTCAGCACCGGCCGTGTCACCGCCGACTGGACAAACCGCTTCAGCCACAGATTCGATTCGTTTACGCCATTCGGCAGCGCCGGTATCGCTAACACGATTTCTGATACTGCTTTCTTCGTCCGCCCGTTCACGTCCCTTGGATTAGTCGGCCATTTCGAAGGGGGCGCCAGCTATGACATTTCGCGTTATGTACATGTGAGTGGTTCGGCATATGCGGTCCGCGCGTCAGGCGACCAAACGATTATCAGCAAAGTCGTCAAACGGCAGTCCACCTCTTCAACCTCACCAGCTAATTCGGCACGAGGCTCCGCCGATAACAAGAACCGCGTCTTCGAAACGCAAAGCGAAACGGTCGTTCCTGCCGAGATTGCGAACGATCACGGCGTCTCGGCCTGGTTCGGAGTGAGTCCACGTCCTGAATTGGATTTTCATGCCGGCTATAGCCGCAGTGTGCACTACGACTTCAATACCATCTTTTTCGGAATCGGATTCCACCTAGGAAAGTAATTCGTAAAGGAGACTTTCAATGATGAAAAAATTCTTAACCTTGTTTTTTGCATTCGGTTTCGTTCTTTACTTGAGCACCGTAACATCCGCTCAAAGTAAAGGTGTGGGCCCTTCGCAGGGCCGCGCGCCGGAGGTCGGCCGAGGTCATGATCGGGATCAGGGTCAGGATAGAGACGTCGATCACAACAGGTCCCATGCCGGAACTTCCCACGACGGAAACCAAGAAAAGAATTTCGAAGAACGCATCGAGCGAAATACCGCGCTAAAGACGAAAGTCGAAGGCATGCTTCCCGCGGGAACTAATCTGAAGACGGCAGCGAGCGGCTTCAGGAATCAGGGGCAGTTCATCGCAGCGCTCCATGTTTCCAAGAACCTTGGTATTCCTTTCGATCAGTTAAAAGCGAAGATGACGGGATCGGATCCAATGTCGCTCGGACAAGCCATCCACGCGTTAAAACCGAATATGTCCGAAAACGGCGTGCATAAGGAAGCCGAAAAGGCGGAACTAGAAGCAAAGGCGGATATCAAAACCAAACCCGCCACGAAGCCGATCTCTTAGAAAGGCCGCCTACATGCAGGCTCATGATGGCGCCAGGCGGGGACCGCAGCGAGAAAGCGATAAGAACTGAGCCACAAAAGGCACAAGAGACACAAAAGGAATCTTTGTGAATTTTGTGCCTTCGTGGCTGATTCTCGGCTTTGCACAAAAAATCCTGGGCGGTCATAGACCGCCCCTACAACTTGGGGTGCGCAACTGTAGGGGCGCTCTATGAGCGCCCACGATGTATTTTTTGTGCAAAGCCCTGATTCTCACACATCAAACGCGGCCCAAAGGAACGTATGATCCGAGGCTCGTGGTGCGCGTCTGGGTAGGATATCGACATCGACTTCGCGGCACTTTTCCGCTAACGGACGCGTCGCGAGGATGTGATCCAGGCGCCATCCTTTGTTTTGTTCGAGGGAGCTGGGCCGCAGGTAATCCCAAAACGTGAACAGCTGTTTGTCCGGATAAAGCTGGCGCAGCACATCGACGAAGCCCCACGAAGCAGCATCCTTGTACGCATTGCGCACGCTTTCATGAAAGCAGACATGCTTCAGATGCTTCTCCGGACTGTGTACATCGATCGGCTCAGGCGCAACATTCATGTCGCCGCACCAAATCGCCGGGAGATCCGGCGATAAATGCTGCGCGAAGTAACGCTTCAATCTCCCATACCATTTCAACTTGTATTCATGCTGGGGCGTACCGACTTTGTATCCATTGGGCACGTAGGTATTGATGATAGGGATCCCGCGCAGAACGACACGCATCAATCGGGCATCATCGATCTCCGGCAGTTGATCATCGAACCCGTAGAACACGCCGTCAGGTTCCACGCGCGTCAATACAGCTACGCCGTTATACGATTTCATCCCGCGGTAGTGCACCTTGTATCCGGTCGATTGGAGCACAAGTAAAGGGAACACCTCATCCTGGCACTTCGTTTCCTGAATGCACAACACATCCGGCGTGTGTTTTTCAAGCCACGAAATGATGGCATCCAGCCGTATGCGGATGGAATTGACGTTATAAGTCGCAATTTTCATCGCAAACTGACCAAATTTTGGAATGATGCAATTTCCAATATTCCCCCGTGCTTTTCGAGTATTCTCCAAGAAAGGAGCTCTATGGAGAATCCCTTATTCGCAAAGAAGCCCGTCCATCAGCTTCTCGAGGAGATGGAGGGTGAGAATCGGTTACGGCGCATTCTTGGACCCGTACAACTCAGTTCGCTGGGGATTGGCGCCATTATTGGGACCGGAATCTTTGTCCTGACCGGGATCGCTGCGCACGACAAAACCGGTCCGGCACTGATGCTGTCGTTTGTTGTCGCGGGTCTTGCATGCATCTTTGCGGCTCTGTGCTACGCGGAGTTTGCCTCGATGGTGCCGGTTGCAGGTTCGGCATACACGTACGCTTATGCAACGCTGGGAGAGCTGTTCGCCTGGATTGTTGGGTGGGATTTAATTCTGGAATATGCCGTCGGATCTGCGACGGTGGCTCACGGGTGGTCCCACTACTTTCAAGACTTCATCGGAATCTTTGGGATAACCCTGCCATTTGCTCTGACCAATGCTCCATTTGACTTCGATCCTGCGACAGGGATCTTGAGTTCCACAGGGAAGTTGATTGATTTTCCTGCCCTCGTTATCACAGCGATCGTTACTACGATTCTGGTGAAAGGAATTCGCGAAAGCGCCTCCTTCAACGCAGCGATGGTGGCGATCAAATTGGCGGTCGTGCTCATTGTTATTGCGGTCGGAGTGATGTATGTAGATTCGCGGAACTGGCACCCGTTCGCCCCGTACGGATTCAGCGGCGTTGCCTTCTTCGGCCAAACCATTATGGGACAAACGGGAAAAGGCGGAGAGCCGCTTGGAATGCTGGCTGGAGCGGCAACGATCTTTTTCGCGTATATTGGTTTCGATTCCGTTTCCACACACGCCGAAGAAGCACGAAATCCGCGGCGTGACGTGCCGATTGGAATCATTAGCTCACTGATCCTTTGCACCATTCTCTACATCAGCGTATCGGCAGTTCTGACCGGAATGGTGCCCTACGATAAAATCAATATCGACGCTCCCGTCTCCAACGCGTTCGCGCAAGTTGGGCTGACGTGGGCGCAATTCCTCATCTCTCTGGGAGCCCTGACCGGGATCACTTCCGTATTGTTGGTGCTGATGCTGAGCCAACCTCGCGTGATGCTCGCGATGGCGCGAGACCGGCTAATTCCGCAGAGCTTCTTTGGCGCCATTCACGACAGGTTTCGGACTCCGTGGAAATCGACGATTCTGACGGGCTGTTTCGTCGGTCTTATGGCGTCGTTCCTGCCGCTTCGTATTCTGGCGGAATTGGTGAATATCGGCACACTCCTCGCATTTATCATCGTTTGCGCGGCCGTGCTCATCATGCGGCGAACGAATCCTGAACTCCACCGGCCTTTCAAGGCGCCGCTTGTTCCATTTGTTCCAATCGCGGGTATTGCCATCTGCCTTTTGCTGATGTTGTCTTTGCCTAGTGAGAACTGGTACCGGCTGATCATCTGGTTAATCATCGGATTCTGCATTTACTTCACATACGGCAAGAAACACAGTGCGCTGCGGCACGCTAACGGTCAACGCGTGGGCACCGTTTGACGATCGCGCAAAGTGCATGCGCCGCGGAAGAAGAGATAAAAGGCCGCGATTTGAATGATGTGGTAGATGTCGTTGTGGTTGAAATCCAGATGGCGGCGGAATCCGGTCTGCTGCACGACGACGCCGATCAGCGTTACTGCTACGCCGGAGGCGATCCATTTCACGCTGCCGTCTTCGCGCTGCATGTAAGCGGCGTGGATTCCTCCAACCATACAACCGCAGCTGAGGCCCATCACGAAAACCGCCACATTCCAGATCGATCGCAGCGCGCCGGTGTCGAAATGCGACGCGAATCCGTGATAAATTCCTCCAAGTAGCGCCGCAACAGCGGACGTTAGGAACGCGGCGCACCATAACCACGCGGACACCCGGTTCCGCGGGCCCAAAGTTCGGGCGAGAAGAAACGCAAAATAAAGACTAGCCGCTGCGAGAGCGTAGTCTGTGAGCATCGTAACAGGTTCGGTGATCTGCATCTGCGGCCGCCGATATTGTCGCCGATTTAAGTCAACTAGATAAAGGAGAGAGAACCATGAACTACTACGGAGCGAAAGATCTGGCCGAGAGTTTTCGGACTGTTCGCAAAAATACCATTCAAATTGCGGAAGAAATTCCTGAAGACAAGTACAGTTTCAAAGCCGCAAAGGATGTCCGATCGGTGGAGAAGTTGCTTACCCATATCGCACTGGCACCGGGCTTCGGATATCAAGTCCACGCCGTGGAAAAACGAACAAGCCTGGAAGGCTTCAACTTTCCAGCTCTAATGCAACAGGTGATGGCCGAAGAAGCCAAGCCACGGACAAAGGCCCAGGTCATTGACCTACTGCGAAAGGAAGGCGAGAAGTGGGCGGCCTTCGTTTCTGGTCTTTCCGAGGAATTCCTCGGCCAGCTTATAACAATGCCGCAAGGCGGCACGCCACCTTCCAGAATCCGCTTCGACATGATCGCATCGGTCAAAGAACATGAGATGCATCATCGCGGCCAGCTCATGCTGATCGAACGCATGATCGGCATTGTTCCCCACCTCACACGTCAGATGCAGGAACGAATGACCCAAGCACAGCAGAGAAGGTAACGCTGTAAGGGGAAGGTACACAAAAGGCACAAAACGGAATCCCAAAAAGCACAAAAATTCCTTTTTGTGCTTTTTGTGGTTCGTTCCTAAGCGTTCTTCAATCTCGGGAAGAGCCGCTCGGCATTTTCGCGGTTCATCGCTCGCTGGATGTCGGGCGGCAGTTCGTTTTCAGGGAGATGATCGACGGTCGATTCCATCGGCTCGGCTGGATAATCGGTTCCGAACAGGAGCTGAGTCGAGGGCACCAGCTTCATCAGAGCGCCGATCGGGAACGGGTACGCGGCGTGAGCGCACTCATAGTAGAGCTTCCGCAATTCGTAGAACACGCCTTTCGGAATCTTTGCATTGATGCCGTCAGTGTTTGTTTTCGGCGTCCCGAAGTTGGAGGTCTGCGCACCCGGCACGCGATCTTTGATGCGGCCGGCGAGCGCTGGAACGGCGGCGCCCGAGTGGTTCACGATCACGCGCAAATCCGGGCACGACGAGAGCGTTCCGTTGTACAGCATGCTGGTAATGGAGCGCGTGGTGTCGAAGTCGTACTCGACCACGGATTCGGGAATTCCAGGTATCAGCGTCTTGCAGCATTTGTTCACGAACGGGTGGATAAAGACCGTCGCCTTACGGCGGTGTAATTCCTGAAAGATAGGCAGGTATTGCGGATCGCCCGGCCACTTGTCGATCGTGCTGCTTCCGATCTGAAATCCATCGGCTTTGAGCGTATCGAGCGCGTACTCGATTTCTTTGAGAGCCCCGTCGGTATTATTCATCGGGATCGCCGCGAACAAACCAAAGCGCTTCGGATTTTCGCTCACCAACTTGGCACCGTACTCATTGCTGCGCCGCGCGGCCTCATTGCCCTTCACCGTTCCGTCATAAGCGGCGGTGGACACGCCCGGGTTGGAGATCATCGCCAATGAGATGCCGTATTGATCCATCATCTCCAACGAATGCTTCGGCGTCCACCACTGCAGGCCGGTATTCGCCGCTCCGGGCGCCTGAAAATGATGGTGCACATCAATGCGCCGGGGATTGCCCTGCGCGTTCAGCCCCGCAACCGACGCGAACGCGCTAGCTCCCACGAGCGACTGCAGGAAACGACGGCGTGAGAGGCCCGTATAAAAGTTCACCCTAGGAGCTGTCATTTTAAGCATCGGTCGTGACAGTATGGTGAAGCTGCCGGTTGCTGTCAACTGTCGAAGATCTCTGTTAGTGACTCAGTTCCGTAGCGGCGGTCCGTGAAGGTGTGAATGGAGTGGATTGA
>QHWY01000081.1:0-21411 GCA_003223875.1 Acidobacteriota bacterium | reverse complement strand
AACTCGTTGAACCATGAAGTTTGGTTAATCGCCATTGGGTCAGTAGGTCGTTTGATAAGTCCATTTGACATCGCACATGGGACATTCGACATTTGACAAGTTTTGTAAAAATTTACAATTCATTCACACTTCATAGCACAGGTTCACACCCTCGACGATGCCAGTGGAAAGATTCTCTCCACCTTTGGCCGGCCCGGTCATCAACTCGGTAATTTCACGCACGGTTACACGCTGACTGTCGATTCCAAGGGCAACATCTATATTGCCGAGACCGATTGGGGTCGAAGGATACAAAAGTTCAGAAGCATAGAAGGTCAGTAGCCGGAACTGACCCGGTCATTTCGAGCGCGCGCTGGTGGTCTGCGCCGCCGGACGTATGATCAATTTTTGCACGCGCCAGTTCGAGGTCTCTGCGGCGTATATCTCCGTTTCCGAAGGGCATGCCAATTGATGGACGCCCGAGAACTGCTTGAGCTGGCGTCCGGATCGGCCGATGACGCCAAGTACCTTGCCGTCGAGTGAAACCTTGAATAGCCGGCCAGGGTACGTCGATTCTCCCACGAACATCACCTGGTTCGGTCCGGGCGGGATGCAGATCGAATTAGGCGCTCCGATCATGCCGGCCAGACGAGCGCCCGTAGGCGTTTCGCCATTGACCGGCGGGATTCCGGGCGGCGGAGGTACATCGATGGTGAACATGCGCAGAAAGTTGCCATCAGTGTCGAAGACCTGAATCCGCCGGTTCGATCGGTCGCCCACATAGATGTTGTTATTGCGATCGATCGCAATAGCGTGCGGAAGATTGAACTGACCTGGCCCGGTGCCGCGAGTGCCCCATGATTTGACCCAGTCACCGTTCTTGTCGTATTTCGCGACCCGAGAATTGATGTAGCCGTCGGTGATGTAGATGTTTCCTTCGGAGTCCCACGCCACATCCGTCGGCTGCCGGAAGAGTCCGTTCACCGCCGGCAGGGGCGGATTGACGTGTTCCCACGGTTTGCTGTCCTCGTCGGCCGATTCCTTCCGGCGTCCGAAAACCATCTTCACCCGCCCCGCTTGATTGAACATGATGATCATGTCCGAACCTTTGTCGATTGCCCAAATGTTGTCGTTCTTGTCTATCCGCACCGTGTGCGCTTCCGACCACCCATAAAGGCCCTTCCCAATTTCACGCAAGAAGTCGCCCTTGGGACTGAACTCGAGCAACTGCGCCGCTGCCGGAGCATAGGCGGGACCGGTGGCGGTGTTCGATCGCGTGAAGACGTAAATATTGCCTTTGGAATCCACGGCCACCCCCGGAACCTCGCCGAAATTCATTCCGGATGGAAGCTTGAAGAAGTCAGGCACGGAATCGAAAGGAATCTCGGGTACGTTCTGCTGAGCAAACAACGGCAACGCCGCCAGCACGATCAAAGCGAATACACAGAATTTCATTGGAGGCCTCCCGGGCTGAATTCTTGATCACTCTTTATACAACTTTTTCGGCGGCTTGTAATTGCGTGAGAAAATCGGGCCATGGCACATCCCGACCGTTTTCTCCTGGCGGGTGTCATGGGTTGGCCCGTCAAACATTCGCGCTCGCCTCTGCTGCACAACTACTGGTTCCAACAGCAGCATCTGGCCGGAACTTATGTTCCACTCGCGATCGCGCCTGCGGGTCTCAACGCGGCACTCCGGGCGCTGTATCCGCTCGGATTCGCCGGTTGCAATCTGACTCTCCCGCACAAGCAGGAGGCGATGAACTGCGTCGACGAGGTCGATGTGGTCGCGAAGAGCATAGGCGCGATCAGTTGTGTGGTGGTCCGGCCGGATGGGTCACTCGCGGGCACGAACAACGATTGTTATGGTTTCATCCAAAGCATCCGGCAGGAGCAACCCGGCTGGCGAGCCGATGCTGGCACCAGTGTCGTCGTCGGCGCAGGCGGTGGCGCGCGCGCGGTTTGTTACGCTCTTGCGGAGACAGGAGTGAAAGCAATCCGGCTCGTCAATCGCACATTCGAGCGCGCGAAGAAGATTGCGGAAGATTTCGCCGGCCCGATAAAGGCGTTGCCTTGGGAACAACGCCACGACGCTCTGGAGGACGCAGCTATAGTCGTCAACACCACGAGTCAGGGAATGCTCGGCCAGAGTCCACTCGACCTCAAATTGGACAAGCTGCCGCCGCGAGCCCTCGCAGTGGACATCATTTACATTCCGCTTGAAACTGCGTTTCTCCGAGCGGCGCGCGAGAGAGGAAATCCCACCATCAATGGACTTGGCATGCTGTTGCACCAAGGCCGGCCCGCGTGGCGGGCGTGGTTCGGTATCGAACCGGCGGTGACGCCGGAATTGAGAGCCGTGATGGAGAAGAGTATTACTTCAGCTTCGCGCGGAAATGATCCCAAGTACGCTTAAACAGGTTATCGTTCCACAGCTTCTCGCGGCATAGGACTATCTCTTCCTCTGTGAACGCATAGGGCTTGCCGATTTGCAGCGCCATGTACTGGCGGTAGGCATTCTCCTCCATATAGTTTGCAAGAACAAATGCCTCGACGATGTCCTTGCCGACTGTGACCGCGCCATGCGATTTCATCAACGCGGCCGGCCGGCCGCCGAGCGTGGCGGCGAGCCGGTCCGCGATCGGCCGATTGTTGATCGAGTTCGGCGTATCGAGCAACGGAACCGGATACACAAGCGAACCCTGCGCGTACACGGGTTCATACTTGTGGCCCGTCATCGTGAGGAAGGTAGACCATTTCGGGTGCGCATGCACGATGGCTTTCACTTCAGCTCGCGCGCGGTAGATACCGCAATGGAGATGGCGCTCGAGCGGTGCCTTGTCGCGCCCATCAATCTGATTCGCTTCGATGTCGATCGTGCAAATATCATCCACCGTCAGCCGGCTGCGCTGGCACGAGCCGATGTTGATAAGGATGTGGCCGTCATCGAGGCGGATGCTGCAGTGGCCGTTATAGTCGATGATATCCGACTGCTCCAGCATTCGGATGCAATCGACCAGTTGCTGCTTCAATTCCATTACTGACATCGCTTTCCTCCGTTCACCAATTCACTTGGGCGCGCACCTGGCTGCGCCACAATTCCCACGCGCGCATCGCAGCGTTCTGGTTGACGTCATCCGCGAGACGCCCTTCGTCGGCGTTCAGAACAGCCATACCTTCGCCGCTCGATAGTGCCATTGTCCAGTGCTGGATCCGCGCGTTCACTTCCGTATAGACGGCCCGGAATACTGCTCTCTGGAGCGTCCCTCCGCACGCCGCGCTGCCGTGTGCGCGCATCAGCACAACGTCTTTGCTGCCCAAGACGGATGCGAGTGCAGCACCCTTTTCCCGGCTGCTAACCAGCATGTCCGTAGACCCGAACTTCTCGCGAATATCGAACACCGGGACGCCCTTTGCAATAAACGCCGCATTGTGGAACATCGCCTCGAGAGGTACGCGAACCAGTCCAAACGGGATCACCGATGGTGAATGGCTATGAACGACGGATTGAATATCCGGCCGCGCTTTGTAAATTTCCCCGTGAATAAAACGCTCGAGAAAACTCGAGCGGCCATCCGCGTTGACCGGATTGCTGTCCAAATCGTATTCCATGATGTCGTCGGGCGTGACCAACGCCGGCGCGACCGCGCGCGACATTAAATAACGGCCCGCACGCTCGGGATGGCGTAGCGAAACGTGACCGAAGCTATCCACAACCCCATGCGCTGCGAGTATGCGGCTGGCCGCGGCGAGATCTGTGATGAGAGAGGCACTCGACATGCGAATGATCATAACCGGAAGTGAACGCGCATGCATGAGACATATTCCCCTCCTCGCAGAGGAGGGGTGGATGCGCCGAAGGCGCAGACGGGGTGGTCATACCGGCGAAATCCAGATGGCTTCCGAACTGACCACTTAATTGAGGCTTCGCCATCGGGCTCGCGCTTCGCGCCACCCCGGCGCGCCAGCTTCTATTAAGCAGTCGCGCCACCCCTCTCTGCGAGGAGGGGAATCTTTCTCAGACAACACCTGCTTTGTTACTATCCTTGTCCTGGAGATGACATGATCGAAACAGGTTCGCGATTAAATGGTGTGATTCGCGCTCTCGAACAGGGACATCGGGCTTTCGGTGCGTTTTCGCCGCCGGATATCGATTCTGCCCTGGCCTTCAGCGTTTCCAAATATGACGGTGTCATATTCGAGATGGAACATAATCCCTGGGATACCCGTGCACTGCGCGATTGCCTTCAGTACATGCTCAACCGCCGGCAGATTGCCGAGGGCGGCTCGGTGGCTCCACTTGTCACTCCGTTTGTTCGAATCCCGCCCAATGGGGGTGAAAAGAGCCAATGGTTGGCGAAGCAGGCGCTAGATGTCGGCGTTTACGGAATTGTTTGGCCTCACATCAGCACGGTGGATCAGGCCTACAATGCTGTTGCGGCCTGCCGCTATCCGCGAATGAAGGAAGCGCCTCTCTATGAGCCGAGTGGCGTTCGCGGTGACGCTCCGGTGGCCGCCGCCCGTTATTGGGGGTTGACGCAACAGGAGTACTACCGCAAAGCCGATGTGTGGCCCTTGAATCCTCAGGGCGAGATCTTGGTGATCTTGATGATCGAGGACACCCAAGGCATCGCCAATCTGAACGACATTTTGAAGAAGGTTCCCGGCGTGGGCATGATCCTCATCGGCGAAGGCGACTTGAGCCAGGAACTCGGTTGCCCGCGGGAATACGACAATCCAGGTGTTCTCGAAGCGCTACAGCGAGTCGTTATGACGTGCAAGGAGCACAAAATTCCGGTCGGCCATCCCCACGTGGATTCCAATAACGTCGAGCGGATCCTGAGCGAAGGATATTCGTTTCTTTTGGCCGCACCGACACGATCGTACGCCGCTCTAGACAAAGGCCGGGTCCTTACCGGACGGAAATAAAATCCCCTCCTAAGTTAGTCCTAAGTTAGGAGGGGTGGCTGCGCCGAAGGCGCAGACGGGGTGGTTCTCATGGGAACCACCCGCCTCGCGCTTCGCGCTCGGCCGCCCTCCTAACTTAGGAGGGCAGCTTATGGAGCACATCTATTTCCATGGTAGCAGTGACGCGTGGATCACATCCGGGACTCCATATCCGCCGACCGACTTAATCGCCAGATCGACATCCTTCAACCCGAATCTGTGCGTCGTGATTTTTTCCAGCGGAAATCGCTTGGACGCGATCTGCTCAAGTGCCAGTTCGCACGCCCTGAAACTATGGCCGCGTGCGCTCTTCATGGTGATTCCTTTCACAGTGACCTTGCCGATGGGGAAATTCGGAAAATCCGGCATCTCACCCTGTACAACGATAGTCCCACCGCGCCGCTTCAGCGCGTCCACTCCAAAGAGAATCGGCATTGTCCCCGCGCCGGCGGTGCAGTCGAGCACGATGTCCACTCCACGTCCACCGGTGATTTCCTTCACACGCGCGAGCGGATCCTCTTTTTGAACATCGATGACGTAGTCCGCTCCCAAGGCCTTGGCAACTTCTAATCGGGCGCGATCTTTAGACGTGCCGGTGATGATGATCAGCGATGCTCCGGCTTGTTTCGAAATCACGGTCTGAGACAAGCCTTGCTGTCCGGGGCCTTGAATCAGCACGGTGGAGTTGTAGCCCACGCCCCCATCGAAGAGCGACCATTCAACGCCGTTCGCCATTGGAGTAACTAATCCCGCCAGTTCCGGCGTTATTCCCTTCGGAACGTGGTGCACGACGGCGTTCCACGGGAGATAAACGTATTGAGCGAAGCCGCCCCACAAGTGAGGGGCTTTTTCCGCCGACGTGTATCCATAGCGAATCGCTTCCGGGTTATGCCGCCAGTCGGTATTTTCACAGTGGCGATACTCACCCAAATGACACCATTCGCATTTGCCGCACATGACATAGTGCTCAACAAAGACGAGATCGCCCTCCTTAAAACCCTTGCGACGCGTGAACTCGCGCCCCGCCCGTTCGACGATGCCGATGTTTTCGTGCCCCATGATGACCGGGGATTTCGTCGGAGGTTCCTTGTAAAACTTCACATCCGTGCCGCAGATCCCGGCAACTTCCATCTTCATCAAAGCGCTGTCTTCCGGAATGTCCGGTATCGGAAACTCGCGGATCTCTGTTTGGCTCGGTCCTGTCCTGACGGCTGCTAGAACTTTTTCCAATTTGTTCTCCCGCGCTTGAAATTTTATGATGGCGGTGTGGATAAAGTCACGATACCAGCTCTCGAGCAGATGAAACGCGACGGCCGGAAGATCGTGGGACTGGTTGCCTGGGACTTTCAGATCGCTCAGATCGCCGACCGCGTTGGGGTCGATATTCTGTCGGTCGGAGATTCGGTTGGCGTACACCTCTGGGGTCATGAGAACCCGCTAGAGATCACTTTGGAAGAGATGATCGTAGTATGTAAAGCCGTCCGCCGCGGAACGAAGCGAGCCTTGGTCAGTTGCGACTTTCCGTTCGGACCCCTTCAGGAGGGCGTGGATAGCGCGCTCCGGGCGGCCATTCGCATTGTGAAAGAAGGCGGCGCCGACATGGTCAAGTTGGATGGCGCTTCGGAATTCCCGGAGACCGTCAGGGCAATCGTTCGCGCGGGCATTCCGGTTTTCGCGCAGTTCGGGATTACTCCGCAGACGGCACTTCATTTTGGTGTGGAGTACAGCGCGATGCTGAAGCCCGGAGCGCAGATGCCCGAGCAGATGACGACGAAGCTCGTGGACGACGCCAAACGATTGGAAGATGCCGGTTCCGCGCTCCTCGACTTTACGCATTCCGGTCCGGTCGCCGGTCCCCCGGTCGTGAAAGCCGTTTCAATTCCTGTCGTCGGGGGGCTCGGAGGCGGGCCGTGGCTCGACGGGCGTATGCGCATGGCGCATGCCGCGATCGGTTACGCGGCCAGTTCGCTTGAATCGAAAACCGAAACGTATGCACATGTTGCGCGCGTGACGCTGGACGCCCTGACGGCTTATGCCGAGGATGTGCGTGCCGGACGTCAAATCAAGGGTGGTATTCCTATTAAATCTTGATTGGAGCAGAGCACTTGGCGTTCACAGTCATTGACGGTATCAAAACGCGTTATGAAGTCGTCGGTTCGGGACCACCGCTCCTGATGTATGCCCCTGCGGGATTTGATGCGACGTTGGAGAAGTGGACCACCCTAGGGGTTTACGCCAAGACCCGTCTCCTCGAACAACTCTCGAAAAAATACAGCTGCATCATTTTTGACAGGCGCGAGTGCGGCCAATCCGGTGGGCGGGTCGAACGTGTTACTTGGGCGCATTACGTCGCTCAGGGTAAGGGATTGCTGGATTACCTGAACATCAAGCGCGCGCACCTCATGGGCGGTTGCATGGGATGCAGTCCTGTCGTGGCGTTTGGCGTCGCTTATCCGGAAGCCACGCTCAGCATGATTTTGTACTGGCCCGTTGGCGGAGCGAAATACCGTATCCAGGGCCATCAGCGGTTTGCTGAACACCTCGCGTTTGTACAGCAACACAATCTCGAACAGGTTGTCGCGCTTGTTAGGAAGGAAGGAAAACCTTTCAACGCGGACGCGCGCGGCGGTCCATGGGCATCCGTGATCAAGAATGACGAAATCTTCGCCGAGCGCTACGCGCAGCAAAACGTGGAGAAGTACAAAGTCACGGTGACCGCTATGGCGCGGACCTTATTTGACAGGGACACGGCTCCCGGAGCCGAACCTGAAGATCTGCTTCAATTAGATATTCCCGCTCTTGTCATTCCCGGCCATGACCCGTCGCACGCAACCTCTGCGGCGCGATACCTGGAAGAGTGCCTTCCGAAATCGGAATACTGGGACGTTCCCGTCGCCGGGCAGACAGAGGAAACGGTCCCCCCGAAATTGTTGGGGTTTTTAGAAAAAGCGGCGGGTTAAAAGCGGAACATTCCCCTCCTCGCTGAGGAGGGGTGGATGCGCCGAGCGAAGCGAAGGCGCAGACGGGGTGGTCAGTTCGGCGAAACATTTCTCCGGTCTGACCACCCCGGCGCGCCAGCCCGCTGGCTGTCGCGCCACCCCTCCTCTGCGAGGAGGGGAATGGCCTCAGCCCACTAACCCAAGCGTCCCAGGCGCAAATAACTCTTCAATCGACAACGGCCGGTCCAGAATTTTCTGGTCGGTTGCGTACTGTATAACCGTATCGATCATCCGGCGGTTTGGCGCGATGCCGTAAGGAAGCGGATCCGCACCGGTGATTTCCATCACGCGCTTGTATCGTTCATCGGTTTTGGTCGGGGCCGCAATCTGCGCGCTTCGGAGGCGCTCCAGGTATAAGCGCTTCGCTGCGGCGAATGCGTTGAAAATATCCTCGGCCAATCCTGGATGTGCCTCGAGCAATTCATCTTTAACGACGACGGTGTGGTTGATCGGATAATGGCCGCTCGTGCGCAAAGCTTCGAATCCCGCTTGCGCGGGGTTCAAGATAAGAGGTTTCACATCGGGGTGCTCAACATCCACATTCACGGCTGCGGGGATTTCTCCGGAAACGATCATCGCCTCGAGGTTCTGTCCTTTTTCAATTGGGACAACATTGGAAGGAGCACGGAATTCCGCGACGTGCTCATCGCCAGACAGCAGCCAGGTTATTTTGTTGAGGTCCACGCCATACTGATGTTGGAGGATGCCGCGAATCCACACGCCTGTCGTGACCGTGTAGCCGCGATGAACCCCCACCCTTTTGCCCTCGAGATCTTTGGGATTACGAATGCCTGATTTCGTGTTGTACACAATCGCGCCATGGTGAAAAACACGGGCGGGAAAAACCGGTATCGCCGTAAAGCGCTTTCCATACGCTTTAGCACAGATGTACGTCGTCATCGCCAACTCGCAGATATCGAATTCCAGCCCCCGCACCATCCTGCGGAATGCCTGAATAAGCACGGGGACATCGACGTAATCGATCTCGAAGGTTTTTGGTTTGATCGTTTGAATCCGCAGAGGCTCAGTATGCCCATCCGGACGGAAAACGGTTTTCAGCTTGAGTTCGGCCATCGCGCGATTCTACTTCATCATTGATGTAGGGACTGGAACAAGTCCGTTTTTTAGAGAACGGGTTTTTAAGTTAGTTCGGCATTTGTTGTGTACATTTCAATTATTTTGGGAGTGTAGGAACCGTGGTCAACGTGCCGTCTGGTTTCAGCAGTAGGCCAACGACACTGATGTTGCCTGGTCCTGAAATCGCAAATTCCGCTGTCCCACGCTTGCCTGCAAGCGCTGGATACCTATCAGGCAACATGAAGGATACGTGACCTCGCTGTGGCAAGTTGACGGTCGCGCTTTCCAATGAAGTGCCCGCGCTGTCTCGCAGTTTCAGCGTGACAGTGATAGAGGAAGCAGTTGTGTTCGCCAATGCAACTCCGGTTGCTACGCCGTTGGTGTTGTCGGCAGGCAGAACGAAAACACTAGAGTCGGCTGTTGCCAGAGCCACGGACGCTTCCTGACCAAACGTAGTCCATCGGAAGATCTCGAACGCGGTGACGCCTCCGGTCGATGTCAATTGCGCTGAGCCGACTTTCGGAGGGGAGTCGTTGTTGGATATCGTCTGGACAAGTAAGACGGCTCGCGCAGGAAGCGTTCTTGTCAAAACGGAGGCCGAAAGGGAAGTGCCGCTTTGAGGCAGAGAAAGCGGAACCGAGATCGGGTTTCCGCTCTCGTCAAAAAAGCTGAGTGTGAACGGCGCACTTAAAGGACTTGTGTTGAACACGTAAAACGAACTGGTAAATCCACCATCGTACGTGGTGTGTGTAATGGAGCCGCTGTTCGGCGCAGCATTGAAAAGGGCGGGTATGGCAAGCGCAAGGGAAGGGATAGTAGTAAGCGCAGTGCCAATGAACCGAAGACCCAGGACGCTGATCTGGGCCGCCAGAGATGTATCGAATTGAATGCTGCCGCGCTTGGCGGCTGTGAACGGATACCGCTGATCCAACATGAAGGCTGTATGGCCCCGAGGAGATAGCTGGATCGTGTCCGTGCCGATCCCGGCTCCCACGTCATTGCGCACCGTGACGAATACGGTAATGCTTTCTGAAGTGAGATTGGCGATCGCGGCCCCCGTGGAGATGCCGTCAGTGTTATCGAAAACAAGCGCGTAAGAAGGAGCACTGCGGTTCTCGAGCGGCACAAGGGCTGCCCAGTTCAATGGCGGATATCTGAAAGTCGCAAAGCCACTGACGTTGCCGCCCGTTTGCAAGAGAGACCATCCCATGTCAATGTTCGCATTGTCCGATGTCGTATCAAACACAACAAGAGCGTCAGGATTCAGTGTTTTTGTCACCCTTGAAGTGGTGATCGGCTCCGAAGAACTATCTGGAAATGTGATCGGCAAGGTTAGCGGAGCACCTCCTGGGTCCGCGTAGAAGTCCAGCGAGGCCTCGGCCGCTGTCGTTCCGAGGTTCAGCAGGGTCAGACTCGTATCCCAGCCGCCTCCCGATGCGATCTGCGCAAGTTGACCAGCAGGAGCGGGCAAAATGAGGGTCGCAATTTTATTACTTTGCTGCTCTGTGAACCAGATGTTGCCATCCGGCCCTATCGTGATACCGACAGGTCCGGAGTTCGCTGTGGGTAGGGGATAAGATGTTACGGTTCCATTGATCGTAATTCGTCCAATTCTGTTTGCGCCGAGCGTGAACCATATATTTCTGTCCGGCCCTTGAGCCATCCCTGCCACCCCGTCTACCCGGTATTGTCTGATCGTGCCGTCAGGCGTGATCCTGCCGATACTGCCGAACCAGAGATTTTGATCCGGTCCCTGGATAATGTTACCTGCGTCGAACTGGAAGGCGGGGAATTCAGTAACATTGCCTGTTGTTGAGATCCTGCCGACACGACTAAAGCCATTTCCAAGCACCTCAGTGAACCACAAATTTCCATCGGATCCCGCTGTGATGCCTGCGGGGCTTGGACAGCAAGACGGCGATACAGGATATTCCGTAACCATACCAGTCGGAGTGATCTTCCCAATCTTCGAGGTGCCGGTAAACCAGACGTTTCCGTCAGCGCCCGCTGCCAAGGCCATCACTGCTGTAGGACTCGGCAGACGATACTCTGTAATTTCACCGACGGTGGTGATCTTTCCTACAGCGCCGTTTCCATTTTCATTTCTGTTGAACCATAAATTGCCGTCTGGTCCCTGAATGATCATGCTCGGTGAGGTTCTGGGGGTTGGGAGGGAATATTCCGTGATGTTCCCATCCGGAGTGATCCTGCCGATTTTGTTACCAATCGTTTCGGTGAACCACAAATTGCCATCGGGACCAAGCGTGATCGAATGGACAGACGCTTCGGCAGTCGGCACAGAATATTCGAGAATTGTGGGCGGTTGGGCCCATACCGTTGCTGCGGTAAGGAAACACAGCATGACCAGACACACACATGTAGCTCGCCGATGGCACTTCATCTGATACGCATCTCCGCTTATCGCAACGACAGTGAATCACGGCCTTCAGGGGAGGCGCATCCCGCGATGCACCTGCTGGCCGGATTGGGACCCTTGCCCTCGGCGAATGCCTTATCATCGGCTCGGTTTCCGCGGAGTAAGCCGGGCAAGCCGAAGTTTCCCTCGTGACAACGTGGCTCGAGATAGATCCGATTGGCCTCGTCACTCTGCCGCTTGAACTCCTGGATCACGGTCCAGGGTCTCGTCCACACGGTCGGATCCTCGATCGTGTACACGATCTCCAGGGTGTCGGGACCGGTGCGAGTCCAGCGTTCGGTGAGATGCAGGTTCTCGCGGGATCCTTGAAAGTCCCTTTTTGCAGAGAAATTCGTCACGTCGACAACAAGCGTATTGCCCTCCCAACGGGCGCGCGAATCACCCGACGTTTGCCGGATGGACGACGGCATATGGGGTGCGGCCGTAACCGGGATGAGGCGGTTCCAGCCTTGGCCTTGGCCCACGTCATACAGAACGTTGACCGTCCGTGGGGATTGGATAACCCGAATATATATGCCGGTGAAGCCGCCACGAAACTGAGGATGAAAACCGCCCATACACCGTTCCCCTAAGCTTCGGTCCTCCGGACCGTCGGCACGATTCACACTATTGGTGAGGTAGTACGGAGGAGTCTCGTCGCGCCTCGGCGACGGTGGTCCATAGGTCCCGCCCTCGCAACCGGGCAACTTATCCCGGCAAACCAGCGTGTTTTGGATCAGGGCTTTCTCGTATTCGCGCAGCGTTGCCTGCCTCTTTTGCGCTTCCGGCGTCAGCGGAGGAATCTTCCCATCGGGCGGATCGATGATCATACCCGTGCGCCGGCCGGTAGGCCTCTGCGAAGTGAACACGGAATTATAAGCGCCGGCGACATCCGCCTCGCTCCCCGGCGCTGCGCGAACGTGATTGCCGAAGACCGACCCCTCCGCTCGTTCGCGATCCAGTTCGGCAACTTCCTTCTCCGTATAAAACGCAGTGGTGACCCCAGCCGGTCTTTCCAACGGCACCACCAATTCGACGCTCCAAATGCCTTGCAGATCCCCGTCGCCCCACGGAGTCTTAAGCCCAACCGCCTTCGCCGTCCCTGTCGGGGCCTGGCCTGTCACGGGGAGCGGCGCCAGCCGCAGAAGCACGAACACGCCTAGAATCACCGTCAGTGCGCCGATGACCTCAAAAGATCGTTTGCTCATTTCACAACCCCTCTATTAGCTCGCGTCTGTAGGCAAATTAGTCCGAGTCCACTGTCCTGTCAAGAACCGCGAACAGAACCGCGGCTGTCCTTGAATTTGCCCTGGAGGGCGGCATAGTATCCCTCGCATCGTGGAGCTCCGGATACTGGCGCTTTGCCCAAGAAGTCGGGGAAGGTACACAAAAGGCACAAAACGCAGCCGCGAAAGGCACAAAAAACTTCCCTTTGTGTGCTTTTTTGTGTTCCTTGTGGTGGTTTTTGTGGTTCGTTCCCCTTTTGTCGGGCAAAGCCCCGTGTTTGCCCAGAACGCGCCGCCCCCTTCCGAAACGACGACGATTTTTCTAGCTCGGCACGCGCAGACACTTCAGCGGCAAAGTACGGCGACGATGCACTACCTTGAATTGTTTCAGGTTCGTCGACGATGGGTTCTTCCGGACATCGGCTACATCGATTTCGGTCACAATGACTATCGCGAAATGTTCATTGGCGGCGGCTACACGCTCTACGAGGGGAAACAGCTCAATTTTATTGAGGAACTGTTTTTCGAGAAGGCGTTCGGCAGCGGTGCGAATGACGCAAAATACCTTGTACCCTGGACCATGGTCCAATACCGCCTGACCGACAATCTCGGGGGTGAGGCGGTATATTTTCCATACGTTCCACTCAACAAAAGCGGACGTGCGCAGCACGTGCTTGAGCGCATGAAATTGGAACGCAACATCGGAAAGCACTGGAAGGCCGGCGCGGGCTTGGGTGGATATAAGTATGCCGGCAATGCCTGGTCACATAAGCCGTTTTTGACGACGACTCTAATCACTCGCTGGGGTGATTGGGAATTTTGGCTCCAGCGCCTACCCGGGAACAAAGCGCAATTCCAGATCCGCTACGCGATCGTAGCCCGGCGTTAAATACACTGCGTCATTCTTGTCGGACAAATAACTTGAGCGCACCGGTCAACACCGTCGCCAGTATCAGGAAACCCGCCATGGTCACGAGACCGGCATTGAATGATCCGGTAACATCCTTCAGCCATCCCATAATGGAGGGCCCCAAAAAACCGCCGGCCGTCCCGACTGCGTTGATGAAAGCGAGGCCGCCGGCGGCGGCGACGCCGGTGAGAAACCGTGTTGGAATCACCCAGAAAATGGACCGCGCGGCGTTGATGCCGACGAGCCCCACGGTTATCCAAGCCAGCGAGAGCCAGAAGTTCTGAAAGAAGATCGCAAACACCAGACCGGCCGCCGAAGCGAGGCAAGTCAACAGGAGATTTCGAATTCTATTTCCTTTCCGGTCCACGTATGCGGCCCACGCAACCATACCTATACACGCCAGGACGTAACAGCCGGCCGTAATAAAGCCGACGGTCAGATTCGATGTCTGTTGCGCCTTCACGATCTGAGGCAGCCAAATGCCCAGTCCATACGAGCCAACGGTGAATCCGAAAAAGATTCCTGCGAGAAGCAGCACGCGAGCGTCTTTCAGTGCCGGCAGAAGATGCCGCATTTCCCGCTCGCGCTTCTCGCTTTGGATCCGCTCCACAACGAGCCGTTGTTCCTCCGCGTCCAGCCAGCGGGCGTCTTCCGGCCGATTGGCAAGGACCCACGGGAAGATGATCCCGACGAGAACCGTCGGCAGTCCTTCAAGGAGGAAAAGCCATTTCCAGCCGGCGAGTCCTCCGACTCCGTCCATTCCCAAACAGATTCCGGAGAGCGGACCGCCAACCACGGACGATGCGGGAATGGCCACTAGGAACCAGGCGAGCATTCGGGTGCGGTATTCGTTCGGAAACCAGCTCGACAGGTAAAAAGCAACTCCCGGAAAGAATCCGGCCTCTGCGGCACCCAAAAGAAACCGGAGCGCGTACCAACTTTTTGGTCCTGTGACGAAGATCATCGCGGCTGAGGCCAGCCCCCACGTAATCATGATTCGCGAAAGCCAGACTCTCGCGCCAACGCGATAGAGCAAAAGATTACTCGGCAATTCCAAGAAGCAGTAGCCAAGAAACAGTATTCCTGCACCGATGCCGAACTGGGTGGCCGTCAATCCGATTTCCTGGTTCATCTCGAGCGCCGCAAAACCGATGTTGTTCCGGTCCAGGTGATTCAACAGAAAACCCAACGTCAGGATCGGAACGAATCGCCACGCGATCTTTGCGTATGCGCGCTGTGCGGCTTCCGCAGAGGATCCGATTTTCTCGTCCTTGTCCGTGACCGCACTTCGCTGCATTTGTTCCTCGCGGGTTACGCGCTGAACATCATACACGGGGGGTGATATACTTCGCGCATTCGCTCGCTTACTTTCTTCGGCGGAGATACATTCCCCTCCTCGCAGAGCAGGGGTGGCTGCGCCACATTAAAAAGATGCGAAGCTACCAAAGCGGCGCAGACGGGGTGGTCAGAGTGGCGAAATGTTTCGCCGAACTTCTATTGAGGCTTCGCCCTATCGGGCTCGCGCTTCGCGCCACCCCTCCTCTGCGAGGAGGGGTATAACTCCACGCTCGTCATGAAATCCGTTCTGATTAAAAACATTGGCGCCCTGCTCACCGGCGACTTGAAGAATCCGATCCGCGCAGCCGATTCGATCTATATCGAGGATGGAGTAATCCAGGAGATCGGAACGGCGATCGGCCGCCGTTCCGACATCATCGTCGACGCCCGCGGCATAACGGCAATTCCGGGTCTCGTCGATTCGCATTCTCACCCGACGTTTGGTGAATTCACTCCAGCGCAGAACTCCACGAGCTGGATCAACCACTATATGCATGGAGGAGTCACGGCACTCATCTCCGCAGGGGAGCTCCACGTGCCGGGCCTTCCGTTGCCTCCCGATCCGAGAACAGCCCTTTCGCTCGCTTTCCTTACGAAGCGTTGCTATGACAACTCGCGCCCATCCGGAGTGAAGGTCCATGCCGGTACCCTACTGCTCGTTCCCGGTCTCAACGAAGAGGATTTCGACGCCATCGCGGAAGTGGGAAGCCGATTGGTCAAGTTCATTTTCTATGACTACAGCCTGCTTCCCAATGGCGAGGCGGAGCGATACGTGGTGTGGGCAAGGGCGCGGGGAATCAAGGTGAAAATCCACTCGGGCGGCGTTTCCCGTTCGGGCGTGAGCCAGGTTGCGGGAGTGGACATCGTGAAGCGGATCAAGCCCGATATCGTCGGCCACATCACGGGCGGACCCATACCCATGCCCGAAGAAGAAGTAGATCAGATCGCCAGGGAAACCGACGCTTACCTGGAAATCTGCAGCTCGGGCAATTCACGTTTGGTTCTGACTCTCATGAGGGCGGTGAAGAGTTTGGATGCGTTTCACCGCGTTGTTATCGGAACGGATACGCCTGGCGGCACAGGAGTGATTCCACGCGGAATGTTTCGGGAAGTGGCCTTCCTGGCTTCGGTCGTCGGAGTGCCGCCTGAAATTGCAATCTGCATGGCGACGGGCAACGTTGGCATTGCTCACGGGTTGCCTCTCGGCATGCTGAAGGAAGGCAGGCCGGCGGACATCGTGCTCTTGGACAAAATTCACGGATCTGTCGCCAGCGACGGTGTCGATTCCCTCGCGAAAGGCGATCTCCCGGGAGTATCTGTCGTGATGATCGACGGAGAAATCAAAGTTGGCGGCAGAAGCCAGCAGACGCCACCACCTGAACGCGCGGCCACCATTACAGCATGAGCGTGCGAATGCAAGCCCGGGCGAAGCGCAAACGCGAAGGCGCGCAGCCTCAATAAAGGCGCGCAGCCAGTAAGAACATGAGCGGCTGCGAATGCAAGCCCGTTAGGGCGCAGCCAGTAAGAAAAGGAAGGTGAATGAGCTCTTTGAACTTTGGCGTTGGACTGTTCCCAACGGAACCGCTCGAGAAAATGATCCGGCTTGCGAAGCTCAGTGAGGACCTCGGCTACAGCCATGTGTGGATCGGCGATTCCCATCTGATCTGGCGCGAAGCGTTCGTCAACATGACAGCCATCGCCTTGAATACAACGAAGGTCCGGATCGGCACCGGCGTCACGAATCCCGTGACACGACATCCTTCGGTTATCGCCAGCGCGTACGCGACGCTTGAAGAGTTCGCGCCGGAACGATTCATCGTCGGCATTGGCCTCGGAGATAGTGCGGTGGAGACCATGGGGCTTCAGCCGGCCCGCCTCCGTTATTTTGAAAAGGCAGTTGCGGAGATGCGGGTTTTGTTCGCCGGAAATGAAGCCGAGCTCGAGTCCGGAAAGATCCATTTGCTACATCCGCCGAAACGGCGACTTCCTGTTTATGTCGCAGCGAGTGGTCCAAAGATGCTCGAGCTCGCAGGACGAATCGCGGACGGCATCATCCTTTTGGTTGGGATCGCCGATAATTACATTCGTTTCGCAAGAGAACGAATTGATGCCGGCGCTAAAAGGGCTAACCGCGATCCGAGTCAGATCGAAATTGTTCTCTGGGTTCCTTGCTCGGTGTCGGAACGGCTCCCGGCCAAAGATGCGGTCAAGGCCCACGTGGCGCGCGTCATCAAACATCCCCTGCCTTTCGTGCTCGACGAGAGAGAGCACAAGGTTCTCGAAGAAATCCGGCAGGCGTACAACTACTACGAGCACATGCAACAGACGGCCAGCCAGGCGCAGGTCATTCCCGATTGGCTGGTGGACAAGTTCGCCATTGCCGGAACGCGGGCAGAATGCCGCGCGCAGGTCGAACGATTGAGAACAACCGGGATCCACCAGATCGGTTTAATTCCGTATGGAGCAGGTGGAGGCGACCGCGAAGAAACGTTGAAAGAGTTCGTTGCAGCCGTCTCTTAGATGTCCTGCCTTCATCCACGGCTTTCCGATATGTAATAATGCCTACTCCACAATCGGAAGCGAGAGTTTAGAAATCATGCTTAAGAAAGAACATAGTGATCTTTTGACACAGACCGGTCCAGGTACACCCATGGGCCAGATGTTTCGCAGATACTGGATGCCGGCCTTATTGGCCGAGGAGTTGCCTGAGAACGACTGCCCGCCGGTAAGAGTAAAACTTCTCTCGGAGCGGTTATTGGCTTTTCGGGATTCTCAGGGCCGCTACGGCCTGATTGACGAATTCTGCGCCCACCGCGGCGTCTCGCTCTGGTTTGCGCGAAACGAAGATTGCGGCCTTCGGTGCTCCTACCATGGTTGGAAGTACGATGTGTCGGGACAGTGCATTGACGTGCCCTCGGAACCTGACGGATCTGAGTTTCCCAAGAGAATCAAACTCAAAAGCTATCCGCTCGTCGAGCTAGGTGGGATTCTATGGACCTACATGGGACCGCCCGAAACACAACCGCCGCGGCCCGAATGGGAATTCGCCACAGTCCCTCCAACACACACGATCTCGACCAAGCGTTTCCAGGAATGCAATTGGCTCCAGGCGTTGGAGGGAGGTATCGACTCCAGTCACGTTTCGTTTCTGCACCGCAGTGATTTGAACACGGATCCGCTGTTCCGCAACGCTCGAGGTAATCAATACAACTTGAGCGATCTGCGGCCGGTGTTCGAAGTGGTTGAGAGCCCTGGAGGGTTATACATCGGTGCCCGTCGCAATGCGGATGGAAATTACTACTGGCGGATCACGCAATGGGTTATTCCGAATTTCACGATGATCCCGCCGCGCGGAGGCCACTCGCTACATGGTCATTTCTGGGTTCCGATCGACGACGATAACTGCTGGACATGGAGCTATGAATACCACCCGACCCGTCCACTAACCGAAGAAGAATTAACAGCGGTACGCGAGGGTAAGGGAGTCCACGTGAAGACGGACGCGAATTACCGCCCGCTCGCGAACAAAGACAACGATTACCTGATCGACCGCCCGTCGCAGAAGGCGGGCAAGACCTACAGCGGGGTCCACGGCTTCGGCATGCAGGACGCTTCACTTCAAGAAAGCATGGGACCGATTGTCGATCGCGCCAAAGAAAATCTCGTCTCGACGGATAACGGGATCATCATGGCGCGATTCCGCCTGCTTGTCGCGATGAAGGCTCTGGCGGACAAAGATATTTCGCCTCCAGGAATCGAGGCCGCACACCAGAAAGTGCGTTCGGCGGCGTTTATTCTGCCTCCGGATCAACCGTTCAAGGAGGCCGCGAAAGAGGCGTTTATCGCTCGTCCCACAGTGGCTCCGGTTTCGGTCTAATCAAGTGTGGGGGGACCGGCCGGCAGTGAAAAGGCTGCCGCGAAGCGCAAGCCCGATAGGGCGCAGCCTCAAGGATTAGCGGTGTACCGATCGGCTTTGCACAAAAAACAGATCGCGGGCGCTCATAGAGCGCCCCTACAGTTGCGGACCCCAATCTGTAGGGGCGGTCTATGACCGCCCAGGATTTCTTGTGCAAAGCCGTACCGATAGGACTCGGCCGGTGGGCCCGACGCTAAAAGGAATATGCAGACAGAATCAAAGCGGATGAATTCGCGCGCGGAAGTTCGGTTTCGCATCCAGGATCCGAATTCTCGGCCCCGTGCAATCAAGGTCATCGCTCTTGATGCGGCCGGCGAAGCCATCGTGCGGCGGGTGGCGGAAAGGCCGTGGAAGAGCGCGACATTTCTGAGCGCGGCTGCTTTTCCGGGTACGGCACGGGATTTTTCCGGCCAACCAAAGGATTTGACGAAAGAGGTTAATACGGCAGACCTCGTGGTCATGGTTGCCTCTCCCGGCGGGGAGGCGCATGCGGCCTCCGTCATCGGTGAAGCGTGCAGCGCGAAGCGCGTGATGACAACCGGTCTCGTTGTCCGCACTGACGCGGCTTCCGAAGAAGCTGTATCCAAGACACTGTCGCAACTCCGGCCCTGGTCCCTCATGCTCGTCGTCGCCGATCCGGACGACTACATCGACGCCATGCTCGCCGCGCTGCGAGCGTAAAAATTGTTAGGAAGTGACGTGGGAAGATCTCGTTCTCGACACCCTCGGGTTTGCCCTCCGGTCCGGGTCGGGTGCCGCCCGCCAGATGCCCGAAAGGTCCGGTTTTCTATTCCGCGCTTTGGGGGCGCGCGCCGATAGGTTTGCTTTTCCATCCTTTGTCCGCGGAACGTCGGGCGATGGGTAATTCAGCCACCTTCATAGTGGCTATATCTAACCGACGGTTTGCCGCTGGTATACTCGACCTCGAAAGAACGTCAACCCGGAGTAGGTATGGACGAGGACGAGCCGCGCAAAATCGCTACGTCGATTATCAGCCGTCTCGTTCGTGCTTGGAACACAGCGAACGGCGCGGCCTGGGGCGCGGAATTTATGGAGGATGCGGACTTCGTCAACATTTTTGGAGTTCAGCGACGCGGAAGGACCGAGATAGAAAAGCGGCATCAGTACCTTTTTGATGTGCTATTCGCGGGCAGCACATGCGAAATGGTATTGGTCGACGCGCGGCCGCTTGCGCCCAACGTCATTCTCGCTCACTCCGCATCTGTTTTGAAAATCCCAACTGGCCCTATGGCGGGAGAGCAATCCAATCGACAAACTGTCATTATCGTCCGTGACAGCGGCACGTGGCGCATCGCAGCCTACCACAACACACTCGTCTCGCCTCAGCTATAGCTCATTCCGAACGTCGGTCTAGGAAAACTCGGAACCTTCGTTTATCCTATTCGGCGAAAATCGGAGGATTGGGACATTCGCACGCGTAGTAACTCGTTTAGCGTGGATAGTTGATTTTCCATGCGGACCGCAACACCTCCTGCATGAATGTTCCGAATTCCATGCAGGCGGGAGCATCACCCGCATGGGAATTTGGGAATCCATGCAGGCGGCGGCGTTACCTGCATGGGAATTTGGGAATCCATGCAGGCGGCGGCGTTACCTGCATGGGAATTTGGGAATCCATGCAGGCGGCAGCATCACCCGCATGGGAATTTGGAAATCCATGCAGGCGACGGGGTCACCCGCATGGGAATTTGGGAATCCATGCAGGCGGCAGGGTCAGCCGCATGGGAATTTGGGAATCCATGCAGGCGTCGTCGTCAGCCGCATGGGAATTTGGAAATCTATGCAGACGGCGGTGTCAGCCGCATGGAAATTTCAAATTCTATGCAGGTGGCGGCATCACCCGCATGGAGAAGTCGAGAGTTCCGGTACATAAGCCGGCAGACTGCAGGTCAGAACGGAAAAATATGCCGATCTCCAAACAAATTCGAGTAAGACGCGGTTACACCAAGCTGTCCCGCCACGATTTCTGGCTGGTATTGCGCCGTCTGTACGAGGGTTTGCTCAAGAATCCCCACTTTCTGAAGCCGCCGGTCGATCTGGGGCTGTTCAAGACGAAGATCGACAAATATTCTGCGGCAATCACGGCAACCATGGGCGGAGCCAAGATCGCCTTCAGCCAAAGGGATTCCCTTCGTGAAGATTTGACGAAAATGCTGCTCGAGCTGGCTGGATACGTGGAGGCCGAGTCATATAACGACCCGGCTATTTTCGCGACGAGTGGGCTGGAGGCGCTGCCGAGCGCTCACATTCCGCACCAGCCGTTGGACAGGCCTCGCATTCCAAAAATTGATCACGGCGCTGTCTCCGGCGAATTGCTGGTTTGGATGCCGCCATCCCTTCGCAAAATCATCAAGTACGACCTGCGGCACGCCCCGGTTGACGCCGACGGCGTTCCTACCGGTGAGTGGACGGAGAGAATCGTCACCAGCTCCCAGGGTCCCGTCTCAATCAAGAATCTCAAGCCTGGTACCGTCTACGCATTTCAGATCCGCGCTCTCGGAAAACTTGGGCACACCGATTGGAGCGACTCCGTCACCAAGATGTGCACCTAAACGATTTCGACTTAGGCCGGTTAAGATCGCT
>QHWY01000385.1 GCA_003223875.1 Acidobacteriota bacterium | reverse complement strand
TCGTAACAACAGGCACCGTGCAGGTGCGCGTCCGGAATTTAGGACCATCGGGCGATTTCATCGAATCCAATTCCTTGACCTTTCTTGTCGGGACCGAGCCGCCAACGCTCACGAGCGTGACGGGGCAGCCCTCACCGATCATTGCGGGTAGTGTGTCCGCTCCCTTTACGGTGACCGTCAATGGTTCGGGCTTCACGCCGGCGACCCAGATCCGAGTGAATTTTCAGGGGCGCCCCACAACATACGTGAACCAGAACCAGGTTATCGGAACCGTGTTGCCTGCAGACGTTGCCTCACCCGGATTTGTGCCGATCACCGTAGAAAATCCGAATTCCGTCGATTCGACGCCATTCCAGTTACCCGTTCTGTTTCCCATACCGGCGCTAACTCAAATTTCACCGAGTTCGCTAACCGCGCAGGTCGCATTGAACGCGCAGCCGGTGCAGATTACGGTCAGCGGATCGAACTTCGGTCAGAATGCGACGAACCTGTTGGATACGGCAACCGTGCTTGTGAATGGCACGCCTGTCGTGACGCAATACGTTTCAGCCAGCCAGCTGACAGCATTGATCCCCGCGAACTTTATCGCGACGCCCGGTGTCCTGCAAATCACCGTAGCCAACCCTCAGCCGAATTTAGCCGCGTCGAACGTGGCCGCGCTATTTATCGTGAACCCAGTGCCGATCATCTCATCTCTAGAGGCGGGAAACGTCAGCTGGAATCCCAATACACCTCCGAACTCGACCTTCAGTCAGGCCGTCATCATAACGGGCGCGAATTTCTCGCCCAACGCAGTGACCTGGGTCAACCTGCCGTGTGACAACCTGGGTTTCAGAAAGGCTCTGTCGACGGTGCGCAACAGTTCGGGGCAAATCGTCGCGACGATTCCGATACGCTGTGCCGGAACGTACTCGATCGAAGTGGAAAACCCACAACCGGGAGGTGGCCTTTCCGCTCCCGCCCCTCTGGTTGTGCCCAACATCACGTCATCGGCAATGGCTCCCCAATAGGATCACATCATGCGACGGCCGCCGTTAATCGTTTTTCTCGCGATGTTATTCTATGTGCTGGACGCCCAGGCGCAGTCAACGGCTCCGTCCAATGTCTACGTTTTCCCGTTATTTGTCGATGGCGCCGCAGGCGGGTTCAGCTATCGCTCCACGTTAAGAATTGTCAAGACGAGCGCAACGAACCCAATGCAGTGCACGCTGACTCAGCGGAATACCAGCGCACCTTTCATCGGCGTGGACGGCACCGTCTACTCTGCTGATGTTTTGGATGCCGGTTATAGCCCCCCGGCAGTGACTCCGATTACGCTTGATCAATTTTTGCCGTGGGAAATTTTGAGGACGAACGCGCAGTCATCATTGAAGACGGGCTACGCCCGGCTCGCTTGTCCAGGAACGGTTGAAGCGGAACTGCACTTATCGGAATCGGACGGTCAGAACAACAAACTCAGTGAATCGACAATGACGCCTGCCCGCCAAGGAACGTCTTTCCAATTCCTGTTCGACAGGCGCGACGGCACACGGCTGGGTTTTGCCTTCGCCAACGATTCCGCCGCCGCCGGCCAATTCGCCATCATCGCTCGCGACCGGTTCAACTATGAAGTCGATCGTGCTTACGAGACGATCGAACCCTGGTCGCAAGTGTCGAGGTTCGTCGATCAGATGCTTGCGCTTCCTGCGGATTTTGCCGGCAGCATCGAACTCATCGGGTTAAGCGCCGGACAAAATTACGCTATCGGCCTTCAATTTACCGGAACCGTATTCACAACAATTCTACCGGTCGTGCGCGCGGCGCCTCTTCCCAATTAGTTTCGGAGGAACCATGAAGTTGGGTTTAATCGTGTTGGCTCTGGTCGTATCGGTAATAAGAACCAACGCGGCGCAGATATCCAGCGGTCAAACGATCGAAAGCGTCGAGATTCGCGGAAATCGACGAGTACGGGCCGAGACCATCAAATATCGCCTTTTAACTAAACCGGGTGACGTGGTGCGCGCCGATGTCATCCGCCGTGACATCAAGGAACTGTATGCCCAGGGATTTTTCGAAGACATCCGAGTGGAGTCTGAAGAAGGTAAGAATGGCGGTCTCATCATTATTTTTACGGTGAAGGAACGGCCTTTGATTCGCACCGTCGATTTCGACGGCGCGAATACCATCACTCGGTCCGATATTCTGGAGAGGCTCAAACAGCGGAAAATCAGCATCAGCCAGGAATCACCCTACGAAGCGGGAAAGACAAAGCAGGTCGAGAGCGTGATCAAGGCGATGCTTGCCGAAAAGGGACATCAAGATGCGACAGTCGAGACAATAACCGAAGACATTCCTCCCACTGCGGTCAAACTCACATTCAAGATCAACGAAGGACCCGCGATCAAGGTCGAGAAGATCAACATCCAGGGAAACAAGGTCTTCTCCGATCGCCAGATCAAGAAGGCAATGAAGCTGGTCAAAGAGACCAACCCGCTGACGGTATTTACGAGTAAAGATACGTACTACGATCTGAAACTTGCGGACGATATCACGCGCATCCGCATCTTCTATGCCGATCATGGGTACGTCCGGGCGAACGTCTCGGATCCGATTGTCGAGACGGAACCACGAATGGTCTACCGGACACTGCCGCTGATCAAGCCTCCTTTGCCGTACGGGATTCCGCTCCCATTCTGGAAAAAACAAGTCAATCGCTACCGGATCACACTCAAAATCGAGGAAAACGATCAATACAAAATCGGCGACGTGAAAGTCACCGGCGCTCGCGAGTTCAATGAGAATGCCATCAAGGCCATTCTGGGCCTGGTGCCCGGCCAGGTCTTCAACGAATCGAAACTGCGCACCGGTTTTGATAATCTGAAGAAGCTTTACGGATCGCGGGGCTATGTCAACTTCACTCCGGTGCCGGCGCAGGATTTCGATGAAGAGAAGAAGTTGGTGAATCTGACGATCAACATCGACGAAGACCGGCAATTTACGGTAAACCGGATTGCCTTCAGCGGCAACGTGACGACTCGCGATAAAGTTATCCGCCGCGAGATTCTGGTCGATGAAGGCCAGGTCTTCAATGCATCGTTGTGGGATCTCAGTCTGTTGAGGCTGAATCAGCTCGGCTACTTCGAAGAAGTAAAGAGCGAGGACGCGGAGATCAAACCCAGCCCCAGTGCCTCCACGCTCGACATCGACCTGCGTCTCAAAGAGAAAGGCCGAAACTCGATCGGATTCAATGGCGGTGTCAGCGGAATCGGAGGAAGTTTTCTGGGACTAAGCTACGAAACCAACAATTTTCT
>QHWY01000384.1 GCA_003223875.1 Acidobacteriota bacterium | reverse complement strand
AGCCCGTGGATACATTGTCGTGAGCCCGATCGCTCCGGCGAACCATTTCTTTTTCGAACGCGGAGCAGATGCGATCTTTCCAGAATTCCTGGACCAGATTCTAAGGGACTACAACATTCAAGACGGAAAACTGCACATCGCCGGCGCATCCAACGGCGGGCTGAGCGCGTTCCATATTGCTGCGATGTATCCGCAATACTTTCGGTCAGTGACAGGATTCCCCGGCTATTTACACGACGAAAGCGAGTCGAAAATAAATGCTCTGAAGCCGCTATGTATCTACATACATGTCGGCGAAAGAGATGTCGAATGGCTCACGCCGATAGAACGGCAATCCGAGTTGCTAAAGCAAAAGGGATTACATGTTCATTTCATCATCGAGCCGGATCAGGGGCATGGAATTCAAACCCTTGCCGGAGAAGGAGCGCATCGCTTGTTCGATCAGATCGAACAAGCCGCGCGTGGTTGTAGTTAGGAATAGCCCCAAAAAGGGCTTTGCACAAAAAATCCTGGGCGGTCATAGACCGCCCCTACAGCTTGGGGTGCGCAACTGTAGGGGCGCTCTATGAGCGCCCACGATGTATTTTTGGTGCAAAGCCCACAAAAAGGCACAAATCCCTGTGCCTTTTTGTGGCTGATCTTCAGAAGTTCAACCGGGCTCCAATATCGAACCTGCGATTTCCGAAGGCCTTCGTGATCCGCCCGAAGCTGAGCGAATTGATGTTGGTCTCGGGATTATCGAAGATGGGGTGATTCAAGACGTTCACCGCATCCATCCGGAATTCCAGTTCTTTGGTTTCCGTCAGCCGTATACGCTTGATCAGATTCATGTCGAGCCCAACGCTCGCCGGCCCTTCGATCCACTTCAGTCCGAGGTTGCCGTTCTGTCCCGGCACGGGATTTGTTAAAAGCAGTTGTCCATTGGAATCGGTGATCGCCTTGTTGTTGAATGCGCCGTTCAGCGCATTCGAAGCCGAGACACCGCTGATAGACGGGTCGGTGATCTGTTTGATGCCCGGGAAGTAGATCACGCCATTCGATACCTTTGTCACCTGGCCGCTGTCCTTCGGGAAATTGCCGACGATATTGGGAGTACATGCGATACACACCGGTGTGGTTGGGTTGATGAAAAAAGGCGCTGTGTTTGCAGGGATGTAAAACGGCTGAACGATTGTCGCGATTGGCGCGACGATACTCAACGGCGCTCCCGAAATCCGGCTGAAGATCCCGCCCAACTGCCAACGTTCAACCATCCGTTGAACGAATGCCGGAGCATTCGAGAGAAATGGCCGATTCGGCCCGAAAGGCAGTTCGTACGTAACATTGTTCAGGAAAGCATGCGTACGATTGAAACCTAGCAGTGCTTTGTTTTCCCGCCGGTTGTTCGGCTCCCGGTAATCGACAAAGTAGTCGCCGTCGTTATCACCCAGAGCGCGGCTCCATGTATACGACGAGTTGATGGAGAACCCTTGCGAGAAGCGCTTGGTCAACTTGACTTCCATGGAGTGATACGTCGAACTGCCTGGGTTTCCGTACAGCACCACGTTATTGAACTGCGGATTGAGGACGAAGAAATTCTCCGGGAATAGCCCGCTGTTGCGGACCAAACCACCGCCCAGATTCGTAATGTTCCGGCTGCGGTTCAGAAAATCCGCCAACTGCGCAACGCTGCCGTTGGCCAGGAATGCTCGAGTCGAAATGTAGGCGCGCAGCGCCGCTGATCCGGTGACCGTCGTACCGTTGACCACTCCTGCACCCGGAATATTGAGGCCGCGCAGCATATCGTCGAACAACTTCGCGTTCCCGCCGGCACGCGTTACGTTGAATGCGTCGAGGAATTGATTCCTGAAAATATCAACGGTGTTCAAGGGAATTCCGCCCCACAACCGGGTGCCTTTCGTCCCAATATAGGAGACATCCAGCAGCCAGTTTTGAGCGATCTCTCGCTGAAGGGCGAAGTTGAAGTTTTGAATATAGGGAGAGCGGCGGTTGACGTCATACATCCCAAGCGTGTCGTTGCGCGAACCATCTATCGGAATTGGGCCGAGGACAGGAAACTGTTGGGGTATCGGCAGAGTCAGGTTGGCGAGAGACAGGTAATTCCCAGTAGTGTACGTCAGCTGACCGTTACCGACACCTCCGAATGTTCCGGGAAGTCCGCCCGCGACACCGGTTATCGAGTTGGTACTATTCGCCCCTGAGATCGGCCTGCCCGTATAGCTCCATCCGTATCCGGCGCGAAGAACGGTCTTCTCTTTTCCCCACCATGGCAACGACCAGCTGAAGCCAACGGACGGGGCGAAGTTGTTCCAGTCGTTGTTGTAGAGTAATTTGTTTGGCTGTGTGGAGTTCTTGCCGACAAATTCGGCGGTCGTGAGCGCACCGCATGAGATTCCGCACAATCCTTTTTCTCTGCCGACCGGAACGCCCAACAGTCCATGATCCTCCCACGGTACGCCGAACCATTCGTAATGGATTCCCAGATTCAACGTGAGATCCGGGCGCACCTTCCAATTGTCTTTGAAAAACCAGCTGAACTCCGTGCCTCGAAAGCCCCGGAGCTTCAGCAGTCGTCCATCGGCAATGCCCTTGAATGTCCGCTCGGCTGAATCTCGAAGATCAAAGGCTTCACCGATCTGCTGCACCGACCCTGCGAGGTCGGTCAACAGATTTCGTGCTCCTGCCTGGTTGTTCGCGCTGAGTCCGGGAATCGCGACTTGATCGATATTGGCGACGGGTATGCCTCCAGCGCCCAAAGTCACCAGCGGCATCATGACTTCGTTGGCGCCCAACGTTCCACCATACCGCCATTCACCGCCGAACTTGAATGCGTGCGCTCGCCTCGACCAACTGAGCGTATCGCCCAAGCTGTACTGAGGGCTGTCACTGTAGCGGCTGGTGCCTGCGTTGGTATTCCATTTCATGACGTTTTCCGGAAAGCTGGTCGTGATAGGAAGAAATGGAATGCCGTTGTATTGAGGAAGGAAATCCCATGCCGTTTTTCCGTCAGGACCGGGAGCTACCTTCTCATCGAGCAGATCCTTTCCGACGTACCACGGGGCCAAACTGATTTGCTTCGACGTTTTGTATCCGATGCGGAGTTCGTTGACGAGTGTGCTCGAGAAGGTCGATACCAGCGAACCGTTCAGCACCTTCGGCCACTTGTTGTTTACGCCAGTGTAACCATTGGGCCAAAACGCAACGCCTGCCTGTGTCGTATGATTCAGGCCGCGTTCCCAGGTGTAGATCACGCTAGCTTTATGGTTGGTATTGAAGTTATGGTCAA
>QHWY01000383.1 GCA_003223875.1 Acidobacteriota bacterium | reverse complement strand
TCAGCCCGGTGGCTGGCCTGAGGTTCAGCAACCAAAGAGAGAATCCGGCGCAAATGAAACAGAAAGCACTGTTGGCCTTCATTGTTGTCCAAGCGGGATGAACGCGCTTAAGCAACTCGATATCGAACAGCCAACCCCACAGCGCTGAAACACCCAGACCCAGAACAGCCAGACTTGCTCCGAGAGAAAAGGATTTGCACTGAACCAAGCGACGCCTTTCTGCCTCGCTTCCGGCAGTCCGGAACCCGTTAGTCAATGCTTTCTGGCTCCTGTCCTCAGCCTCAGACCGCATCATTCAATAAAACAAACTTATACTTTCCTTGTCAACGGATACAGCGATTGGGTAGTGACTCAGTTTCAAAATTTGGGGATCTCTCAACTGTAGCGGCGCTCTATCTTTGAGGCTGCGCGCTATCGCGCTTGCGCTTCGCGGAGCGCCGACAGTGCAGTAATTTAGACATCGCCGGCGGTCATTTCTTGAGGCTGCGCGCTGCCGCGCTTGCGCTTCGCGGACCGCCGCTACAGTCGAAACTGAGTCACCACCAGCGATTGATTGGGAGACGTTTCCAGGGCAATCAATTGCAGTGGGGCCGTACGGACCCGGAGAGCACACAAGCAAACTGATTCGCTCCCGACGGCGACGCCACGCCCGGCCCTTTCTTTAGGCTTCGCCCTATCGGGCTCGCGCTTTGCGCGGGCCGGCCTCTCCCAGAGGGCTGGTCTTTACCCATAAGATTTGGCTGGACACAGGGACCAGCGCCACATGTCCACTGTCAAATGCCTTGTTGTGTGATGTGTAATGTACTTGTTTCGACTACCAGATTGCTAGGAAATCACGTTGAAGGGGACCGTAACGGAATGGATCTGGAGCAAACCCCACTGCTTCCTGAAGTTCGATGCGAACGACGGCACGGGGACTATGCGGAACTGGGCCGTGGAGACACAGAGCCCGACACGCCGCGCGGGTGGTCCCGGACTTCATTCAAAGCCGGAGATGAGGTCACAGTAACGATCGAGCCCGTCAAGAACGGCCAGCCGATCGGGCGGATCCTGCACGTCATTCTGCCCAACGGTCAGAAACTGATTGCCGCGAACCCCACAACGCCCGAGTCGAGGCCGGTTGCGCCCGTGCCCGTTCAGAAGAGCAACAGTTCACGTTCGAACGCCAAAGAGCATTTTTAAGAAGTAGTGCCTGGGGGTTTCGCTGTTGGACCGGAGGGGTGAAACTACGAAACCCACTTTCCGAGTACCGCCACGTGCCCGACGCGCGATGTCTTCTTGTAATAGGCATCGTCAGCAGTGATCATCGTGCCCGCGTGTCTTATTGCGACGGCATGATAGGCAGCATCATAAAAAGTAACTTTGAAAGTCTTCATCAGCTCGAAGGTCTTTTCGTAAATCTCTTCCGCCGGTTCTTCCTCGAAATCGTAGCCAATAAGAATGCGCATTAATGCCACTGCCTGATTAGGTTGCTTCATTCCCAGAATATTTCCGACCTCAAAGAACCAGAGTGACGGAACCACGATCGCGCACCAGCCGGATAACCATGCTTCTCGAATCCCCAGGGCTCGATCGCGATCTGCCTCGTCTTCCGATTCGAGAACCCATTTCAGCAGGATCGAAGCGTCGGGAACCAAAACGGGATGCGCCGTCATCGGCCGCGATCCCGGCGAATCAATCGAACAAGAGCTTTTGTCGATATTGGCTTGGTCTTCGCACGCAGATTGTCCAAGTGTTCCGACAATTGCCGGCGACGGATGAGAGCCAATTCTTTTCGCAGAGCTGTATTGATAAGACGGCTCCGCATACCTGTCTCGACAAGAGTCTCGAGCTCATGCTTGACATCATCATCAAGCACAATATTCACCTTGGACGCCATATCCACACCTCGATTCTTTACCCTAGGTAGAGAATATCATGGGCTACAACCGTCTTTGCTGTGCAATAAAATGGGGTGCGATGGGCTTTGCACAAAAAATACATCGTGGGCGCTCATAGAGCGCCCCTACAGTTGCGCACCCCAAGCTGTAGGGGCGGTCTATGACCGCCCAGGATTTTTTGTGCAAAGCCGGTGCGATGCCTAATTTGCGGGGAATGCGACGGAGATTTCCATGAAACTAGCAACATCCGGTTCAGTGTTGCTGAGCGTCAGCTCATTCGCCGCTGGCCGCCATACCATCCCGCTATCCTCCGGCGTATAGTAGGTGGAAACCGGGAGGTATACAAACCTATGAAGATCTTCACGACCGTGATCATCTGGACCGCCTTGGTGACGCCGCTGGAGGCGCAGTGGTTGCAACGTCGCACGCCCGGCATCCCGCGCACCGCCGATGGCAAACCGAACCTCACCGCTCCAGCGCCGCGCACCGCCGATGGCAAGCCCGATGTCGCGGGTCTGTGGCAAATGCTCAGCCCCGATGGCGCCGTCGGCAATGTCTCGCTCCGCAAACCCGGAGACCTCCAATCCGCCGACATTCAGCCTTGGGTGCAAGCCTTGGTTCAGCAGCGCGCAGAAAACTTCGGCATCGATAACCCGCGTTACCAATGTCTGCCTGACGGTCCGAACTACAGCGTCGGGCAAGGTTTCAAGAGAATCCTCCAGACTCCCGCGATGATCGTGATCCTGCAAGAAGATCTCACTTACCGCCAAATCCACATGGACGGGCGCGCCTTGGAGACGGATCCCAACCCGACCTGGATGGGATATTCGGTAGGCCACTGGGAAGGAGACACGCTGGTGGTGGAGAGTAACGGATACAATGACCGGACATGGCTGCTTGGCGGCTATCCTCATACAGAAGGGTTGCGCATGACGGAGCGCTTCCAGCGCACCGATTTCGGCCACCTGGAAATAGCCGTGACGTTCGATGATCCCAAGGCTTACAACAAAGCCTGGACATTCCGACTCAGCGCGCGGTTGGCCGCCGACACGGAAATGATGGAATCCGTCTGCAATGAACGTCCGGACAACGGGCAACAGCACTGGATCGGCAAAACCTCGGACGCTCAGAAATCCGCGGTGAAGGTGGCTGCCGAAGTCCTTGCGAAATATGCCGGCGTCTACAAGGGAATTTACGGTCGAAACCCCCGCACGGTCGAGGTTACTCTCTCTGGCGGTACGCTGTTCATCTCCGTGAACGGAGGGCCGAAACAGCCTATAGTCGCGCAGTCGGAGACAAAGTTTTCCGGTACCGGACTATCGTACCAGTTCATCCGGGACGACCATGGCATCGCGACCCACGTTCTCGAGGGACATATATCTGGTGACTACAAGTTCGAACGCCAGAATTGAATGGCGTCGTCACCATTCTGTTGCAGCCACTGAACTATCCGCTGGTCGACGCCCATATCCGCCCAGGAATCGAATCGGCTGCTAGGATGTTTGAACCTGTTCTTGGGCGAGCCACGCCGCATACTCGATTGCTTGCTGGATATCTTCGAGCTCCCAGTCCGGATATCCCTCAAGAATCTCCTCGAAACTGGCGCCGTGAGCGATCTGTCCGACGATCACGGAAACTGGAATGCGCATCCCACGGATACACGCTCTGCCGCCCATGATATTGGGATCGAAAGTGATTCGGTCGAACATACTAACCCCCCAGGGTCAATATATCACTGGGCGATCAGCTGCGAAGCAGCGCTTGCATCATTGGTGCCGTAAACGATCGAAACTGCATTGAGCCGCTTCTCAGACATCAGGCGGCGCAGGCATTCTGCTCGGCACGGTCATTGGGTCGTTGATGTGCCGATCAATGGTCATGAAAGCCAAATCATGATCATTATCGCCACATCATGACTTTGAAAGCGGGATCGTGATCATGACCGGCGGAGCACGCGCATGAAAGTCAGATCATGATCGTGATCGCCGGATCATGACCACAAGAGCCAGAACCTGACGCATGATTGCCGAATCATCGCCATAAAAATCGAATCATGACCATGATTGGCGGATCATGAGGATGAAAGTCGGTTCATGATCGTGATCTGCGGGATCGTGGCTATGAAGGCTGGATCGTGACCATGATCGGCATATCATGACGATGAAAGTCGGACCACGATCATGATCGCTGCATCATGACGGTGAAAGCCGGATCATGATCATGATCCGCGGCATCCTCATCTCCAGCGAGAAAATATTTCTTGCCTCGGCTAACTCTCTTGGTTTTGTTCAGCTTCACTCAAATTTCCTGCCGATAATCCGCAATTTTCCATGGTCCAGATTCCGTTCTCCGGCAATTTAGACAGTATGGGCGCAAGAGCGGGCCCAAATTCGAAACAATCTAAGGAGGACCTATGACAACGCCAATGAAGATCAAACCATTAGATGGCTTTTCCAATGTATCCGACGCGGATGTCGTCTCACGATGCACGAACATTCA
>QHWY01000400.1 GCA_003223875.1 Acidobacteriota bacterium | reverse complement strand
CTAAGATCCGAGTGTCTCATCCAACTCGCGCTGCGCCTCATGAATTTCCTTTGGAGGTTCTGGTGCCAGCGGCAACTTTCCTTCTTCGGCCAAAAAGTGCCGGGCTTTGTCGACATCGACGGAATCCTGAACGACGCGACGCAGTGCCATGACCTCATCCCGGCAGTCGTCACATTCCTGCAGGTGCTCCGTCTCTTCGGAGGTCAGATCCGTTTTGCGTGCAGCATAATCGAATAACGCTAACTCGGAGATATGCGCCATAAGATGCTCCTAACACCACTGTAACAGTGTTACGACTCTCGCAAACGAGCTTCTATCTCTCTGAAAATCTCGTGAATGAAATGCGTCAACGCCTCGCTAACCAGAGTCACCACTAAAGTCAGGGACTTCACTGGCGAGGTAAACAACGCAAGTATGGCGCGCGTTTAGGCGGTGCTAAGCATGTTGGACCTCGACCGTTCGCGCCCTGCCAGAGACTGCAGTATAGAATCCAAAACGCTATCAAGAACCTTACCGATATCCTCTGCAAGAAACCGCAGAACAAGGTAACCGTTCTGCTGCAACAGCCGGTCTTTTCGGCGATCACGGCGGTAGGCTTCCGCATCAGAGAGATGCTGCGCGCCATCGAGTTCTACGACGATGCGGAGAGATTCGTCGAGGAAATCGACTTCCATTTGACTCTGGCCATCGAACGCAATTGGAACGCGAACATTCAACTGGAAGCGGCCTTTCGTCTCGGAAAGAGTTTCAAGACGCCGATATAAAAAGGCTTCGCTCGCACTGCGAGCTCTTTCCACGCCCCTCGCTTCCGGCAGTGAAGGCTTGACTGCTCTGACAAACAGACTCGCCAAAGGCGTATCTACGCCGTCCCGAATGAGCCGCCGCACGGTGGCAGCGTAATCACGCTTCCATTCCGGGTCTGACGGAAGAAGCACGTCTGCGGGCCAGCCCGGAACGGCGCTCGCCGGCAGGGAGATCGAATATCCAACCGCCTCGTACCCACGGCAACGCCGATCGAACATGTGAGCCAGCATGGGCACGTTCAAGTCGGCGTAGTCGTAGATGCGAACTTCGCGCTTTCCGTCATAGAGACGGTGAAGGCGTCCCGCATACTGCGCAATCGTTCCATGCCAGGACACCGGCAGCGTCAGAAAAAGCGTGTCCAGACGCGCATCATCGAACCCTTCGCCAATGTAACGGCCTGTCGCTAGAATTACCCGCCCTTCTTCCGTGGAAACCGCTGCAAGCTCCGCAGCCATGGCTTCGCGTTGCTTCTTTCCTACGCCCCCTCGGAGCACGATGACGTGGGCAACCCTCCCCGCTAATTGATTGGCGAGGCTTTCAAGATGTTCATTTCTTTCCGTAAGCACGAGGGGCGAGCGGCCCGCTTGGACGGATTCGATCACATCCTCGCAGATGCGACGATTCCGCGATTCGTCGCCGATCAGTTCTCCATAGAGCGAATGAAACTCCAATCGCTTGTCCGAAGGCGATAGCATTGCCGGCTGAAAGCCGGTAGGACGCACGAGAACGCTGTGCGTAAACGGACGCCGCATTGCCTCCGCCTTTGCGCTGACGCGATGCCGTACCGGGCCACACTGCATGAAGATGATCGGATGATGGCCATCCTTCCGCGTGACCGTTGCCGACAATCCTGTAACGAATCTGGCTTTCGCGCGCCGGACGACCTGTTCAAAGCTGCGTGCCGACAGATGGTGGCACTCATCGACGATCACGTGTCCGTAATCACCGACGCAGTCGTCAACGACCCCCTTGCGGACCAGACTTTGGATGACCGCAACATCCAACCCGCCCGTCGGCTTGCGGCGTCCGCCGCCGATCCGTCCAATCTCACGGTTGTTGATGTTGAGAAATGTCGACAGGCGCTCCACCCATTGATCCAGCAACTGTCTTCGATGGACGAGCACGAGCGTGTTAACGCCACGCTCTGCGACCAGCCAGGCCGCCACCACCGTTTTACCGAACGCCGTGGTCGCGGCCAGCACGCCGGTCTCGTGCTCCAGTATCGAATTTGCCGCTAGCTGTTGCTCCGGCCGAAGCGTCCCTTGAAAGGTCACCTGCAAGGGTTGGCCATAACAACGCTCGTCACGTGGGACAGGCGTTATGTTCAAGTCTGACAGAAGCTGCTGCACATCATCCATGCAGCCGCGCGGGAGCCCGATGTGTTGCGCCGCCAGACGGAGCAGTCGGTTTCGGAGTCCCGCCGCCAGTCCGTCCTTTGCGATGTAGATCTCGTTTCCTACCACGAGCTCCAAGACGCCAGGAACCTCTCCTGCAATCGCCGGTTCTTTCCGGCGCCGCGAGGGCGGCGCAGTCCACGGTTCCGGATCGTCTTCGTCCATCTGTGGCAGCCGCACACCGACGACACGCCCTCTCCTTTCAGCATCCTGCACGAGATCTTCAATTGTGGTTCTGCCAATCTTCGGCACCGATGAGAGAAACGACCACTGATCTCCGTAGGGAACCATCTGATCGTCCAGGAAAACGCTGTTACCCAGGTCTCGTGGCTGCTTCTGCAGAGGCAGTGCGATCAAATTTCCGAAGCCTCCCTGAGGCAAGGTATCTTGATTCGGAAAGAATCGATCGTAGGAACGAAATCCAATGTCCGGACGGCGTTCCATCGTTTCGGTCAAAACGAATGAACCCAACCTTCGCGCTGATGCGGCAGTGATGGCCTCCTCGAAGAAGAACCACACGTGCCCGCCATGACCGGACCGGGACCGTTCCAGCACAGCCGTTATGCCCATAGCACGGCAGGTCTCCAGATATGCACCTGCGTCCTCGCGCCAGCCTTCCTTATCGAAATCGACGGCCAGGAAAAAGCATGTCTCGTCCTGAAGCATCGGGTAAATGCCAGCGACAAACGGTTGACCCGCTGGATCAAATCCCGACAAATGCCAACGAATTACTTCATCAGTGATTGGAAGAAAACGTTGGTGCTGGCAGTCCGCGCACTTGATTCGCGGCTTCTCGCAGATGCCTCGAATCCACTCATTGCCGCAGGCGGGTGCGTAACCCGATTTTCCGGTTTTCCGGCTCTCGAACCGCCGCGGATAAACATCGTCTCGTCCACGAAAAAGAGAGCGAAATAGTTTGATCTTGGCGTCGGCCGTTGAACGTTGATCAACGAAATTCACGCCGTCAGGCATGGAGTTCATTCGCGAAAATATACACCTTCCCGGTTGTTCCGAAGACGCGTACACCTTCATAGTCTTCGTCGTCCTTGATCCCTTCTGCCGCGACTGTATTGGCCATGAAGTTCAAGCCGTCATCCTCAACTGTCTGCTCGCAGATCTCGGAGAAAAGCCTTCGGTACTTTTCGAGTGACGAGTCTCCGTGCCCCAACAGATCAAGGTCCCGGGTCGGACGATGAGGGTGCGCCGTCCAGAGGTCAAAGAG
>QHWY01000064.1 GCA_003223875.1 Acidobacteriota bacterium | reverse complement strand
TCTCGAGCGTTTTGCGATCGACGATGAAGATGCCTTTATCGCCGCCGACATAGAGGAACTGCTGGTTCGCGTCCGGCGACAGGGCGAGATCACGCGCAAACGGTGTATCGGTCCGGACAAGCTGTTTCACAAATTTTCCATCTTTTGTGAACATCTGGACCCGCCGGTATTCGCGATCGGCAACATAGACGGTTCCGTCCTTCGCGACGCGGATCGCATGGACGATACTGAAATTGTTGGGACCCGGATCCGAAAAACTCTTTGGCGTTACGATTTGGCAATTGTCGTCGTCGACGGCTTTGTTGCCGAAAGCGCCCCACATTCGCTTGAATGCGCCAGTGTCCGCATCGAAAACAATGACACGGTGGTTCCCGTACCCGTCAGCCACAAACAATTCATTGGTCTGCGGCAGGACCCACGCATCCGCGGCCCGATGCACATTCTTGGTATCCGCGTTGCCTTTGCTCTGATTGCTGTGGCCGATCTGCATGACGAACTTGCCGTCCTGAGTGAACTTCAATAGTTGATCGTCAGCCACGGGCTTCAGCCCAGCGAGCCCGTTCGTCGGGCAATTGTTGCCGCCGAGCCAGACGAAACCTTTGGAATCGATGTGGATGCCGTGCTCGCGTTCCGGCCATTCATAGCCGTTGCCGGCGCCGCCCCACGCCTTGACGAAATTGCCCGCCGTGTCGAATACAATCACGGGCGGCGCGGCTTTCGATTTCTCTTCCGGCTTGAGCGTACGCGGGCGATGCAAAACCCAAACGTTATCTTTCGCATCGATCGCTGCACTCGAGGCATCACCGAGTTTCCATTGTGGCGGCACTTTTGGCCACGAGCGATCGACTTCAAATGTCGGCACACTGCGGCTTTGTGCTTGCGCGAACGGAGTCGCTGCAGCGGCGATCAAGACAATTAGCATGGTCCAACGAACAATCTGACGTTTCATGGTTCCCCCTTTATCGCGTCGCTCTCCAGTTGCTGGTGTTTGCTCCGGATTTCACCGTGCCGCTGATCGTATTCCCCGCAACACGCCCGGTGTACGTGCCTCCCGCGGTGAAAGAGATTTCGTCGCCCCGGATTTTTCCATCTGTAATGGTCATCGTATTCCCTGCCATGGCCAGCGTGCCCGAGAATTCCTGGAAAGTTTGGTTGAGCCGAAGCTCGCCTTGGGCGAGGCGCCACGTTCCTGCAATCTTTGCGGGCACAATCCAAAGCAACGCGGTGCACCAACTGAGACAGTTTTCAGTAACGGAGCTCGTCTCGTCGGCCTTCCAGTCCCCCATCGTGAACGTGTTCGAAACGATCCGCGTACCGGGCTTGAGATCCAGAATCTTGGGCCTCAGCTTCAAATTGATGTCCGGCAGCAGAAACATGGTAATGACGCTCGCCTGTGAGAAATCACTCTCGAACAGATCGGCTTTCGCAAAACTGGCCCGTGCGCCGATGTTTTCCTTGGCGGCATTGCGCTTGGACAGTTCCACCATATCCGGGTTGTATTCGATACCGAGCGCTCGTGCCCCGCGCTTCGCGGCGGTAATAACGGTCCGTCCGTCCCCTGAACCCAGATCGATGATGTAGTCCTGAGCTGTAACTTTCGCCAGATCGAGCATCTTGTTCACCAGTTCCTGCGGCGTCGGCACCCAAACTACATCCTTTCCAGCCTGCCCGACCTGCGGCTCGAACTGCGCTCCTTGCCGAGCCTGTCCATAGGCTATTCCAGCAAGCGCGAAGAGACATAGGACGAATAACGCTCTGCGTAAAAATGGATACCCATTCATTGTCGTTCTCCTCACACGTTGTTTCGGTTTTCTGAACGGCTTGGGTGCAAGGCTACCAGATTTCGGCGGCGTTGAAAACGAATCCTGAGAGGACGGGATCTGCGCTGATGGTCGTGGGATTTTCCAGACACTCCACGGCGTGACCTGGACGGTAGACATACACACGAGCGTTGTAGGGGTCGATGAGCCAACCGAGTCGAGCGCCATTGGCGATATACTCCGCCATCTTGTCTTGGGTCTCGCGAAACGTATCGCTCGGAGACATGATTTCCGCCGCAAAATCCGGACAGAGATGAGGAAACTTCTCCAGCTCTTCCTGAGTGAAGCCGGAGAGCCGGTCGCGGCGGATCCATGAGGCGTCTGGCCCACGAATCGCCCCGTTCGGCAATGTATATCCGGCGGAAGGCCCGATGGCGATTCCAGTCCCGTCCTTTGTTGCCCAGTTCATCAGTGCCGTGCAAAGGAAAAGCTCACGCCAACCGCTCTTCAATCCCGTGGGCGACATAATGATCAGCTCTTTCTGGGCGGTGAGTTCCATACGCAAGTCGCGATTGTCGCGACAAAGCTGGAGAAATTGTTCCTCAGTTAAACCGATCTTCTCGACGTTCAGGACCAGCTTCGTCGGGACAACTTCTTCTTTTGTCAGAGGCATGCGGGCCATCGGATCCTCCTGCCCACGATTCTATCGCACGTGCCGAGCCGAAGCAGATCGGCACTATACGTCACGGCGCATGACCCTTTGTTCTGGCACTCGATCGATGTTTTCTGAACGTTTCGCGGAATTTGTCGATCACGTATTCTCTCTGGAGAAACCCGTCGTCGCCGTGATTCACCGAAGCCTGGTTTCTCGTTACCGCACCGAAGGGCGCATATTTGAGGTAAGCCGGGACAATTTCGAAGAGATCCGGCAGACGATTCTAAAAGAACTTAAGGGATAATATCGCGGCAATGCAAAGAAGGAGCAAGCCATGAGATCTGTCCTCACTGTTGTCTTTGTCTGGAGCATGTTCATTCCGGCGCTTTCGGCCGCACCCGCCTCGGGCGAAGCGGTGTATAAGCAGCGATGCGCCGGATGTCACGATTCCGGCAGCGGGCGCATTCCACCGCGCGACGAGTTGAAGAAGTTGAGGGTCGCCCAGATCCTGCGCACTCTCGATTTCGGTGTCATGAACAACATCGCGACCAAGCTGCGGCAGGACGAGCGCGAAGCGGTTGCTGCATATCTTGGTATTCCCGGCGACACTGCCAAGCCTGCCGCGACAGCCTACTGCACGGAGCGCACGGCGAAGCTCGCGGGCGCTGGGAAAGCTCAATGGAATGGTTGGAGTCCGGCCTCGACCAACACCCGTTATCAAGCCAACGAGGCGGCAGGCCTCAGTTTCGGCGACATACCGCGGCTCAAGTTGAAATGGGCATACGGGTTCGATGGCGATATCATTGCGTTCTCCCAACCAACGGTCCTCAACGGCAATGTCTTTGTCGGAAGCGCGAGCGGCCTGGTGCAGGCCCTCGATGCCGCGTCCGGCTGCATCCGATGGCTGTTTCAGGCGACAGGACCGGTACGAACAGCACCGCTCAATGCGTCGTTAGGTGACAAGCACGCCGTCATGTTCGGTGATTCGATCGGCTGGTTCTATGCCGTTGAAGCAGAGACCGGACGCCTGCTCTGGAAGAAACGTCCCGAACCGCACGAGGCGACACGTTTGACCGGCGCCGCGATGGCGTATCAGGGAATCCTGTACATTCCTGTCGCTTCTTGGGAGGAAAGCCGGACGACCAATCCCGATTACCCGTGCTGCACATTTCGCGGAAGTGTTGTGGCGCTTCGCATCAAGGACGGCTCACAGGTTTGGAAGACCTACATGATCGCGGAAAAGGCCACGCAAACCGGCAAGAACGAATGGGGACCGTCCGGCGCCGGTGTGTGGGCCGCGCCAACATTGGATACAAAGCGTGGAGTTCTCTACGTCGCTACAGGAGATAACTACTCGGCACCTGCGACGCCCATGAGCGATGCGATCGTTGCGCTCGAACTGACCACCGGTCGCGTGGTGTGGTCCATGCAGACAACGCCAGGCGATGTTTGGAACACCCTCTGTAGCACGAAGGGCAATTGTCCCGGCCCCGACTTCGACTACGGATCTTCCGTGATTCTGGAAAAACTGGATAACGGCCGCGATGTGCTGCTTGCCGGGCAAAAGTCGGGAGTCGTTTATGCGCTGGATCCAGATCGCAAAGGCGAGATCCTATGGCAGGTGCGTGTCGGCCAAGGAGGCACCAATGGCGGCGTCCAATGGGGAATGGCCAGCGACGGCAATCAAGTATATGCCGCGACGTCTGATGTGACGCGCCTGCAGACGCCTCAAGATCCCCTCGACCCGCGACCGCAGTTCGTGGACCCGAAGATCGGCGGAGGTCTGACGGCGCTGCGCATTGCCAATGGCGAAAAGATCTGGTTCTCTCCGCCGATCGTGTGCGGTCCGAACGCGAAGCCGGGTTGCAGTCCGGCTCAATCCCAAGCTGTGACCGCGATTCCCGGCGTGGTGTTTTCCGGCTCGCTCGATGGCCATCTGCGCGCCTATTCCGCCGAAGAAGGAAAGGTCATCTGGGATTTCGATACCGTGCGTGAGTATCAAACCGTAAACGGAGTCCGGGCCACCGGCGGATCGCTGAATGGTCCCGGTGCGGTGGCCGTGGACGGAATGTTGATTGTGAATTCCGGCTACGCGCGACTCGGCTCGATCCCTGGGAATGTTCTGCTCGCGTTTTCGGTCGATGGGAAGTAGCCACTGTAGCGGCGGTCTGCGACGTCTGCGACCGCCGGCAAGTCCACATATCCCCGGCGGTCCGCTACAGCTTGCTCAGAAAGTCAGACGGGTATAGGCTGTCACCAATTCAGATACGAATGGAGTACCGATGCGAAAACGAGTTTTCCTCTTCGCGACAGCTGCGGCGATAGCTGCGAGTTTCACGCACACAAAGGCAATGACAATTCAGGCTGAAACGCCTTCTTCAGTCGCATTGACCGGCCGCGTCACTTCGGCTGAAGAGGGTCCGATGGAAGGGGTGATTGTCAGCGCGAAGAAAGCGGGCTCGACGATTACCATCAGCGTCGTCAGTGATGCGGAGGGCCGATATCGTTTCCCCTCCGCCAAGCTCGATCCTGGTCCGTATTCGCTGCGTATCCGAGCAGTGGGCTACGACCTGGAGGGCCCACGCGACGTCGAAGTGACGAAGGCCACGACCACCACGGCGGATATCAAACTCATCACGGCCCGTGATCTCGCATCACAACTATCGAATTCAGAGTGGCTCGCGAGCTTTCCCGGAACCGAGCAACAGAAGGCCTCGATTCGAGCCTGTACGCATTGCCATACGCTGGAGCGAGTCGCCCGCTCGCGTTACGACGTGGATAAGCTGACATCGGTCATTCAAAGGATGTCGACATATCCTCAACTCTCATTTCCAATGATGATTCAGAAGCTCGTTGCGGCGCGCATCGGCGGCGGCGAAGATCCGCTAGAGCAGCGGCTGGCCGGATGGCGCCGCCAAGCTCAATACCTGAGTACGATCAATTTGAGCGAGGCGCCGCATTGGAGCTACTCGTTTAAGACACTTCCACGGCCGAAAGGCAGAGCGACCAAAGTCGTCTACACTGAATATGATCTGCCGCAAAAAACGAGACAGCCTCACGACGTTATCGTGGACTCGCAGGGAGTTGCCTGGTACGCGAGCTTCGGAGAAATGATTCTAGGCAAGCTGGATCCAAAAACGGGAAGGGTCACCGACTATCAGGTTCCGCTGCTCAAACCGAACTTGCCGACCGGCAGCCTCGCGGTACGATTTGACGAGGATGAAAATATCTGGCTCGGGATGCAGTTCCAGGGCGGCGTGGCGAAGTTCGACAAGAAGACCGAGAAATTCCAGACCTGGAGCCTGCCGCCGGAACTCAACGGCGAGCACGTGCAAGTCAATCAAGTTAGTCCCGAACATCACAAAGTGGACGGCAAGATATGGCTGCAGGATGCAGGCACGTACACCGTACTCCGTCTCGACGAAAAATCGGGGAAGTTCGAAGTATTCGAGCCGTTCAAGATCCCACGGCCCAATATCTACGACGTCATTTCCGATCCGCAGAACAACGTTTACTTCACAGTGTTCGGTCGCGGCGACATCGGACGTATTGATGCGAAGACCGGGACAATCAGCAGATATCCAACGCCTACCCCGGCCTCAGCGCCGCGGCGGGGCATGTTGGACCCGCAGGGACGACTTTGGTTCGGTGAGAACCGCGCGAACCGCATCGGGATGTTCGATACGAAGACTGAGCGTTTCCAGGAATGGCTGGCGCCCAACGCCGAGTCTTGGCCCTACGATGTGACGGCGGACAGGAATGGCGAAGCGTGGTCCGGAGGCGAATTCAGCGATCGCGTGCTTCGTCTCGATCCGAAAACGGGTGAGATCGTCGAATACCTCCTTCCTCGATTTACAAACATTCGTCGTGTATTCGTAGACAACTCGACGACGCCCGTCACATTTTGGGTTGGTAACAACCACGGCGCGTCAATCGTTAAATTGGAACCGCTCGACTAGTGAGCATTCGCGAGCATAAACTCCCCTCCTAAGTTAGGAGGGGAGGCTTTGCGAACGAGTGAGCAAAGGCGGGGTGGTTCCGAAAGGGAACCACCCCGCCTCGCTTCGCTCGGCACCCCTCCTAACTTAGGAGGGGAGTTTCTACGAGTACCTATTTACGTAGCATCCTCAGTGCGTTTCCACGGTCCACACCGCGAAGTTCTTCTGCTGTCAACCCGACCTTTTGCAAAGCAGCGGCGATGTTGGCGCTGTTGCCGAATGGATAGTCGGTACCGAACACAATCTGAGAAGCGCCCACCAGCATTTTCAACGACTGGATGTTGACGGGATTCGTCGACGCAGCCGTGTCGTAATAGAACCGGCGAAGATGATAAAGCTTCGAATCCGGCTGCGGCGTGCGCGACAGGTTCTCCGCGCTGCCTTCGTTGCCGAGGAATCGTCCGGTGAGGGCGGTGATGGTTCCGCCGCCGTGTGAAAGAATGTAGCGGATGTCGGGTGTACGCGTAGCCATCCCGCTGGAAATGAGGCTGATGATCGTACGGCTTACATCGGTGTTGTACTCAATGGTGGTCTCGTTAACCCCAGGCAAGAAATTTCCGCCACAGCAACCCGGCGCAGCTCCGTGCGTATACACGATGGCCTTGCGGCGGTTGAGTTCGTCGAGAACCGGCTTGAAGGATTCATCACCGAGCCACTTATCTCTCCAGTTGCTCAACAACCCCACGCCTTCGGCTTTGAGCGTGTCGAACGCGTATTCGATCTCGCCGAGACTCGCGTCGACATCCGGAAGGGGCAGCACAGCGAACAATCCGAAACGGCCTTTATAATTGGAGACCATCCGCGCGCCATACTCGTTTTCCTGCCGCGCCATGCGCCGCGTCTCATCGATATTTCCGAACCAGATGCCCGGCGTCGTAATCGAGATCATCGCTGTCGAAACGCCACCCCGATCCATATCTTCGATGGCGCGTGCCGGCGTGTAGGGCTGCCAGGTTTGGTAGCCTTGGGTCTTCTTCGTGTTCACCATTGCGATCCAGGCGGGTGAACCGAAATGATGATGGACGTCAATTCGCCCCGCGCCGGACGACTGCCCCAACGACTTGCCGCTGAGAAACATGAGGCTCGCGCCAAATCCCGCGACACCAGCGAGAAAATCCCGGCGCGATGGAAGATGATTCATGCCGCCTCCGTGTATTCAAATTCGTTCTCTTGTGGGCGCCAATGCTATCAAAAGGAATACTTCAGCGCGAACTGCAGAATTCTGCGGCCGCCGGAGGTCGGTCCTATCGAAGGGCGGGCATCACTTCTTTGGCGAATCGGTCTATTTTCTCTTTACGCTCGGGCCAACGTCCGACGATGAATTGAAGCGCTATGTGCTTCACGCCGATGTCCTTGAACTTTTTCAGCGCAGTGATGAGTTGTTGCGGGGTGCCTTGGAGGTCCTCGTCGTTTTGAGGCACAGGCTCGTTCGTGAGGTCAATCGGACGGCAACAACAAAGGTCCGGAGGCTGTGGTCTACGCAACTCGGTGGCAATCTGCTTCACTTTGGCGTACTTGGCAGCCAACTCCTGCGCAGTAATCTTCACGTGATAAGAAAACCAGGCATCCGCGTATTTGGCTGCACGCTTTACTGCGGCTTCGCTTTCTCCACCGGTCCAGATTGGGAAGCGAGGTTTTTGAACCGGCGGTGGGCTGACGGACACCGCGGGGAAATTGTAATACTTCCCGTGGAAACTGGGACGCTCCGTCTTCCATAGGAGGTTGAAGATCTCGAGCTGCTCGTTGGCCATGCCCCCTCTTTTCTCGAAAGGCGCAACACCAAGGGCCTGGAACTCTTCAGGCATCCAGCCGACCCCAACGCCCAGGATCAACCTTCCGTTTGAAAGTGTGTCGATGGAGGTAGCCACTCTCGCCGTGTAGAGCGGATGACGATACGGCAGAACAGCGACGCTGATGCCGAGCCGCACCTTCTTGGTGACACCGGACAAGAAGGATAAACAAGTCAAAGGCTCCAGAAACGGAACATTGGGAGCGACGAAGCCCTGCCATTTCTGGTCTTCTTTATAAGGATAGGCAGTATTCATGTCCCAGGGATTCACCAGGCGTTCCGCTGCCCAGACCGAATCGTAGCCCAGGTTCTCGGCTTGTTGAGCCGCTTCAGCCAGAACTTCCGGGACTGCGGCGCGGCCCGAGACAGGCAAAAAGACTCCGAGTTTCATTTAGAAAGGCCTCCTAAGTAATGGCGCACGTCTGACAACGTATGCTGCAAATTGAAGAGGGTCAGACTAACAGATGCCCTACCCCCGTGCAAGCCGCAATACACTAGGTACATGAAGCGCACGCACTTCACAGACCGAGAGTTGGATTTCCTCACTCGGATGCGAGTGGGCAGGCTCGCGACCGCCGACGCGGCGGGCCAGCCGCACGTCGTTCCCGTCGTGTTTGCAACGGACGGCCGAAACATCTACACGCCTTTGGACGAGAAGCCCAAGCGCGTTCAACCGCGGGAACTCAAACGTGTACGCAACCTGTTCGAGAATCCCAAAGTTGCATTCATCGTGGACCACTACGAGGAGGAATGGACCCAACTGTCATGGCTGCTGGTCAGGGGGACGGGAACCTTGGTCGAAAATGGCGAGGCGCACGTCACCGGAGTGCGATTGTTGCAAAAAAAATACGCTCAGTATGAAAAGATGTCTTTGAAAGACCGCCCGCTGATCGTGATTGCGCCCTCCGACGTCACGAGTTGGAAGCCTCTTCAAGAATGATGGCTGCCGACGGGCGGTGAATATCGCAGAGCTGAACGCTGGATCTTGCCGGTGGCTGTCTTGGGTAACTCGCTCATGAACTCGATCCAGCGTGGTCGTTTGTAGGCAGCCATATTTACCTTGCAATGTTCGATCAACGCTGTTGCCAGTTCGGCCGAAGCGGTGAAACCGTTACGCAGACCGACAAAGGCCTTAGGTTTGATCAAAGAATCGCGATCGGGGTATCCCATCACGCAGCATTCATAAACAGCGGGGTGCGTGCGTAACGTGTTTTCAATTTCCACGGGCGAAACCCAGATACCGCCCACCTTCAACATGTCATCATACCGGCCCGAGTAATGGTAGAAGCCCTCTTCATCGACGTAGAACTTGTCGCCCGTGCTCATCCATTCTCCGCGGAAATACTGCTGGGTCTTGTGATACTGATGAAGGTAGTAGAGGCTGAATGTTTCTCCCTTGATCATCAGGTCGCCAATCTCACCGCACGGCACTTCCTTGCCGTTTTCATCGACAATTTTTAATTCGAATCCCTCAACCACTTTGCCCACCGTGTCGCAGCGAGGGCGGGCGGGATCATTCGACAGGAAAAGAGCAAACGCTTCGGTCGTACCCATCGATTCAACGATCTCCAGACCCGTCTTTTCCTTCCAGGAATGCCAGAGCGACGCCGGCAGCGCTTCGCCGGCGGCAACGCACATACGCAGAGACGACAAGTCGTACCGCTTGAAGTCGTCGACTGCCAGCATGCTCGCGTAACCGGTAGGCACATTGAACAGGAACGTCGGTTTGAACCGATGAATTGTTTCCAGAATGTTGGTGGCCGCTCGAGGTGGCTTCGAGCACAGCACTGTACTCGCGCCGACGTACCAAGGAGAGAACAGATTGACGCCAAGACCGAAGGTGAAAAACAAACGGGCGACGGAGAAAGTCCGGTCATGCTCAGTCAGCCTCAATTTGTTTACCGTGTACAACTGCGAACTTAGTGGCATGTCCTTGTGCGCGTGCGGAATGCCTTTGGGCTGTCCGGTCGTGCCGCTTGTGTAATTCAGTGTGCAAAAATCCTCACGGTGGGTGGGCGCGGCGGCGAGTTCGGTTGATTCGCCCCGGATCCAAGCTTTATACGCTACATGGGATTTGTGCGACGGCTGACCGATCACGACAACATGTTCGAGAAATCGCCGTTCAGCCTGGATTTCCTCGACCTGAGGTAACAACGTTTGAGAGACAATCAAGATACGCGTGCGGCAATCATCGAGGATGTAAGCATATTCCTTTGGAGTCAGCGTCGTGCTCAGACCGACCGCGACACCACCGATCTTCAACACGCCAAAGAAAGAGGTGACCCATTCCGGTAGATCGAGTGAAAGAATGGCGACAGGATCCCCGATCCGCACACCCCATTTTTGGAGGGCATTGCCCGCCTGATTGACTTCCTCGACGACCTCCCGAAACGTCATCTCCCGTTCCACACTGTAGAGAGCCGTCTTATCGGCTCGTTTTGCGAGGTTATGTTCGAGGATGTCGACGCAATTGTAGTGAAGCGGAAGATCGGAGATTTTCATGATGCGCGGCGGGTTGCTCGTCACGGTTTCTTTTCACGGGAGGGAAATACCGCGGGCCGCTTGTTTCGCAGTCCTTCCAGACCGGCGAGCAGATCGGGGCTGAAGAATCCCATCATTTCAAGCACCATGGCATGATCGAAGATCGGCCCAGCTTGCAGCAGCCACTGGTTGAGCGCACGCTTGGTGAATTTAATTGCATCGCGCGAACCGTTCGCCAGCCTCGTTGCGACTTGCATGGCTTTTTCGACAAGTTGATCGTCGGGTACGCACATGCTGACCAATCCAATGCGCTCTGCTTCACGGCCGTCGATGAAATCGCTGGTCATTAAGTAGTACTTCGCCTTCGCCATGCCGCAAAGGAGAGGCCAGATGATGGCCGCGTGATCACCGGCAGCCCATCCCATCTTGGTGTGACCATCGCCGAGACGAGCGCCTTCAGCCATGATGCTGATATCGGCGAGCAAACCAACGACAACGCCGGCGCCGACAGCGACGCCGTTAATCGCAGCAACGATCGGCTTGGAGCAGTACAACATTTTGTAGACGATATCGCGCGTTTCCTCCAGGATCGTGACAACCTGCTCGTAATCGCCGTGCGCATTCTTGATCCTGTCGAGGTCACCGCCCGCCGAGAACGCGCGCCCGGATCCGGTCAGTACGACCACACGCGTTTCCGGATCGCGATCGATCATAGGCCAAAGATCCGCCAGAGCTTGATGCATTTGAGCGTCGGCGGTATTCAGCTTCTCGGGCTTGCTCAGGGTTATCCAAAGAATACCCGGATCCCGGCGTTCAAATATCATGTTTGGAAAAGAGGAATAATCCATGATGAATTCCTTAGGCTCCCCTCCTAAGTCAGGAGGGGTGGCTGCGAGGACCGCGAAGCGCGAGCCCGATAGGGCGAAGCCTCAAAAGAAGTCCGAACAGGCGGGGTGGTTCCGAAAGGGAACCACCCGCCTCGCCCTTCGGGCTCGGCACCCCTCCTAACTTAGGAGGGGAGTTTCCATTCCTAAAACACATGCCTTGGCTCGTACACCCCGTACACCGTCCGCAACTGATCGCAGATTTCACCGACGGTAGCGTAGGCTTTAACAGTCTCAATCAGCGCCGGCAAGAGATTTTCGTTGGCCCGCGCCTGCTCTGCCAAATCCGCCAGAGTCTTTGCGACTAAGCGGTTGTCGCGTTGCTGGCGCAGCAAACGCAACCCTTCAATCTGCCGCTGCTCGGTTTCGGGATTCGCTCTGAAGACCGGAATTGGCTGCTCTTCTTCGCTCTTGTATGCATTTAAGCCAACCATTATCCGCTCATTCATTTCGATCTGGCGTTGGTAGCGATAGGCTGCTTCGGACAGTTCGCGATCGTAAAAACCTTCCTCGATGCAGCGTACCGCGCCGCCTAACGCTTCGATTTTGTCGAGGTAGCTGAAGACGTCAGCCTCGATCGTATCGGTAAGAGACTCGATGGCATAGGAGCCA
>QHWY01000386.1 GCA_003223875.1 Acidobacteriota bacterium | reverse complement strand
AACGGCAATTCGTAAATGTAATTGAATACCAGCCAGTGCCGGCGGACAGCAGGCGTGTTCCCATAGCTCAGGTTCCAATTGCCAGGGTTATCCGCGCCTCCGGCATTGTCGATATTATCCAGACTGCGCGTGAACTGGTACTCAGCCTGGAATGATAAACCACCGGAAAACCTCTTTTGTAAACCGAGCTGAAGCTGATTGAAGTTCTGCTTGCCTGCGCTCAGATAAGAACCAATGGCGCCCCACGGTTGATAGGGTCTTTGGTTTTGGATGGGAACATTCGGTTGCTGCACCCATGGCCGGTTGAGATCAGCAGAATTATAGGGAATGTGATGCGTCTGGCTTCCAAGATAGGAAGCCCGGCCTGCCCAGTTTCCGAATTGACGCTCGATCGTGAAGTTCCATTCTTGCGCCACGGCATTCTTGAAATCCCACTGGAAGTAATTCAGGGTAGGGTTCGGCGTAACATTGGAGCCCGCGCTCGCACTCGGAAACGGATTTGTGAAAGTGATATCCGGCATGTACGGTGTCGTGGGCCTGCCGGGAATCTTAGTGGTAAAGGCCTGACTAATCCCCAGCGCCCAAGGTGGATTAAATGCCTCGCGTCCGGACCCCACCAAACCCGGCTGGAAGTTATAGTAAACGCCGTACCCGGCGCGAATCACTGTTCGCTGGTCGTTAAATGGCCGGTACGCCAAACCGATTCTCGGCGCAAAGTTGTTCTTGTCGCCCTGATAGTAGAACTGAGGCGCTCCGATCGACTGAGTGGTTTCGTAGGGATACGCCGCGAACAACTCGGCTACCGCTCCTGGAGGAAGAGTAGGCGTAGTGCTGTCTTGAGGCAACACCAGCTTGTTGTTCTTGAAGTCAAAAGACGTGATTTCTTGTGTCCGATAACGCCAGGGTTTCTGATACTCGTATCGCAGCCCGTAGATGATCGTCAGCCGCGGCGAAGCCTGCCAGGTATCCTGGGCATAGAATCCCCAGTAGCGTGTATATAGCCAGGATGCATACGCGCCGGTAGCGCTGGTTTGTGAGCTGTTGGCCGTGCCCAGCAGAAAGTCGGCAAAGCCGTTGCCGTTGGAACGCGGCAGGTTGGGCCAGCCCGAATTGCCCGTCCAGGAGCCGGTAAAACCAAAGAATCCCGTCACGTTCGCAGCCGAGGGAACCCGGTTCCACATCTTATATCCAGTTTCGTCGACTCCCGCGTGAATGGTGTGCCGCCCATGGATGTGCGTGAAATCGTCGGCAAATTCCACGTCGAGCCGTGGAGTGCCGAGCCCGGATCCGTAGTCGAACCACAGACCCGTATAGCCGCTCGCGGTAATCGTGGGGAGGCCTTTAAACAGGCTGTCCGGCATCTGCGGCCAGAGTGACCTGACGTCGAAATCCAAATTAATACCGGCGAATTTTGTCTCGTAATTACCCCAGCTTGCACGAAACTCATTGAGCGTCGACGGGCTGAAAGTATGGGTTTCGGACAACGTAGCGCTGGTTTCCTTATAAGTATTCACTCGCGAACCGTAGGTCGATGGATATTCGGCAGCAGCTACCCCCAGCGGGTCGGCAACCCGGCGAGCGAAAACTCCGAAAAGGCGGTCCTTCTTTGAAATGTTATAGTCGATCCGCAAGTCCCACGCGCCGATGCGCGACTGCTGGCCCGACGTTGACACGTAATTGAATGGCCCGTTGGGGAGGCCCAGCGTGTCTGCCACGGTCGGCGGGGGTAAGTAGGTCATGAGCTTCTTGGATTGGGAAGTGATCATGGAATCGGGAATCTGGTTGTTCGGGAACGGCGAGCCGTTGAACGGATTGTACAACTGGTTATTGCCGTTCGAACAGATCCCGCTGACGAACGTACCGTTCTGGCCGGTACACAGCGCGGAAAAATCACCCCTGCGCATCGCGGCGCTCGGAAATTTGAGCTGATTCGCAACAGCGAACGCGCGGCGGAAGCCGCTGTAGTCGAAAAAGAAAAACGCCTTGTCGCGCTTGATCGGCCCGCCGATATTGCCGCCATACTGATTTAAGTGCTCGGTGGTACGAGGCTTCCCCGCTGCGTTCAGCGCGAAACTGTTGGCATTGAGAGACGTGTTCTGAAAGTTCTCGTAGAGGCCGCCGTGAAACTGATTGGCTCCGCTCTTGGTGACCATCGTCACGGTTGACTTGCCTCGATACTGTGCCGTCATACCGCCGCTCTGGACGTTGAGTTCCTGGAGTGCGCTCGGTGGCGGAAGAACGAGCAACGCGTTCGTCCCTGACTTCCAGTTCTGAACTTGGACGCCGCCGCTGTTTCCCGGGTCATTGACTTCCACCCCGTTCAGAGTGAAATTGACGCTACCCCACAGTCGTCCACCCCCGATGGGCGGATTCGTCGAATTACCGTACGCCTGCACGCCTGGCGCGAGGGCGATAAATGCGTCGACGGTTTGTACCCCGGTAGGCAGTTCCGCCAGCTGCCTCGTCGTCACGGAACTGCCGATAGTCATGGAGTCGGTTTGAATCATCGACGCCTGATCCACCACCGCTACTGACTGGCTCACGCCCGCAACGACGAGCGCCGCGTCGATTCGCGCGGTTTGCGAAGAAAGAAGCGCAATCCCCTTTGCCTGGTAGGTCTGCAATCCCGGCTTTTCGACTGTAACCTCGTAGGTTCCCGAGAGCAGCCCGGGGACCGAGTAGATGCCTTCGCTACCCGTGATCGTGTTGACTGAAACCCCTGTCTCGGTATTGGTCACTGTAATCCGGGCCCCCGGCACGGAAGCGCCCGTGGCGTCGGTCACATGTCCGACGATCGAGCTGACAATGACCTGGCCGAACGCTAATCCACAGACAACCAACGCTTGAATTGCCAATATTCCAGTCGTCTTGCGCATTGCCTACTCCTTCTTCTTCGTATTCGCGAACCGGTAGACGTGCACTTCGTTTGGTCCAAACCAATCATCGAAGC
>QHWY01000381.1 GCA_003223875.1 Acidobacteriota bacterium | reverse complement strand
GAAGATGGATCACAATCACGGTAGTGACTCAGTTTGAAAATTGCGGGGTTTCCCAACTGTAGCGGCGCTCTATATGAGCGCCGACAGTGCAGCAGTTTAGACATCGCCGGCGGTCATTTCTTGAGGCTGCGCGCTGCCGCGCTTGCGCTTCGCGGACCGCCGCTACAGATGAAACTGAGTCACCACCAAATCACGGGCTCCCGCTGCCTGTTGTTGCAGCAGGCTCCATTCCGCTGACTCGAAGAATTGCGGCGCCTTTGCGGCCACTAATGAATTCGACGAGCGCCTTGGCACGATCCGGTCTTTCGGATCGCGCACCAATACCTGCGGTCAAGACAACGGAAGTCTGAAACTCCGCCGGCAAAAGACCGAGAAAATCTACGCCTGGAACCGCCACGATGGCTCCGGCTGGCGCAATGACAAGGTCGATCTTACCAGCGCCAACGGCGTCTGCCGGACGTCCTACCTGGTCGGCGCGCACAATCTTCGGATTCACCACACTGGCGATGCCCAAACGCTCAATCATCTTCTCGATCACCGGTGTTGCAGATCCCACCTTCGAGAAGGTGATCGAGCGTGCTGACAATAGTGTCTCCTTCACCGCTTCAGCCGTACGGATGTCCCGTTTGGGCGCGCCGGATCGAACGCCGATCCCGAGAAAAGTTTTCGCGATATCGGTCCGCGTGCCGGCTTTAATCTGTCCGCTCTTGATTAAGTCGTCGATGACCTGCGGAACTAAGATCGCAAGATCGAAGACCTTTCCGCTCGCGACTTGCTGTTGGATCACGGCCGATTCTTCGTACTCAATGCTGACATTCTGACCGGAGACCCGCTTGTACTCGGGCAGGATCTTTTCCATGGCCCCCTGAATGCCGAAAGTTGCGACGACGTGCAGGTCGGCCTGCTGTGCGGTAAACGTCTCTCGCAACAAGATACTGGCGACCAACACGATTAACAGAGTCCATGTCGGTTTCTTCATAACGTCGCTCCACGTCGGAAATGACATCTACGGGGATCCGTCGTGGCTAATACTACCATTGATCGCGACACGGACCGATACCGCACACGCTGTGTGCAAGCTGGTACCAGAGCGCGACCACCGCAATCTTTACCAGCCCGAACGCAGCATTACCCGGAGGGTCTCGCGGTGGGCATCAACAAGGAGACTCGCAAGGAGGTAGTGACTCAGTTTGAAAATTGCGGGGTTTCCCAACAGTAGCGGCGCTCTATGAGCGCCGACAGTGCAGCAGTTTAGACATCGCCGGCGGTCATAGGAGCCGTGAAAAAAATTGCGAATCGAAGACGAAGTCTGCCCCCAAATTTAGCGACTGACAACAATGAACGGGTTCAGGGTGGCCGTTTTTGTACGGATCTAATGCCGGCTGAACCTCTGTAAAGGCGTAGTCCAAGCCCATTCTCGTCGCTTAGACTATTTTTCTAGCACATTGGCCTACATCCCAGCCACGGCGGCGGATACAGTGGCCAGCTGCGGCTTCCAGATCAGCCGTATCCACTGCCGAATGTTATAAGTCAGACACGCCCAAACGGCCTCGATGCCGACCTTTCGGAGGCCTCGGAGTCGAAATTGTCGAAGTCCGAATTTCGCTTTGATCCATGCGTTGGGAGTTTCAGCCACTTCAGCTCGAGAACGATAGATCTGTTTCGCCTGTTCGGTTTGCATTTTTGCCCGGAACGCTTTGACGGCTTCCGAGTCCTCTTTACGGATGACCATCCGCGGAGATGCCTTCGGGCAGCACTCGTCGCGAAATGGACAGCTTTGACAATCGGCCGCTTTGGCCCTGTATTGATGCTCGATACGTCCGTCATGTCGGCTGCTTCGTTGAAACGTCAGCGTTTTTCCAGCCGGGCAGATGAACGTATCGGTTTGTTTATCGTAGCGGAATTTGTCCGGATAGAAATCGGGACTCACTCCGCGCTGCTTCAGCGATGCTACCGGATTGCTCTCCGCAACTGGTCCGATCAGATCGACTCCCCGCTCCGCCGCTTCTTCGATGTTGGCGTTCTTGATGTAGCCGCCATCCACGACCATCTGTTCCGGTGTTTGTCCGGTATTGGTATGGACCGCATCAATGCCATGGACCAGTTCATCGTAATCCGTGCCAGCTTGTGTGGTTTCCACGGCCACAATGATTTTGTTCGAAGCCTCCGTACAAACTTGGACGTTGTAGCTGGGAGCGAATCCTCCATCCGATTGTTTCATCATTCGAGCTTCAGGATCGCTTTCGCTAACGCGCGAGGCCTTTTCCGATTCCTGACGATTTTGCTCGAATTTCTGGAGCTCCTCCAACGCCAGTTTCAGCCGCTGCTTCTTCTCTCGCGCCGCTCGCTGCTTGGCTTTGATCACGCGCTGACTCAACTCTTCCGAATCGGGACTCCCCATCGCTTCGATCTGCTCCTGAGCCAGTTTCAGATGTTCCCGCAGCGTGTCTTCCCGCCGAAAGCTGTTGCCTGATGCTTGCGCTCGGATTTTGGTGCCGTCCTGCATGACGCGTTTCAGATCCGTTAATCCTTCTGCGCTGAGCCGTCCTAAGACTTGCTTGAACAGATCGTCCTGGGCCTCTTTATCTTTCGTCCGAAAATCCGACAGCGTGTGGTAGTTCACCTCTTCCATCCCCGTCAGCCACTCACAGCCCGGCTCGTGGGAACACATCCGCGACAATTCCCGTGCCGAATTCACTCCCTCACTGTAGGCATAGATCCACAAAGCCGCTAAGAGCCGAGGGTCGGTCTTGCTGCGCCCTTTTCCCCCTTCGACCACTTTCACATCGTCCTCAAATCGACTCCAATCCAATTCGCAGACCATCGCCCAAATCGCCCTTACCGGGTGATCTGCTTCCACCAATTTTTCAACGTCCACCGGCCGAATCATCAGTTGATTGCGATTGATGAGCTTAAATCGCTTCCTCGGCTCTTCTTCCGATCTGATCTGTGTCGACGCCGACGCCTCCGCTCCCAATGCCTCCAGGCCCTCTCCCAACAGTTCCAAGACTTCTTCCATTCGGACGATCTCCTTGCGCGACCGCGCAAGGAGATCGTCCGTTGTCACCCGTCCATTTCCGGTCCAATCGCAGGATTTTTTTCACAGCTCCATAGACCGCCCCTACAGCTTGGGGTGCGCAATTGTAGGGGCGCTCTATGAGCGCCCACGATGTATTTTTTGTGCAAAGCCGTTCAATTGTCATTTCTTATCTATTCTATTCGTCAGTAACACACCCGAGGCTTGCGCTCTTGACCAGTCGGATGTATTTAG
>QHWY01000063.1 GCA_003223875.1 Acidobacteriota bacterium | reverse complement strand
ATCGAACAAGAGCAGCCGCTTCGGCTCGACACAATCCACCGTTCTCGCACTGCGGTCCATCGTTGCCTATGACAACGCGAACGCCCGCCCCAAAGCTCCTGGCCGGATCCTTCTCAGCGTCGACGGCAGGACCGCCGGCGCTCCTCTTGCCTTCACGGCCAGCAACCAGGGGGCGCTCGTCTTGCCGGATTTCACCAGTCAGCTCGTACCCGGCAAGCACACCGTTGCGCTCAAGATGGAAGACGGCTCGAGTATGCCTTTTTCGATCAGCATCAAGTACAACAACCTGCTTCCCGACAGCGCCAAGGAAGCGCAGGTCGGTCTTCAGGTCGTTCTTAAGGATGCACAGGTTCAGGAGGGAAATGTCACCGAAGCCGTTGTATCCATCGCCAACGAGAGCGATCAGGCGATCCCCACTCCTGTGGCGATCGTGGGAATTCCAGGTGGTCTGGAAGTCCGGCACGATCAGCTCAAAGAACTGGTCAAGTCCGGTAAGATCGATGCCTACGAAGTCATCGGCCGGGAAGTCGTCCTCTACTGGCGCTACCTCAAGGCCAAAAACAAGTTCGATGTTCCGCTGAGCCTCGTTGCCGCCATTCCCGGGTCCTATACCGGCCCCGCCAGCCGTGCGTATCTCTATTACACGGACGAATTCAAGAACTGGGCGCCGGGACTGAAAGTGAACATCACGCGCCGGTGAAGCCGGGCACGCTGAGGATTGCCCGACGCCGCGAAGCTGCGTAAGAGCGGTAGCCCAGGGCGCAAGCCCTGGGTGTTGATTTGACGGGCAAGACAAGCCGCGAAGCGGCGACAGAGCTGCAGATCTGCCGCCCCTTCGGGGCTGTGACATACATGAACACGAACACCCAGCGCTTAGGCGCTGGGCTATTTTCTCCCGCCGCTTCGCGGCTTGGGTAACACGCCCTGCGGACTATATTCTGTCGCCGCTTCGCGGCGAAATAAATTCGCTCACACCTAAGAAAATCGCCTCCTCGAACGTTATCTCTAATGAGGACTTCAATGGCGCTTTTACTAATCGGCCTGTTCTTATTGGCATCAAAGGGATTTGGCCAAACCTCGCCCGACCTGAATTCGAAAGCCCTGACGATTCTGCAGGAGAACTGTGGGGGATGCCACGGCGGACCCGATCCCTACAGTTTCGATGTTCGGGATCCGGCAAGTCTGTTGGCGGCGAGGGTGATCCAGTCGGGGAATGCGTCAGGCTCCGAGCTCATCAGGCGACTGGAGGCCGGCATCATGCCTTTGGGTGGCTACAAAGGACAACGCGGCGCCAAACTTCCGGCCGAAGATATCCAGATACTGAGGCAGTGGATAGACGCCGGCGGTCCCGAATCGGCGCGGCTCCCGCGAAGCGTTCAACGTCAATTCATATCCGAGTCCCAGGTGCTCGCCGCCATTATTCGGGACCTGGCATCCGCGCCTGAAGCCGATCGCCCCTACCTCCGTTATTACAGTCTGGCAAACCTTTGGAACAGCGTGGACGTCGAAGAATCCGAACTCGAGTTGTATCGAATGGCTCTAAGCAAGCTCGTTAATCATCTTTCATGGGAAAAGGAGATCACTCAACCCAGACAATTGGGTTTCGAGAATACGGTATTGCGGATCGACCTCAGAAACTATCGATGGACGGCCGAGACGTGGCGGGAGATTATCGCGACTTATCCGTACGGGCTTGAACGATCCGACCTTTTAGAAAACATTCACCGTGTTCAGGCACTATCGGGAGTGAGCCTGCCCTACATCCGCGTGGATTGGTTTATTGCAAACGCGAGCACGCCGCCTTTGTATCACACGATTCTTCAGTTACCCGGCACGCTGGATGAGTTGGAGACGTTGCTCGAAGTCCACGCGACCTTCGACGTCGAACAGAATCTGGCCCGGAGATTCGGCCTGAGAAACTCAGGGGTGTCGCGCAACAACCGTGCCATGGAGCGGCATTCCACAGTTTACGGCGCCTATTGGAAAAGTTTCGACTTCGCCGGCAACAATCCCGGGCAAAACATTTTCAGGAATCCGCTGGATCTTCGGGCGGACGGCGGGGAAATCATTTTCAATTTGCCGAATGGTCTGCAGGCGTACTTCATTGCGGACAGGCAAGGGAAACGAATTGACGCCGCACCCGTGAACATCGTTCGAGACAGGACCAATCCGGACGACCCGGTCGTGCGCACTGGACGTTCATGCATCGGCTGTCACGTGAGGGGAATGAATGTCTTCCGCGATGAAATCAGTGGGACCCTGCGCGCTCGTCCCCAGGCGCTTTTCAATCTCGATCGGGCGGAAGCTCTCTATCCGGGCCAGCAGGAACTCGACCGGTTGCTGGAACTGGACAATACTCGCTTTTCGCGCGCGCTCGGCCGGACGGGCAGTCGAACTCCCGGCGGTACGGATGACGAGCCAATCAGCCACCTCGCGCGGAAATACGAGAGCACTCTGACCGTTTCCCAGGCTGCAGCGGACCTGTTCATCGAAAACCCAAAGGAGCTCGAAAAACTCATCGAGCAGAGTACCCCGCTTCAGATACAGGGATTCGATCAACTTCTTGGTCCGAAAGGCGGAATCAAGCGCGATTCGTGGGAGCAAGGATTCGGACTCGTGGCCCGGGAACTCGGAATCGGCGAGTTTTTTTCTCCCACCCCTAGGCGCCAGGATATTCTCGTCACGGTGCCTCAATGACGGGTCTAAGAAAACCGCCGCCCAGACGTTATCTCTGATGAAGGCGCAAGGTTGAAGTCAAATATGACGGCGGTAACTGTAGCGGCGCTCTATGAGCGCCGACAGTCCAGCAAGTTAGAGATCGTCGGCGGTCATAGACCGCCGCTACAGTATAACCGGCACCTCGAAGCCGATGACCGATAGCGCAAAGTCTCAATGGATCGTCGATGCTTTGGATCGCCACGAAGCCTCGCTGGTCCGCTATGCGAACTGGATATTGGGTGACATCGAGAGCGCACGCGAAGTCGTTCAAGAGACATTTCTGCGTTTGTGCAAGGAGCAGCAGTCTCGGGTGGGCGCTTATCTGGTTCAATGGCTTTTCACGGTTTGCCGCAATCTCGCCTTCGATACGCGGAAAAAGGAGACTCGGATGACACCTCTGGGTGATGCAGAAATTGGCGTGGATTCGCGGCTGGACGAACGTGAAACCGCCGGCGAAATCTTCCGGATGCTGGACGGCTTGCCGAAAAACCAGCGCGAAGTCGTTTACCTCAAGTTTCAATGCGATCTCAGTTACAAGGAGATCAGCGAAATTACAAAACTGTCCATGGGCAACGTGGGTTTCCTGATGCACACCGCGCTCAAAACGATTCGGAAGCAAATACTTTCAGTGCCGAGGAGGACCCAATGAATTTCAACCCCGATGATCCGAAATGGACAGCCTATGTGCTGGGCGAAATGAAAGAGAGCGATCGCGCTGCGCTGGAGCTGGAATTGGAATCCTCCGCAGAGGCGCGGGAATTTGTTGAAGAGCTTCAGCTCGCGGCCTCCCTCATGAAGGAAGGGTTGGCCGCTGAAACGGTATTGGGGCTGACGCCCGAACAGCAGACAGTGGTCCGCGCTTCAGCCGGTAGCCGCCGTGAGTCGCGCAACCCCTTCAAGCGACGGTTATCGATGCCCGCCACGCCCACCGTGTGGGCCGCCGCCGGCCTGGTGGCGGCGAGTCTGCTGGTTGCCGTGACGCTGGCGCCCTCATTCCTGCGTTCAAGGCAGGCGTCTCAATTCGCCGCCCTCAAAACGCCTGATATGCCGGCCACGGTCACTGTGCTGGAGAACGGCCGGGAGAAGGCACCACAACAGCCACAGGCCGGTGCGGGCGGCGCGGTGACCAATGCCACGGAAGCGTCCGTGCACTCGCAAGCGTTTGACTCTGCGACCAAAGACGAAAAAGAGATCGCAGAAAACAAACTGCAGAACCCGCCCACGTCAGGACGTAGTTTCGATAATCTGGTCCTCTTAGATCGCCAGCAAGGCCAAGCCCAGCAACAAGGGCAACAAAGCAATGATCGACGCAGGAACGAAGCTGTCCCGAGCGGAGTCCCCAGCGGCGTACTTAAGGCTCAAGTGGAGGCGCCTTCTGCCGGACCGGGCGTTGGCAACGGTATTGGCCCCGGCCAGGGCGGTGGTGTGGGAGGAGGCAAAGGGTCTGGCGTCGGCGCCGGTGAAACCGCTCCCCTTCCGCCTCCCGCTGCTGCGGCGCCTCCGCCGCCTCCGGCTGCAATCGCGAACGCGTTGGCGGACCGCGCTGTAATGTTGAGCGAGGCGGCAGACCGCATAGACCGCAGAGACCGCATCGTTCCGTCTCTGCCACGCGACGCCGCCAATGGGTACGACCCCATCACAGACAATCCGTTCGTTGCAGTCAGCCGGGAGCCGTTGGCCACGTTTTCCAGCAATGTCGATACGGCGTCCTACTCAAACGTCCGGAGATTTCTCACTCGGAATCAGTTGCCTCCGAAAGATGCTGTGCGGATCGAAGAGCTGATCAACTACTTCAGCTACGAGTACCCGCAGGCTTCGGGGCCCAATCCCATCACTGGAAACACGGAGGTGGCGGCGGCGCCCTGGAACCCGCAACACCGGTTGGTGCGCGTTGGAATCAAGGCGAAGGACATCCCGATGAGTCAGAAACCGAGCAATCTCGTTTTTTTGATCGACGTCTCGGGTTCCATGAGCACGGCGGAAAGGCTGCCGCTGCTGAAGAGCGGCCTCCGGATGCTCATCGATAAGCTGACGGAAAGCGACAAGGTGAGCATCGTCACGTATGCGGGCGCTTCGGGCATCGCCCTGCAACCAACGAGCGGCGACAGGAAAAACGACATCCTTCGCGTGATCGAGGGTCTCCAGGCCCAGGGCGGCACCAACGGTGGAGCCGGTATCCAGACCGCCTATGAAATGGCCGTTTCGAACTTCATTAACGGCGGAGTGAATCGCGTCATTCTGGCGACGGACGGAGACTTCAACATCGGTATCACGAATCAGAACGATCTGGTGCGGCTCATTGAAGACAGAGCGAAGAGCGGGGTCTTCCTGACGGTTCTGGGTTTCGGCAACAACTTCAAGGATTCCCTCCTTGTGAAGCTTGCCGATAGGGGGCACGGCAATTACGCCTTTATCGATGGGCTGAACGAAGCCCGCAAGGTCCTGGTGGAACAGATGGGCTCGACCCTCATGACGGTTGCAAAGGACGTGAAGATCCAGATCGAATTCAACCCGGCGCAAGTGACCGCGTACCGGCTCATCGGCTATGAAAATCGCGTCCTGGCCGCTCAGGACTTCAACAATGACCAGAAGGATGCCGGAGACATGGGTGCGGGCCATACTGTCACGGCGCTGTTCGAAGTGGTCCCGCGTGGCGTAGAGGTCAATGTTCCCGGCCTCGATCCGCTCCGCTACCAGCAGCAGCCGCAGCCGTTGGCGCGCAACGCGCAAACTTCAAACGAAATGCTGAACTTGAAAATTCGTTACAAAGATCCTGAAGGCAGCGAAAGCAGGCTGCTCTCGGTTGCGTTGGTCGATCGAGGCGGATCATTCGCCAACGCCAGCCCGGATTTCCGCTTTGCGGCAGCGGTTGCCGGATTCGGCATGATTCTGCGTGACTCGCCTTATAAAGGTTCGGCCAACCTCGATTGGGTCATCGCCACCGCAACAAGCAGCCGCGGCGCGGACAAAAACGGATACCGTCAGGAATTCATCGGTTTGGTCGAGCGCGCGTCGCAGATCAGGGGAAGATGAGAGAAGTTCGGCTACTTCAGCCCCAGCAGCTTCGCCGGATTCACTTTCGCCATCCGGTCGATATCGGCGATGGAAATGCCTTGACTCGCAAGGTACTGATACATCGTCAGCAACCCATCGGGATGAAGGGGGTTGTTGGCCTGTCCGAGGTCGCTCGAAAGAACAATGAACTCGGGACCGACAGCGCGAATTGCTTTCACGTAGGCCTCGGCCGCGTCCGAACCCGGGCGCACGAATGTCAATTCGAGATAAGCGCCCATCTTCGCGGCCGCCTGCATGTCCGCGATGGACATGTTTACCGAAGCGCTCATCGCATGAGTCACCATCACATTTTGCACTCCCTGCCGCTTGGCCTCGCGAATGATGATGAGGGCTTCGGCAGGCGAAGAGTGGCCGGTTTCGAGCACCAGATTGTTCTTGGCCGCGATAGCGATCACTTGTGACACTTCTGGCGTCACCGCGCCGTTGCGGACGACCGGCGAGAATGGGCGGCCACTCCGGCCTGCTTGATTCTCAGAATCGTAGGTCGGAAGCCACACGACCTTGCCGTAACCGCCTTTAACTTTGGTCATCCACTCGACCGCCGCGGGGTTAACGCCGCCGACGGTGAGATCCAGCGAGATGCCGCCGAATACCTCTATGCCAGGCACCTCCTTACGAACGATGGTGGCGAGTGATGCCGTCGGTTCATAATGATTCTTGAGGACGAGGGCGCGCATGCCGCGGCTCTTCGCAAGCTTCGCCAGGTCAACAGCATCAATCGATCGCGGCACCCCGTCTGGATACGAGTGTGCGTGCATGTCGATCGCGCCATTGAGAGTTTGCGCACGCGCACTCGCTATTCTCAGTGCCAACACGATAATGAGCACGTACAGAGTTTTCATACGATGCGCTCACTTCACGGCGATCACGGCAATCTCCACAAGATTGTCGGCGGACATCAATTGTGAGCCGACAGTTGCTCGGGCAGGCGGATCGCTTTTGAACACCCGCACGTAAGCCTCATTCATCGCGGAAAAGTTTCGACTGTCCGTAAGCCAGACCTGCCCTGTCACGGCGTTCGGCGTGTCGACACCGGCGGTCTTTATAAGACTCTGAATATTAGTGAGGATCGCGCCGGTCTGCCCAGCGATGTCGCCGCGTAACGATTGGGCGGAGCCGCCCGCCGTCAGCCCTGCCAGGAACACGTAGTTACCCACTTTGATTGCCTGGCTGAGGTTCGGGTTCGGATCGCCCAGCCGCTGCTTCGGGCCCTTCACGCCCCACAACATGATTTCGACGCTGTAGGCAGTCGATGCCAGTGCGGCGCGCGTGGTCGCGCGAGTGGGAGGAATCTCACCGAAATACGTTCGATAGACGTCGTTCATATCCTGGAAGTCTCGGGGATCGGTCAGCCACACGCGGCTCCAGACGATATCCGACATTTTGAATCCGGCGGCTTCTGCAAGAGTTTTGGCACTTTCCAAAATCTGTTTTGTTTGAACCTTGATGTCTCCATTCAACGGGGCACCGGTTTGCGGATTCTGCGATACAAGCCCGGCCAGAAAGAGATGATCGCCGACAGCAACGCCCCTGCTGTAAGGGAGGGGATTGGTCGACCAGCCTTGTGGATTGATGTACCGGCGCTCGAGGTCCGGCCGCGCCGCAATCGCCGAAATCTCGATGAGGCCGCCGCGTAACATGAGATCGGCCTCGGTGGTTGCGCGAACCGGCGGATTGGTTTTGAAAACCTCTCGGTATACCTTGTTCATCGCATCGAAGTCACGCATGTCTCGGAGGTAAACGTTCGTGGAGACCACGTCCTTGTAGTTCATGCCGCCGGCTTTGAGTATGGTTCCGATATTTTCGAGAACCCTTTTCGTTTGCGCTTCTATGCCTCCAGCGACGATCCTGCCGCTGGAGTCGGTCCCCATTGTTCCTGCGATGTGATACAAATCGCCGGCCTTTACTCCTGGGCTGAAGGGGATCCCGGAGATCTGGAGTCCCGGTGGGGCAAGAACCTGCTTCGTCTGCGCAGCTCCAGTCACGCCCGCTGCGGCCATGGCGACAACAACGTAAGCAAACTTTTTTCTTTTCATAGCATCCATATTGTAAATTCCAAGATTGGAGGTTGCTTCATTGGAAATTTTTTTCGCGCGAAGCGCGAGCCCGACAGGGCGAAGCCTCAGGGATGAAACAATGAAGCAATTTCCAACCTTGGAATTTAAAATACCCTCCGGATTCACCGTTTGTAGATTTTTCCTTCCTTCATGACGAAGGCGACGCGGCCCAGAGCCTTGATGTCTTCGAGAGGGTTGCCCTCGACGGCGATGATGTCGGCAAACATTCCGGGTTTGAGATCACCGATTTTGTCTCCCATGCCAAGAGCCTTTGCTGGAGTGCTTGTGGCCTGGACTATGGCCTGACGTGGCGGCAGTCCCAACGCAACGCGCCGTTCGAATTCCGGCGCTGTGTGACCGGGCATGCCCGCGGCGGCATCCGTGCCAAAAACCATCCTTGCGCCTTTCTTCACGGCTTTGGCAAACGCTTCCGCTCGCGGTTTCATGAAGTCGCGTGTATAACGCAATTGCTCTTCGTTGAAATGGAACTTCTGTCCGTTAGCCAGATAATACTCCGCTAAATAAAGGTTCGGTACGTAGACGACCTGTTTCTCGACAAGAAGATCGATAACGGCATCATCCATCAGCGCGCCGTGCTCGACCGTATCGGCGCCGGCCAGAATCGCGCGACGCACGGCCTCCGCGGCGTGGGCGTGAACCGCAACTGGTTTCCCTGCCTTGTGCGCTTCGTCGACTGCGGCTTTGAGCTGCTCGAGAGTGTAGGTTGGACCGCCGCCGGCCCGGCTACTCAAGGAGCCGAATATCTTGATCACGTCGACATTGGCCGCTACTTGTTTACGCACGTATTCCCTCATCGGCGCTGCACCCTCCGCCGGCTTCACAGCAGATTCAGCCAACGGTTCGCCGGATACGAACAGCCGAGGTCCGGCGATCAGGCCCGCATTGATGGCATTACGAAGATCGACGTCAACGAGATTCGCGGCGCCCAGGCTTCGCAGCGTCGTGAATCCACTTTCGAGGTACTTCCGGGCGTTGTCCGCGGCCCAGAATGCGGTAATTGAAGGCCGCTCGCGGCTGCTTTCATCGAAGTGGGTCGCGATGTGGACGTGCATGTCGATCAAACCGGGCATGACGGTAAACTTCGTCAGATCGACTTCGCGCGCTCCTTGCGGGATCCGGTCATTAGGCCGCACAGACACGATCCGTCCCTCATGAACAACGATGACCGCGTCGCGTATCACGTTGCCTTGTCCATCGATAGCAAGTCTCGTTTTGAGTGCCGTGTCCTGGGCAACGACCGGAAGACTGAAGAAAACGGAAGCCAATAAGCCGGCGATCCAGCGCATAAGCATTCTTTCAACGCAATTCGGCGTAAGCCAACCGCACATTGTTCTTCAGGCGGTTCGGATCAGGGGCGGCGTAGCCGGTATACTTTGCGGGAATCTTCCATGTGGCTGCGACCTCGTCGATGCTCTTCCCGGCTTTCTTCGCTGCTTTTACATCGTTCAAGAATGCGCGATTGAGATCCACGTACTCCTTTAGGTCATTCATGGTCATCGGTGTACTGTGGCCGGTAATAATAATGTCCGCCTTGTTCTTGAGCGTATCGTACGCTTTCTGAAGACTATCCGCCATCGCAACGGCGCTGCCGCCGTTGTTTGCATCCAGCAGCGGAATGTTCTTGCCGGAGAAAACATCGCCGGCGCAGACAATTCGGAGGGATGGGAGCAGGACCCACGTATCGCCATTCGTGTTGCCGCGCCCGAAGAAGTACACATCGACCTGGTCGGCGCCCTTAAACAGGGTCAGTTTGTCCTTGAACGTGCGCGTGGGCAGCCCGCGGCCATTGTGGGCCTGAAATATTGTCTGCGCCGGTGGCGTCTGATCCTGAGCAGTGCTGGTGGGGAGCATTTTCAGCATGTCGGCTTTCGTGTTCTCCTGCGCAATGATCTGGACCGTGGCAGGAAACTCGACGTTGCCGCTCACGTGGTCGCCGTGTGTATGAGTGTTGATCAGTGTGGTTATGGATTTATTAGTCAGTTCCTTGATCTTGTCAAGGATCGGTTGCCCCCAACCGGGATTCTTGGCATCGACGACGACCACGCCCATGCTCGTGACGAAGACAGTTGTATTCCCCCCACCGCCTTTAAGCAGGAAGAGGTTGTCCTTGAGTTTCTCCACTTCGATGATCCGTGGCGCTTGTTGCCCGCCACCACCGCCGCGCTGCGCTGCAAAGACGAGGGACGCCAGGCCGATTCCAAACACCACATTCAGAACAGCGACTCGTTTCATACCAGCCTCCTGAAAACAAGCTGTAACCAGCTTGACCGCAGTCTGCCATCCATGGCATGCGCCAAACTATCCATGGGGCGCAAAGACCGGTGGTGACTCAGTTTCACCTGTAGCGGCGGTCTATGAAGCTGTGAATGAATTGATGACACGCAACCCCCCTCCTAAGTTAGGAGGGGGGCCTGCGAGGACAAAGTCCGAGCAGGCGGGGTGGTTCCCCTGCCGTTACTGGCAGTTGAGGGAACCACCCCGCCCTCGCTTACGCTCGGGCACCCCTCCTAACTTAGGAGGGGAGTGCCCGCACTCCAATTCATTCACAGCTCCTATGACCGCCGGCGATGTCTAAACTGCTGCACTGTCCAGCTGCATAGAGCGCCGCTACAGTTGGGAAACCCCGCAATTTTCAAACTGAGTCACTACCCAAAGACCCTTCACCTTGTTTTCATAGAACTTTTGGCACTACCAGGGTCGACGGCATTATAGCGCGGCCCTATCCCTCTGTCGTCGAGAGCCCCGTATGGCAGCATTGCGACTTCCATTAGCTAAGCCGAGTCCTGCTGGTTTAACATTGCGCGTGCGCAAATTTCGCATTCTCGTCGTCATCCTCTTAGCGCTGCTTCCGGCGGCGCAGGCACAGACGTTAACGCGCCGTCAGCCGGCCCCAGTAATGGGAGTTGCGGGCGCAGACTGGCTGACGCGTCCCGAGCGAATTCAGGAAGAAGACCCGGATCGCATGCTCGCAGCGCTCGATATCCGGAAGGGCGACACCGTTGCGGATATAGGCGCAGGCGTGGGGTATCACGTCTGGAGACTTTCCGCAATTGTAGGACCGGCCGGAAAAGTCATTGGCGAAGACATTCAGGAAGGAATGATTCGCCTGATGAAGAAGAATGCCGAGGAGCGGAAGCTGGCAAACGTCGAACTTGTTCTTGGAACACCCACCGATCCGAAGCTGCCGTCAAAATCACTCGACCTCGTATTGATGGTGGACGTGTATCACGAATTTTCAGAACCGGTTACGATGATGCGCCACATTCAGGAGGCGCTGAGGCCGGGCGGCCGTGTCGTCCTCGTAGAATTTCGCAAAGAAGATCCGAGCGTTCCGATCCAGCCGCTGCACAAGATGTCGGTTCCAGAAGTGCGTTCGGAGCTCGAGCCCCTGGGCTTCAAGTTCCAGCGATCGCTTGAATTCCTTCCCTGGCAACACATCATTATCTTTTCAAGATAGCTTGCCCTGGCGGCACGACTGTTGCGATGTTGTAAACTCTCACGAACGAACCCGGAGGACGTATGAAAAGGATGGGCATTGCTGTTTTGTCCGCGTTGGTGGTAGCCGTGGTCGCGTTTCCGCAGCAAGCGCTCTACGACGTGGTGATTCACGACGGCATGATCGTCGATGGCACGGGCAATCCGTGGTATCGGGCCGACATCGGAATCGCAGGCGGTAGAATTCAAAAGATCGGGACGATTCCGGCTTCCGCGGGGCGCAAGGCGATCAACGCGTCCGGCAAAGCCGTCTCGCCAGGATTTATCGACCTGCACACGCACTCCGACATCCCGGTTCTCGTCGACGGAACCGCGCAAAGCGCTGTTCGTCAAGGTGTGACGCTGGATGTCATCGGCGAGAGCGCATCGGTCGCGCCGTTGGAAGGCGTCGTTCTCGAGGAGTTCAAAAGAGAGCAAAAGCGGCAATACAACTTCGACGTCGATTGGACCACAGTTAGCGGCTATGTCCAGAGGCTCGAGAAACAAGGCGTCTCAATCAACATTGCGATCAGCGTCGCACCGCAGCAGATCAAGCGGGCCGTGATCGGTTATCAGAACCGGCCTGCGAGAGCGGCAGAAATTGTACGGATGAAGAAACTGGTCGAGCAGGCCATGCTGGAAGGCGCGGTCGGGCTTTCGTCGGCTTTCAACGGCGGCGGCTACGATAATCCCGAGGAGATGTTTGAGATGGCGGCGGTGGCCGCTCAATACGGCGGCTATTACGCGACACACGTGGGCAGTGAGGGATACCAGCTTACGGAAGAGATCAAGAAAGCGATCCAGGTGGCCGAAGTCACGCATATTCCGATTCACATTTTTCACCTGAAGATCCGCGGCAAGAACCTTTGGGGCAAAGCGGGTCCCGCCATCGCGATGATTGAGGAGGCGAGAAGCCGCGGATTGGAGATCACGGCGAATCAATATCCGTACACCGCCATGCAGCATCCCTGGAGCCGCCTGTTTCCCGATTGGGCCGTGGATGGTCCGCGCGAAAGAATCATCGAACTTCTCTCCGACCCGGCAACCCGGGAAAAGATCAAAAAGGATCCGTTGTTCCACCAATACGTCGATGAGCACGGTGGATTCGAAGGAATCGTCGCTTCACGCATCACGAATCCGAAAAACAAGCAACTTGAAGGAAAGACCATTGCCGAAATCGCGAAGATGCGTGGTGATAAGGACCCAGCAGACACATGCTTCAACCTGATTCTTGAAGAACGCAATTACATCTACGGTATCTACCACAACATGTCGGAAGATGACGTAAGGATGATCATGAAGTTGCCGTGGGTGGCGATCGGCTCCGACGGCGCTGCTCTTCGGCCGGACGGCGTGTTGGGCGACGGTCTGCCTCACCCGCGCAGTTTCGGAACCAATCCGCGCGTTCTCGGAAAGTATGTCCGCGAGGAAAGCGTCATTTCGCTCGAAGATGCCGTGCGAAAAATGACATCGCTTCCCGCCCAAATCATGCGGTTGAGAGACCGCGGTATGCTGCGCGAGGGCTATTGGGCAGACATTGTGGTCTTCGATCCAAAGACCGTGAAAGACGTCGCGACGTTCGAGAAACCCAAACAGTATCCGGCGGGCATCGTGCACGTCCTTGTCAACGGGATCGCCGTCGTCGAGAACGGGAATCATACCGGCGCCAAACCCGGCAAGGCGATTTTGGGACCGGGCTTCCGACAGTAGCCGCAGGCGCCGCCCTTACGGCCGGGAGAGGATATTGCCATCACCGACTCACCGACTCCGATCCCGTCGCTTTTTCCTGCGGGCAAGTCACGAGGCTCGGAACACCCGGAATTGCCCCGCGTCAATGCCGTACTGCTTTAGCTTAAGGTACAGCGTCTTGTAGTCGGTTCGTAGCCGCCGCGCGGCCTCGCTCTTGTTCCCGCCCGTGATCCGGAGAACCCGGCGGATCACCCGCGCTTCGGCGTCCGCCGCGGCCGCATCGGCGATCTGCTTCAGAGATGCCTCGGCCAGTGTCGGCTCCTCCCGGAGAGCGGTATCGGGAGAGGAGTCGATGGGGATGACCGAGAGGTGCTCCGGCTCAATCACATCCGAAGCGAGAAGGATAGCCCGGCGAATGACGTTCCGGAGCTCGCGCACATTTCCCGGCCAGCGGTAGCGCAGAAGAACTTGAGCGGCCGCTTCCGAAATATTGCGGCAGGGGCGGCCGAGCTCCAGACCGGCTACCAGAAGAAACTCATTTGCCAAATGGAGGATGTCGTCTCGTTCCCGCAGAGGCGGCAAAGTGATTTTGAATTCGTTGAGACGGTAATAAACGTCCTGGCGAAACCGGCCTGCCCGCACCTCTCGCTCAAGCGGAACATTGGAGGCAGAGATGATCCGCACGTTCACCGGAACTGGCCACTTGCCGCCCAGCGGCTGCACATGTCGTTCTTGCAATCCACGCAAGAGCTTCGTCTGCGTGGGAAGGGGAAGGTTGACCATCTCATCGAGGAAAAGGGTTCCGCCTTCCGCAAGCTGAAACTGCCCGACCTTTCGCTGATGTGCTCCGGTGAACGCCCCCTTTTCATAACCGAAGAGCTCCGATTCGACCAGGGTGTCCGGGATTGCGCCGCAGTCGACAGCGACAAATGGTTTCTCGCGTCGGGCACTGAGCTGATGGATCGCGCGAGCCACGAGCTCCTTGCCGGTGCCGGTCTCACCTTCGATGAGGACCGTGAGCGGGGAATCAGCCACTTGTTTGATCTGCTGGACAACTTTCTCCATTTGCCTACTTGGACCGATTAACCATAAAGGGCTCTCCATGACCTTTTTCTTCTCCCGCAGTTCGCCTGTGCGTGCGTCGACTCTGGCCTCGAGATCGTTAAGGTGGCGCTCAAGGGCTAACTGTTGTTTCATCACGTTGTAGCTCAGCTCGCGCTTCTGAATGGCCCGGCGCAACGACACGACGAGGTAATCACGGTCGATCGGCTTCCGCGCGTCCGCCAGGAAACGCCGCAACCCTGTTCCGCGGTTTACTTACATAACCCGTCACACTGCGACGCGATCCCGGATGCGCTTCCGGCCCCTACCATGGCTTAAAATTTCCAATACTCAAATGCTTCAATGTCCTCGTCATCTCATTCCTCGTTTAAAGAAAACCTCATATTTTAAAGCCTGAGTGGAAAAAGGAATTCTTCCATCCTTTGGAAAAGTTGGACTTCGCGTGCAACCCGGAAGTTATTCACGTTTGATGACAACCAAACTGACGTCATCGGAAGGTTCAGCGAACCTTAGGAAGTCCTCCTCGACGGCTTCGAAAATCTTGCGAGCGCTCTGATGCTTCACGAGTTGAATTTTCTGCTCCAACTGCCGTGGCATGTAGCGCTCCTGATCTTTTGCGTGTTCCGATAGACCATCCGTGTAGAGCAGGAGGATATCGCCGCTACCCATGAGTTTCCACTCGTTAAATTCGTATTGATCTTTGAATCCGAGAACGCTTTGCATGTTGCAACGGTCAATCGTGTTATTCGATGGAAGCGTTCCTATCGGCGGAAATGACGTAAACAGGTCGTTACTGATCTCCATGAACCGGTTGCATTCGTTGGAAAAGACAATGGGAGGTGGATGTCCAGCGGAAAGAAAGCGAAACGTACCGTCTTCGGATATTTCACCATAGAGCATCGTCACCAGCTTTTTCTGACTCGCCGAATTGTACAACCGCGTATTGATGTTTTCGAACAGGCGCTTCGTAACGTGGCCGAACATGTCCAACTCATAGATTGAACCTAGCAGGAACGCTTGATGTACCATCCCAGCCAACAGCGCGTCGGTCGCGTGATGGCCAGCCACATCCAGAATGGCGATTCCCGCCTTCCGCCGGCAACGCTCAAGGTTTTTTAAGACTTCCATCTTTCCCTCTGCCAGAGCCTGCTGGATTCTGGCGTGGAGGTCGAAGCGTTTCTTGAAGTCGATGTAAATGATGTGGTCGCCACCACTGACGCCGTTGAGCGGCACGGTGCCGCCATAAACATCGATACCATCGAGAATAGGAATCTCCTCCGGTCGAGGCAAAATGTGGTTTGCAATTTCCTGAAAGTTTCTGAACTCACCCGTTACAAGTCTCAACGTCTTAGCAACTTGCGCTCGCGACACGCTCACCTTGTACCTCCAAATTCAAATGAAGCGAAAACCGCTGTTTCTTAGCACCTGCTTTTCCACATTTTTTTCACATTTTTTCCACAGGGGACAGTCCAGGTTTTGTCGCGAGGAACGGCCTTAACGCAGCCCTCCCGGTCACGGCTTTCGGCGCGCGTAATCGTGGAAAAATTCCATCCCTCGCGGACCGGCATCGAGGTGCTTTGCAAAACAAAAAGGGCACGAACCACAAAAGGCACAATGAGGAAACAAAAAGGCACAAGAAACCCTAGGGGATTGGGCAAAGCCGCATCGAGGATTTGGAGTACGGATCCGTCCAACTAAAAGATGATTTCACACCCAACTGGATTCGGCGTGCGCCCGCCCGGGACCAGATACACGTCCGTCTCGCTATCTTCATCGTGCTCTCTCTTCTTCTGAGACGAGCGGTTTCTCAATCCGTTCGCATTGTTGTCGTACGTTCAATGCTTGACATCTGACGTTCTTGCTCGCAAATTCTTCTGATGCGCGACGTCCTGGAACGCTTACGAGGAGAAATGATGGGCAAAAAGATATGTCTTGTCTTCCTGACCTTCGTGCTGGCGCTTTCGTTAAGCGCTCTGGCGCAGGAGACCACGGGAGGCATACAAGGAACGGTGAAGGACCCTCAGGGTGCCGTTATTCCGGGTGCGACCGTCGAGGTGTCCAGTCCTGCGCTGATCGGCAAGAAGAGCGCAATAACAGATTCGGGTGGTTTTTTCCACATCGAGCAACTGCCTCCCGGCATTTACAGCATTTCCGTGAATGCGGCAGGGTTTGCTCCGCAGACGCAGAGCAATTTGGAGCTGCGCGTTGGCGCTCTGCCGACCGTCAACCTAACCATGCAGGTCGGGGGAATCACTCAGGAGGTGAGCGTCTCGGCTGAGGCAGCGGTAATCGATATTACCCAGAGCAAGGTTCAAACTAACGTTACCGGAGAGGTTCTGACGAACATTCCCAAACTGCGTTCGTTCCAGTCGGTGATCCCGTTTGCTCCGGGTGCGCGGCAGGAACCGATGCAGAGTGGGCGAGACAACCGCAACGCCGGCTACCAGATTAACGGGGCAAGCGACGCCGAGAACGTTTACCTCATCGATGGCATCAACGCGACGGATGTTCAAAACGGCGGCGTCGGCAAGGACTTTCAGCTCGACTTCATCCAGGAAGTTCAAATCAAGTCGAGCAGCTTCGAAGCGGAATACGGCGGAGCACTCGGTGGCGTGATCAATGCCGTTCCGAAACGCGGCTCGAACTCCTGGCACGGGGAACTGAAGGGTTACTACCAATCCGCAGCGTTGAACGCAAACGATCCATGCGGCAGCGGATTCACGAACAGCCAGAATTCGACGCTTGTGAGACTGTTCGGAATCAATCAACCGTCGGGAACCGCACAAATCACTTGTGGACAGCGTCTGAATCCTGCGACTGCTACCAATACCACAGCGCGTTTGGACGGCACGCCCGAGTACTACATCCCGAAGAAAGACAGCCGCCACATCATTGAACCCGGTTATGAATTGGCTGGACCCCTTGTGACGGACCGGTTGTGGCTCTTCAGCAGCTACATTCCGACTCTCGATAGCATTCAACGCACGACAACCTTCCGGTGCCCGACAACAGTTCCGAGCTGCACTTTTGCGGGCCCGAGGCGGCTGGGCCAAAGCTTTGTCCAGCACAACGCGTATAATCGGCTGGATTATCGTGTTTCCGACCAGCTGCGATTGTTTGGAAGCTGGAATTACGCGTACGGCCGTCTGACAGGACAACTGGCGAACCCAGACAGCGCCATCGGACAGACGAACACCGGCGCCACGATCGATCCGGGAACATTGAGAACGGATTACGGGTTTGTGAACCCGTTGTCGGTATACAGCTTCAGCGGTGATTACACGCCGATCTCCAGTGTGCTGATCAATGCCCGGTACGGCTATTACTTCAGTGACCTCTCCAGCCGCGGTACACCGTCGGGTATTCGTTACGTCTACGATGCGAACCTGAATGCGGCAACCCGAGACGTCAACAACAATCCCTTCCCGGGGAATGCTCTATTCAACCCTCAGGGCTTTTCGAATATTCCGAATAACTTTGCCACGAAATACGACGCGTTCAAGCGGAAGAGCTTCAATATGGATGTGTCGTACTTCGTCGGAAATATCGGGGGGAGCCACAATTTTAAACTCGGCTATTTTTGGTCAGGTCAGCGGAACGATGTTCTCGTGACCGCGAACACTGCCGTCGTCGATCTGGTTTGGGGCGTCAATTACACTCCAAAAACAAGCACCACGGCTTGTGCCACCATCCAGGCCACGAACTCTCGCGGGTTGTGCCAGGGGCAGTACGGTTATTTCTTTACCGGCAGCGAAGACGTTTCCAATACGGGCTTCGCAAATGCCACCGACCAGGCGTTCTATCTGCAGGATTCCTGGACGGTCGGTACGAGCGGCCTGACGATAAATGCCGGCCTGCGGTTCGATCACGAACATAATCCCGCCTTCGATCCCATCCGTTTTCCTGACATCAATTTCGGCTGGGGTGAGAAGATTGCACCTCGCATCGGCGGCGCCTACGACCTGCTGCACAACGGAAAGGTCAAGGTCTATGCGAGCTGGGGCAAATTCTTCGACATCATGAAGCTCGGCCTCACACGGGGTTCGTTCGGCAGCGACTATTGGCACGAGTGCGTCTATGCCCTGGATACAGTGGATTACACGACGATCACTCCAACGCTCACGACTGGCGCCGGCTGCCCCGCTTCCGGTACGGCCCCTGGTGTCAATGCGCGTTTCATCGAAAACGTTGACTTCCGCGCCACCAAGGCCGACCCGCGCGATCCCGCGATCCAGGCGGACATGAAGCCCGTCGAAAGCCGCGAATTCACAACCGGCGCCGACTGGTCGATCACCCCGAACTGGGTTCTGGAAACGCGTTACACACGCAGCCGTCTGGTGAATACCATCGAGGACATGTCGATTACGGACAATCTCGGCTTCTACGTTGGTAATCCGGGGACAACGTTCGCGGATGTGCTGCACCGGCCAGTGGTGATTCCGAACAGCGCCGGCGTGAACTACCTCGACACGACGCCGTTCTGCGCCGAGTGTCCTGGTGTTGTGAAGCCGAACCGCCGCTACGATGGCGTGGAGTTTCGGTTGACTCGCAGGGGCGGCGCGCGCTGGTATGGAACGGTGAGTTACACGTACAGTAAACTCCGCGGGAACTACTCCGGTCTGGTCGATACCGATCCGACGGACCGCAATGGCGGCCGCCATTCACCCAATAACGGACGGGCTTTCGACCTTCCGACGATGACTTATAGACCCAACGGTGAGATCGATGACGGTCCGCTTGCAACCGATCGTCCGCATACTGCAAAAGTATGGGGCTACTACCGGCTGCCTTGGCTCGGCCAGGAAACGTCGTTCAGTATTTCGCAGGCTTTTTACGAAGGCACTCCGATCAGTTCCTGCCTGTCGGTCGTCGGCACTTCATCCGCATGCCAATGGGCTGAAGGACGCGGCAACTTTGCGAAACTGCATCGTGATCCCGCCACCGCCAACATCGTCAAAGATGGTGTTGTAGCGGGTGCCCGCTCGGATCCATTTCTGCAAACCGATGTCGCCATCCGGCACGAAATTCGCGTGAGCAAGGATCACGAGAACTACAAGCTCGTGGTCGAGGGCAATGGCTATAACCTGTTCAACCAGCACGCCGCGACTTCGTTTTACCAGTACGTGACGCCCTCGAACGTGGCCGCCCTGATCAGCCCGACGAGGCCGCCACGCTTCAGCGGCGACCCGCAGGTGGACTGGGCAAAGGTCATGAACCCTTACAACTACATCGATGCGCTCAACGGTACTGGAGCTTTCGGGGGCGCTGCAGGGCAGTCTCCGCTGACACTGGCCAGCCGCTATGGCCTGCCGCAGACATTCCAGATCGCGCGGCAGTTCCGTTTCGCGGTTCGGTTCATGTTCTGACGACTACGGGTGTCGTCATGGCCGGCGGTGCTCGGATGAATTCAAGTCCGGCACGCCGGACGGGGGCTTGCGATGGGGTGGCCTGCTCGTACGCGTAAGCAAGCGACTCAATGTTCGATTGTCATCTTTGAGCTTCTCTCGCCGATCGCAAACAAAACCTTTTTCCCTCGTCACTGAAACTGAAACATGAATAGCTGGTCGTTCACTGAAAGTAGAACCTGCATAGGCTTCGCAGTTGAGAAATAGAGTGGCTCGAAGACTACCCGCCGAACCACAAAGCTCTTAGGTTGGATGATCTCGTCTCTAAGATAATGCTCGATTTCCTCAAGAGTCTTTCTCGCCTCTCTTTGATTCTTCCTCGTTTGTATGGACCGAGCGAAATCGTTTACCGGTTGGTCAAAGCCCTCCTCCCGAATCCGATATTCTCCAAGTGCATCAGGATCTATAGAGTAGTTCGGTCTAGCTCTCACCGAAGTCACAAGGGCCTTTGATGCGCCATATAGGACAATTGGTACTTCTTCATCACTCCTTCTCAGGAGTGCGCGGTTATTCGCGCTAACGAGAAAAACCTCCTCTGAATCAAGCTCTACCGGTTCGAGCGAATTATTCTCGACGCCGATCACTAGTTGAAGTGAGTCGGATTGTTCATCGAGTGACACCTCAACCGAAACGCCGTTGCGTTTTTCAGCGAGGAAGAGAAAATTCCCCTTGATCCGCTCAACAGACTGGTTAGCCGTGGGAATCGGCACCAAACCTTTACCGCCAACGATTTTCTCTGGCGGCCGGTCGATCAAATCGTCAGTTTTGATGTAAGCTACCCGGCCCCCAGAGAGTTGCACTTTCGACCATTTACCAGCTTGCACGCTATATTTCTCAGAGACTTCCACTTTTTGATTTCTCTTGAATGTGGCAACTGGGGCCGCTTTATCATCCATCCCGGCATAGGCGGCGACTCCATCGCGGACAACGAACGCGCTCTGACCGGCCCTCAGTTCACCGATGAACATGAGTGCTGCCAGGCAGAACAAAGCAATTCGCTTCATATCGGCCCTCCGAAAACGATTCTTAATTGAACAATTTCGTCAGGGCCCGCACTCTATCATGCCCCTGTACATATGGGTATCGCGCGTGATCACAGACCGGGTTTTTTCGCGGTTTTTCTTTACGGTCACTTTGCTGCGTTTTGCGGCGTGCTGAAACCACGAAGCGGGTTTTACGGGCTTTCCGCGGTTTACGTAACCCGTCACACTGCGACGCGATGCCGGATGCTCTTCCGGTCTTGTTTGAGACATTCTTGACGAACATCGATGGAAGTTATCGCGACGGGTTACAATCGGGGCTAATGCGATTCCCGCGGAGCCAAAAATGAAGGTTTCTCCTGATGCCGTATCGCGTCGTTTAGCCGTCATTGTACGTACTATCGGAATTGTCACTGGCATATTCTCCCTAGCCACGGCCTACACACCTGTGACGGATTATTTAGTTTCCAGGGTCACTGAAGCTCCGAGACTTGAACCAGCCGAGGCAATAGTCGTGCTCGGAGGAGGGCTTCGCGAAAGCGGGGAATTGGATGAAAACTCGCTCTACAGAACGATACGTGCGGTGTTGCTTTACAGGGACAACCTTTCGGGCCGTGTTCTTTTCTTGGGTCCCTCTAGAACCGCAAATGCAATTGCTGAAGCCGAAACTCGAAGGCGTTTGGCTGAGAAACTTGGAATTCCACCGGGGCAGGTACTCACCGATTCACAGGGGTTGAGTACGCGGGAAGAAGCTCTGCAATCAAACGCAATATTAGGCAAGGGCAAGCGTATTCTCTTGGTAACAGATTCCCTGCACATTCGGCGGGCGTCGATGACATTCGCAAAGGTCGGGTTCAACGTCTTACCTGCACCATCTGAACAGTTTCAGCATCGCCCATTCGGCGCATTAGATCGCATATATCTTATGCGTCGCACTTTAGAGGAGCTTGTGGCCCTTCTTTATTATCGGTTCAACAATTTCATATGATTACTGTACTCTTGGCGGCAAGTGCGGGTTTGACCTCGCTGGCCGCATACGAATTTGCAACGAAACTACTGCTGCTGAAGCGCCGAGAGATTGCGACAGCGGTCCTATTCGTCAGCGAAACGATGGGGCTCGGCACCGCCTTTCTTGTCCTCAACAGCGGCGCCGCGGCAATGCTTGTGTCTTTGGGAAGGATCGCTGGACTTCAACTGACTCTGCGCGCGGCCGGCGACCCGTTTTTCCTGTTCTGTTCACTTGTTCAAGGTCTCTTATTTCAATTTTGGTGGCGGCTTTCTTTGCGATCGAACTAAGCCATATTCGTAAAGACCGGAGGGTATGTGTGTGGCTGTAGAGCCTGATCCGTCTGTCAAGGCTCCCTGGTTACCCAAAATGATGTTGACTCTGCTCGCGCGACGACACCGGCGTGTAGGATACGCCGCGCACGTGCAGGAGGGGGTCAGCGCCGTCGCTCGTTTTTGGGAGCGTATGCACGTTCATTACACGATGCGTGCGTCTGGAAGTCCGGATATTGACATGTCCCATACCACATCGATTGCACGTGTGTTCTGGCTGGCTAAGTGGGCCAGAAGAGATTTCGACTGCCTATGGAAAACAATTCGTGCGGTTGTTCGTGCCGGTGATACGGTTGCCGATATTGGGGCACTCTACGGATGGTATTCCTACCTTCTGGCAATTCAGGTCGGACCAACGGGACTAGTTCACATCCTAGAGCCGAATCGCTCGGCATGCGACATTGTCGAATCGCTATTGGGGAAATTCGATCAGGTTAGGCTTCATCGAATTGGGGCTGGGAATTCAGATACCAACCTGACATTCACAATAGCGAAGGTCGCAGATCTATCGTCATTTGTCTTTAGTGGTACCGATGAGCTGGTTGCGAGGCGCGTCATGGTTCCCGTGCGCCGGCTCGATAAAGAAGTGCCTGAGCCCATTCGGTTTTGCAAAATCGATGTTGAAGGATTTGAACCAGAAGTGATTCAAGGGATGAGCACACTGCCCGAGAGGCCGTTCATATTCGCTGAAAAGCCAGCGGATACCCAACGGGCCACCTCGTTCTTCAGCCAACTGTTGGTGACCGGTCATCAAGTTTACGCTGTTCCCAATTGGAGTCCTTTTGATTTCGTGCCGATCCGTCAATTAATGAATCCCGAGGAGGTAAATTGGCCAGACACCTGGACGGATGCGATTGCCATTCCCGAGGTACACAAGACGACCTTTGACGCGCTGATCGCTGGTCGAAAGTTCAGAAAGGTGGCTTGGAGTAGAAACAACTCCGCGAATGCGTAGCGCTTGCGCCGGTTCGTTAACCGGAATTCGCCACATCGATTGGGCGGCCGATTCCGCGTTCCGGTTTTTTCCCATCGAACGTGACCCGCTATTGGGATGGCGGCTGCATCTATTCGATGCGGCCACGAATAAAGCCCTGACTCTGGCGGCGCACACTGAAACCGGCGACTACATCGACATCGTTGAGTTTCATAAGACCTTTCCTTTGGCAGCCATCTGTTGGGCGGCTTACGGAAAAGATCCAGGATTCACACCGTTGTCACTGCTGACGATGATGCGGCGTTTCACCCGAGTCGATCCAGCTGAGCTCGACAAGATCAGCGCCCGCGGACTCGACGCAAAGCGCCTCAAGACAGCATGGATCGAAATGAATGATGCTTCACTGTCCCAGCCCAGAGTCATCGCCACCGCACGCAGCAATCTCGTCCGGGTCGGTGGCGGGCGCAGTGGTAGATGGGTTGGGTTTGTGTAGCTGGATATTGCCGCCTCCGCCCGTGGGGCCCGGTGGACCCAATTCGCGTGTCGAAACGATGTAGCCGATGCTGGCCACTTTGATTCCAAAGCGGTCAAGGCCCCCGGGTTCGCCGTTGTCCTTGGTCCTGACGCGGAACCGGACAGTACTGCCGTCATTGAGTCTGCCTGTGCCGCAGAGGTCGCGATACCCTGAGGGGCCACTCGGAAACGGGTCGAAATACGCGGTCACGGGACCATTGAGATGTCCCGGAGGATCGAAGCCGTGATCCACGACATTCACATGGCCGAAGAACCCTTCGTTCTTGCAACCGCCCACGATACCGAAGTTCACCCTATTGCCGTCGTCCTTGAACACAAATCCGCCGCCGGTCGTGAAATCGCACGGACTCGGAACCACATGCGCCCACACCGTTGTGGGAGCAATCCGGAGCGCCATCACTGCAACGGCCACCATCAATCCGCTTGCGACGAGTGCGGATGCCAGCTTAGTCTTCGTCCCAGTAGTCTTTCTGTCGCGCATTGTTTCCTCCTTCATTTGGCCGCAGTACGGGGCGCTAATGAATACCTGCCGTCGCGGACGCGATAACGATATCGGCCACTCCAGTGACCACAACGCGAAGCGCATTTACAAGGATTCCGGTTGACGACGTTTTCTGCTCGTTGACAATCACCTGGCCGCCGGGGATCCAGACTGTCTGATTCGGCTCGCCCGTTACGTAGACCGGTATTCCGTTGACTGAAAGGTTGTCGATTCCGGAATTCCCCATGGCTGCACCACCGGTTGCCGCCAAGGCTCTGGCGATAACAAGATCGGCAGATATAGTGGTTCCGGCGACAGTCAGGCCCAGGTTCGCGATCGAGGCTTCGGAGGCAACCTGATCGGGCCAACCAATCGTGACCGCATGGAGCACCTCCCCGGCCAGCACGGAGGGAACGCCGCCCGTAACCTGCGATGCCTCTCGAGCGTCGCTGGTTCCTCCGAGAGTCCCCGTGTCGGCGAGAACAGTTGTATTTCCGAAAGCGGTCGCCTGTACCGCCTTCGCGTTGCCCACAATCGTGGGTGTCGTGTCAATCAACTGCGCTCTCACGGCCGCAGCCGATCCAAACAGGCCGGTCAGCAGCAAGGCGGCCACTACCGGCACTGAAGAATTCTGAAGTTTTTGACGCATACTAAACTCCGTTCTTTTTGCGAACTTCCCAATGACCCGTTTTCACGGGATGCAGCAACGCGCGGGTTTCGCAGGACGTGTGCTGAAGCCGCCACCGGTTCCGGAAGAATCAAACGCGTTCTGCGTTTTCGGTCTCAAAACGCTCTGCACGTCGTGAACCAGTTGCGCAAACGTTTGGATCTTGTTGATGCTAGAAACCCCGCTAGATGCATCGCGGTGCCGTTGTGAACATG
>QHWY01000130.1 GCA_003223875.1 Acidobacteriota bacterium | reverse complement strand
ACTCTGTCGTTGAACGCATCGAAGAGAATACCGTCCGGCGCGGCGCCGGGACCTACCTCGATGGTCTTGATCAACTTCATCGTCTTCGTATCGAACATCGAGGGCGGTCTGCTGCTGGTGAAGCCGTGGCCTGATTTCGGGTCCACCGCAGTACCATTGCCGCCGATGCCATCAACCTCATTTACCAGCTCGAGAGTATCGAGATTAAAGATGGACAGGCGCGTCCGGATTGTGGACTCCACCGGAGCACGGCGCGGAATGTACAACCGGCGCCCAGCGACATCCGCATAGATGTAGTCCCAGTTACCTTCACCGCCGGCCCTAACCGTCTTGAGCACTTTGTACGGTCCGTTGGCTGAAGGTTGTTGAGCCAAGCCAATCGCCACAGCGAAGACGATCGCGGTCGTCAGAATTGCAGCACGTCGATACATGTTCAGTCCTCCTCAATGCAGCTTCTCTTGAGGCTTCGCCCTATCGGGCTCGCGCTTCGCGCCCCTCCTCTGCGAGGAGGGGCATACTAACGCGCGGCTTGATCGGTAAGGGGAAGCTGAAGCGTTACCCGCTCCTCAGTTCCCGTGACTCTAGTGATGTGGCCCTTGCCGGTCGTGTCTTCGACCAGCTCGATGTGTCCTGGTCCCACGGCGATCTTTTTACCACCCGCCACTTCGAGCTCTCCGTGCCCGCTCAACGTAATCACGTATTGGCGGCGCGGAGCAGTATGCCAGTCGCTCACTCGACCCGAAGGTGCGCGGTGCAGTTCAGATCCCGTTGTCGCTATCATTTTGAAGATGTCGTTACCATTGCCTGTGGCAAATTTAGCCTCGATCTCTTCGGCGTGCGTCTGCCCGTCCGGCCCAGTATAAAGGTGCGTTATGAACACACCTTTGTGTTTTTGGACCCCGCTTGTTTGCGCGACCGCTATCAACGCAACCACGGCAATCAGCGCAGCCGAGATTAAGCAAATGAGAGTCGTTTTCATCGCGTGCCTCCTCGCAGTGACAGAATCGACCATCATTCTAAATGCTGCATCCACGAGATCCTAGCTTTTCAGCGTCCGTAGACAAGCACCCTGAAGTTTCCCGGTTTGGGTGTCGGCAATGGACGCGGCTGCTTTTCAGTAGGAGGCGCGGGCGGATTAAAATCCGACGTGCTCAGAAAAACCCGATGGGTTTTGGTATCGACCTGGCAGGTCTTGGCTCCGTACTCCGTCTTCAGCGTTTCGACGTCGCTGAGCTTATCGGGTGAGTCTTCATGATAAATGTGCAGCATGCCTTCACGCGTCGAGACGAACAACAGGCGTGTTCCCGGATCAAACGCTCCCGCGTCCACTCCTGCCGAAATGGGATACGATGCCAGAACTTTTCCGGTATCCGCATTCATCATGGTTACGAACTGGGGGCCTCGTCCCGCCGAGAAGAGGCGCCGCGTCTTCTGGTCCATCGCCATTGAAGTCGGTGCGCCTTCGGGTGCTGTGGGCCAGCGCGCCTTGATCCCATTCGTACGTGCGTCAATGACAACGACATCGCTTTTTTCCGGATTATTGTCGTAGACCATGCCCCTTCCGTCGACGGCGGGAAACTCGACCTTTCCGATCAGGTCGATTGTCGTGACAACCGCCTGTTTCTCCGGATCAATCACCGTCGTGTTATGGCTGTCGCCATTAAACGTGAAGACGTGCTTGCTGACAGGTTCATAGATGATGGCGTCGGTGTCGGGCTGCCCCGTGGGCACCTTTCCGGTCACCGCCAGCGTCTTTAAGTCGAAAAACACAACCTGCTGGACAGTCGCACCCGGCCGCGAGTCGCCGTCCGAGATGAAGCCTTTGCCGAGGTCCTTGGCGATGGCGATCCCATGACTGCGCGTCAGTCCCCCGATCTTGCCAAGTACGGAGTAGTTGTCTGCATTGAGTACGACCACCTCCGTGCCATGCGACACGAACACCCGTCGCGCCTCCGCATCGACGGTAATGTAGTCGTAATACTCGTCACCACCCGGCGCTGGCGGCAACGATATTGTCTTAAGCAAGTGATAACTTGAGGCCCGCTGCGGTCGAGCGGGGTGACCCATCAGCAAGAAAGTGCCAACGAGTGCGACTGAAAGACGTGCACTATTCATGACTTTACCAAACCACCTTCAGCGCAAACTGGATCTGCCGTGCTGGAGTTTGTGTCACGACAATTTGTCCGAACTGAGGATTGCGCGTCCCGTTCGCGAAGATCGCCTGCATGGCGCCGCCACCGGTGTTGGCGCTTAGTGCGGGCGGCGCAAAGTTGGTCCGGTTCAAGACATTGAACATCTCCGCGCGGAACTGTACGTTGAAAGTCTCAGAGATACGTGGAATGTAGTTGTTCTTCAACATGGAGAAGTCAACGTTGAACAATCCCGGCCCGATGATTGAATTTCGTCCGAGGTTCCCACGAATATTGGGACAGTAACCGGAAAAACCCAACGCCGCGGCTCGTACGGTGTCGCAGTAGGGCGTGTTCGCGGCGGTCTGGGGCACCATCGAAAAGCATTCCGGTTTGAGATAGTGGGACGGATTACCGGGATTGACCGCAGTATCGCAGCCGGGGCCGATAACTCGATTCGGGGGATTAAGGGTCTGGATGATTTCACCCAGCATGTCCGGTTGGTCCATTCCCATGCTGGGCATGATCGGAACGCCGTCGCTCACCGACGTGATGAGGCCTAACTGCCACCCGCCAAGGACGGGTCTCAATGGTCCGAGCGATGTAGCAGCAGGACCATTCCAGAGGCCATTGATGACGAGGTTGCGGCCAACATTGAAGGCCGACAGTCCACGAACGAGACGGAGGTCGTAAAACGGAAGAGCATTCCACTCGTTGCTGAAAGTGTCTGCGGCGGCGCTTCCAGAACTGTCGTCGATGCTCTTGCCCCATGTATAGGAGCCCTGCACCTGAAACCCGTGGCTGAGTCTCTTATCGACTTTCACTTGAAGCGCGTTGTAATAGGATCGGGCCTGCCACAGGATGCTCCGGATAACTTGAACCTGCGGGTTGTAGAGCGCAGCCTGGCCATCGACGCCCGTCCCCAGCGTCCAGGGAATCGGCCAGTAGTACCCCACTCCTGGAATAGGTTTCCCAACGTTGACGGGCTGGACGGAATTCGCTCCCTCCGTCAAGAACGGATGATGGAATCCGCGCGAGCCGATATACCCGACTACGAGAGTGGTGTCGGTTGTGAGCTGCCGTTGGATGCTCAAGTTCCATTGATATACATAATTGCGCTTAATATTGTTGTCGTTGTAAGCCCAGACAACCTGCGTGGGTTTCACCGAGGGCGCCAGCGCTGGGACTCCGTACGGCCACACACCTGGGGGAGGAGAGGCCGTACTTGGCGGACCGACCGTACCGTAGCTACCCAGGAACGGCGCGGTTGTCGCGTTATAGAGATTGTTGATATACGGCTGGGGCAAGGAATCAAATAGTCCAAAACCGCCACGGACTGCCGTCTTGCCGTCGTGAAACGCATCCCATGCGAAACCCACGCGCGGCTCGAAATTCTTGAGTGTGGGGTTGCGGACATAAAACTGGTTGACCAGGTCCGTCGACGGGCTTCTCAGCGTCCTTAAATATCCGACTTCACCGTGAATCTCAGTGGGATTGGTCTGCATCTCATAACGTAAGCCCAGATTCAGAGTCAGACTGGGACGCGCATGCCAATCGTCTTGAATATATCCGCCGAAAACTTTGTCACGCATGTAGTGTTTATTACTCGCCCGAAGATCAGCCGGCAGAACCGAGGTGCGGGGTTGATTCGTCAGGAAGTTGACGAGTGCGCCGCAAGACGCATCGATGTTCGTCGTCCCCGTTCTTGTGCAGTTGTCTCGCGCGACCTGCGTGACGAGTCCTGCCGTGAAAGTACCGTTACCATTGAATCCGTTGAATACAATGACGTCATTCTGCTGGGCGAGGAGAGTGAAACCGAACTTGAAGCCGTGATTGCCGCGCGTGACGAAAGCATCATCGTAGACTTGGAAAATCTGATTCCACAGATCCTGGTGTGTCGCTCCCCAAAGTTGGATCGGCTGTGTTATTCCCGTGCTGGTTAAAAAAACCAACGGCGCGCCATGCCCGGCTACGCCCGGTAACATGTCGAGGGACGTGTCCGCCGCCAATTTATTGATGGCCTGTTGTTCGAAATCATAATAGTTGTTTGTCCTGCCGTTGGTTTTGTCCAATCCGAGTCGAAGTGTATTGACAATGGAGGGGCTGAACGTGTGGGTCTCTTCTAAGACTGCCGCTTCTCTGTACGCTCCGAACTTTACGAACACCTGGTTCAGCGCTTGAGGGAGATTAAAGTTGGAGGGATCCCGGACAAAAGTAGCAAACATGCTATCGTTGTCCGAAATTTTCATGTCTCCGCGCGTGGTAATGAAATTCTCGGAGGTGCGCTGTACGGCTGTCCAGTTGTACGCCCCCACATTTGCGTTGCAGCCGACACAGGACGGAGAACCGTTCGGCGGCGGATAAAAATTCAGATATTTCCTTATATAAGGATCGATCGGCACTGTGCTCGTTACGCCGTTCGAAAGGTTCGTAACACGGCCAGCGCGCACGGCATCTGTAATCGTGAACTGGGTTTGAGCCATGCCCTTCACTTGCCGCACGCCTTCATAGTCTCCAAACAAGAAAAGCCTGTCCTTCAAGATCCGCCATCCTCCCGAGGCTCCGAACTGGTTTTGCTTCAAGGGCTGCTTCGGTAGGTTGCTGGCATTGTTGAAGAAGTTCGCGGCGTCCAATTTTTCGTTACGCAGGAAATTGAAGACACTGCCGTGGAACGTGTTGGTGCCCGAGCGCGTGACGGCGTTGATCACTCCACCTGAGGTGAAGCCGTACTCTGCCGAATAGTTGCTGGTCAGTACGCTGAATTCCTGAATGGCGTCCACGCCCAGGTTCTGTCCAAGGACACTGCCTGGACCCGCATTGGAGTAATCGTTCACCAGCGCGCCATCGAGACGATAACTGTTCTGTGTGGGCCGGCCTCCCGAGATCGTCATATGCAGTCCGAGACCGCGCGAAGCCTGCGTTCCTAGAGGATGTGTGCGGACCGATGCCACTCCCGGTTCGAGTGCGGCCAGTGAGGCCCAGTCACGTCCATTCAGTGGCAATTCGCGCAGTGTTGTGGCATCGACGTTTCCGGAGATGGTTGAACTCGTCAGTTCCACCAACGGTGCTCCCGCGGTGACCTCGACCGCCTCCGAGAGCGTTCCGACCATCAGCGCAAGGTTAAGTTCCTGCTTCTGGCCGACGGTGAGCGTGAGCTTTGCGACCGCGGTGCTGAAGCCTGGAGAGGAAGCGCTCACCTGGTATTCCCCGGCATTGAGATTGACCACACGGTATGCGCCAACCTCGTTTGTCTTTGTGCCTGCCATCACGCCAGTCGCGACATTCGTAACCGAGACGGTAGCGCCCGGCACAACTCCGCCCTGCCCGTCAGTGATCGTGCCGGTGAGCGTCGCGCCGGCAACCTGCGCGTCGAGCGGGGCAGGAGCTATAAGACAAAGAACAAGAATCCAGATAAAAGGTATAGACTCGATCGCTTTTCGCCACATCGCGGTGTTCCTCCTGTTTCCATGGCTTTGCACAAAAAATCCTGGGCGGTCATAGACCGCCCCTACAGCTTGGGGTGCGCAACTGTAGGGGCGCTCTATGAGCGCCCGCGATGTATTTTTTGTGCAAAGCCCTGTTTCCATCCACAGACTGAAATTGGTGATTAAATACAGCTGTGTGGCTGTCTTACGCCCCTTAGCTGGCCTTGTCAACGGACGATAGAGAGATAAACAAGATTTAATCTTCGTTTTATGTCGATCGAAATGACGGACATGATAGGGTGCTGAACATGAAAACGTACTTGACGATTCTCTGGGCTTTCTGGTCTGTCCTCGCTCCTACGGCACAGCGGCAGCAGTCCGCCGTTCCGGCGCCGCCGCCATTAATGCCGATGACCACTATGTCTGGACTTCTGAGATTGGTCCAAACGATTCCCCTGCCGACCGAAGGTTACATGGACCACCTAACCGTGGACGTCAAAGGACAGCGTCTGTTCATTACCGGCGAGGCAAACAAGAGTCTCATCACCGTGGACCTCCGCGCAGGCAAGGTGATCCAGGAAACGAAAGGCCTCGGCGGGAATCCCCGAAAGCCGTTCTATGTTGCGGAGACCAACGAAATATGGACCGACCTCGGAGATAACACGGTCGTTGCGATCAGTGGCACTACTTACGAAGTGACTAAGACGGTCGAGTTGACAGGCGGGCGCGGCGCCGCAAAAAGAACGCCCGACAACGGAGCGTACGATCCTGTTCGACATTTATATTATTCGGCCATCGTCACAGGATCTGGAAACACTGACGGTTCTATTGAGATCGTGGATACCAAGGCCGGAAAACTGGTCGGAAGCATAAAGATGGATGGTAATGATCCCGGAGGCACGAGCATCGAACCATCGGGCAAACGGCTGTACGTCGCCATGGGGGATATCGTCGGAGGAGAGAGCCACCTGAAAGTCGTCGATCTGGAAAAGCGAACCGTCATGGCCGAATGGCCAATCACCGGAGGACCTTCACCGCATGCCTCCGGTCTGGATGCCGCCCATCATCGGCTGTTTGTCGGTAGCCGCGTCAAAGGCGGGCACCAATATGAGCCCGGGAAACTGGTCGTCATGGATACCGAGACCGGAAAAGTCGTTCAAGCGCTGGACAGCGTCGGCGGTGCCGACGAGGTCCAATTTGACCCGGCAACAGGACGCATTTACTTTGTCGGAACAACCGGGACTCTCGCCGTCTTCAAACAATTGGATCCCGATCACTACCAGCTTCTGGGAAAAGTCCCGACTGGCGCGCTCGCGAAGACGGCGCTTTACGTCCCCGAACTCAAGCGGATGTATGTCGCGGTTCCGAAGCACCTCGTACAAACGATACCCTACGGCCCAAACGACTACATCCTTGAAGAGGCTCATCTGATGGTCTTCGATTACATGCCATGAGCGCTTGCTGACGTGGAAATGGCTTTTCCCGACGAGGAAAAGCGATTTCCCAGTGAGGAAGCGGCTTTTCCCGATGAGGAAAAGCGAATTCCCAATGAGGAAACGGCTTTTCCCGATGAGGAAAAGCGAATTCCCAATGAGGAAACGGCTTTTCCCGATGAGGAAAAGCGAATTCCCAATGAGGAAACAGCTTTTCCAGATGAGGAAAAGCGAATTCCCAATGAGGAAACGGCTTTTCCCGATGAGGAAAAGCGATTTCCCGATGAGGAAATGGCTTTTCTTGATGGGGGAAAGTGATTTCCTCATCAGGATTCGGCTTTCCCCGATCCCAGGATGACGCAACCGTATGATTCTTCTATTAGCGGTTCTGCTGGCGTTCTCCAATTCCTTCTGCGTGAGTCTGAATGCCCAGGTGTCCGGGGGATCGCTGTCGGGGACCGTGACCGACAACGCGCGGGCTGCTATACCCAACGCGCAGGTAACACTTACGAACGTGGCAACTGGCGTTACCCGTACCGTCGTTTCGGATGTCGCAGGTTTCTATACAGCTCCTGATCTCCTGCCCGGAAGCTATCAAATGACGACCGCCGCGCCGGGCTTCACGACTCAAATGCGAACGGGCATCGCGGTGGATGTGGGGGCCAGCCTCGTCTTCAATGTGGTGATGCAGGCAGGGGATCCCGCCCGCGTCGTTCGACTGACGGTTTCGGGGACGCCCGTCGATCAAGCTTCTTCGGCGGTCGGCGGAAACGTCAGTGCCTCTACGGTGGTCGACTCACCGCTCAACGGGCGTGATTGGACGCAACTCGCTACACTTCAAGCAGGTGTCACGGGCGTGCAGACCGGAACCGCCCAGGGTGGAGGTAACTCTCAGCGCGGTTTTGGAGCGGCGTTGAGTATTTCCGGCGCGCGGCCGGACCAAAATAGCTATCGTCTCGATGGCGTAAGCATCAACGACTACTCGAATGGAGCGCCTGGAAGTGTTTTGGGTGACAACCTCGGTGTCGATGCCGTGGAGCAGTTTTCCGTTCTGGGAAGTAATTATCCGGCGGCATACGGCCGGACCACAGGCGGGGTCATCAACGCTGTTACGCGCTCGGGAACGAACGCTCTTCACGGAAGCGCTTACGAATTTCTACGCAACAGCGCTCTGGATGCGCGAAATTTCTTTGACGCCAGAATTCCGCCGTTCAAGCGAAATCAATTCGGCGGTTCTCTTGGAGGACCACTTCGGAAGGACCGGTCCTTCGTGTTCGTGGATTATGAAGGACTTCGTCAGTCACTGGGTATTACGCAGGTGAATACCGTGCCTTCAGCGGCAGCGCGGCAGGGGGTGCTTTCGACAGGATCCGCGCGAGTAGATCCGGCAATCTCGCGATATCTCCAGGCATTTTATCCATTACCGAATGGACCCCTCCTCGGAAATGGGGATACGGGAATTTTCAGCTTTGCCGGGCAGCAAATTACAACAGAAAATTATTTCACCACCAAACTCGATCACAAGTTCTCGGAGCGGGATAGCATCTCCGGCACGTTTATGCGCGACAACTCGAAAGTCGTCCAGCCGGATGCATTTGAGGAGCTGCTGGCCAACGTTGTATCACGGCGTCAACTCGTCACGCTTCATGAGCAACACATCTTCAATTCGAAGTTCTTGAATGCTGCCCGGTTTGGCTTCAACCGGGCCGGGGCCGTCGAGGGCGGAGTGTCCGGAGTCATAAACCCTTTACTGGCGGATGCCGCATTCAGCTTCATCCCCGGGCAATTCGTAGGGGAGGTACAGGCTGTGCCCGGAATTACGAACTTCACCGGAGGATTGAACGCCCAGCGCCCAGGAACGCGAAGTAGTAGCAGGAACATCTCCTGGAATTCATTTCAAGGGACTGATGACGTCTTTCTCATCAAGGGAGTTCATGCCTTGCAGTTTGGCGTGCTCGTGGAGCGCATGCAGGACAACTTACTTTTGACAAGCCGAACCAACGGCGTTTTCAAGTTCAGTTCACTTTCCGACTTCTTAAGCAACCGGCCGCGAAATTTTGTCGGATTGCTTCCCATTCCCATACCGACGTTTGGGATTCGCCAGACGCTCTTCGGCACCTACGTTCAGGACGATATACGTCTCCGGAGAAATTTGACCATCAACGCTGGCTTCCGCTATGAAATGGCTACGGTCCCTGCTGAGGCTCACGGCAGGCTCTCGAACCTGCTCCATTTGACCGACACCGAGCCGCACCTGGGCTCTCCCTACTTTTTGAACCCGACGCTTCATAACTTCGAACCGCGGGTTGGATTTGCCTGGAGCCCCTTCGCGGATGGCAAGTCGGCTATCCGAGGCGGCTTTGGCATTTTCGATGTATTGCCGCTGCCCTACACATTCACCTTGATCACACCATTTCCGCTTCCGTTCTCGTACCGGATATTCGGGGATGTCCTCTCGCCAGGTTCATTTCCAACCGGGGCTTTTTTGGAGTCGGCCGGCACCGGTTCCGCCAGCTACGTTGAACATGCTCCAAAGCGCAGCTATGTGATGCAATGGAACCTCAGCGCATCACGCGAAATTCCAGCTGGCCTTATGCTCACGATCGGTTACGTGGGATCACGGGGTGTCCACCAGCCCTTCCGGGTCGATAATTTCGATATGGTTTTGCCAACGCTGACATCAGCCGGTTACGTCTTCCCTTCGGCATCGAGCAGTCAGAAACTGAATCCAAACTTTGGCCGCGTTACTGGGATGCTATGGCAAGCCAACTCGTTTTATAACGCCCTACAGATGGTCATTACGAAGAGAGTAAGCCGCGGCTTCCAAATTCGTGGCGCATACACATGGGGCAAGAGTATCGACACGCTCTCGGCGACGGTGGCTGACGACGCATTTCCCAACGGGCTGCTCAATCCGCTCTTCTTCGACCAGCGTACAACTCGGGGTTTATCGGACTTCGATGTGCGCCAGATTTTTGCTTCCAACTTTACCTGGGAACTGCCAGTTCCTAGAATGCGCTCACGGTTCACGCAATGGGCATTGGGAGGTTGGCAGTTGGGCGGCATTTACAAAGCTTCGAGTGGCCAGCCGTTTACTCCGCTGCTGGGCGGTGACCCATTGGGAATGAAGCTGGATGAAACGAACGAACCGCCGAATCGTTTGCTTGGGCCAGGGTGTGAGACGTTGACCAATCCCGGGAACCCCAACCATTACGTCAAAACTCAGTGCCTGTCTTTTCCCAATCCGGCGAATCTTCGAGGCAACCTCGGGCGGAATACATTGATCGGACCCGGGGTGTCGAAGTTTGACGCCTCGATTTTCAAGAACAATCACACCCGGCTGTTTTCGGAAAACACGAACGTTCAGTTCAGGGCCGAGTTTTTCAATCTCTTCAACAGAGCGAATTTTGCCTCTCCGACCGATAACCTCACTGTCTTCGATCAGACCGGCAATCCCATCTCGAGCGCAGGACTGATCACCTCCACACAAACATCGGCTCGCCAGATTCAATTTGCACTGAAAGTGATTTGGTGACGTGATCGGCGGCAATCTAGCCGCGAAGCGGCGTCAACAACATTAGACTCAGGGCGTAGGCCCTGGGTCAGAGTTGATCGCAGCGGGGCTGTTGCCCAAAGCCGCGAAGCGGCAACAGAACCTAGCCCAGGGCGTCAGCCCTGGGTTTGATTTCCGAGCAGACACAAGCCGCAAAGCGCTGGCAGATGCTTTAAGTCTGCCGCACCTTCGGAGCTATGGCATGGACGAACACGAACCCCCAGCGCTCCCGCGCTGGGCTATCGTCTCACGCCGCTTCGCGGCTGGGCAACACGCCCCTAACGTCCTGGGCTACTTTCTGTCGCCGCTTCGCGGCGAAACAATTGATTCACATGCAGGAGTGATGATGGGTTTTCGGTAAGGCCGAGTTTCGCGAAATACAGCAAGAGCACGACGGATTTCATGCGGCCGCGAATCGGATTACGCCGAGCTTTTGGTGGAGATCAAACAGATTGGTGAGGAACTTCGATCGGCATCAAAAAAGGCCGGCGCATGGGCTTCCGGAATGATTGGCCAGGTCTCCCGTCTTCGGCAGCGGTTGACTGAAGTCCAGACTATCGATTTCTTTTCGGCTCCAGGAGGCAAGCAGGCTGAGGCATTACTCACCGAAATGGAGGGGAAGCTTCGGAGGGCTCCACTTCGCAAGGTTCAGCAGCAAAGCGGCGCGTATTCCGGACGGACGTGGGTCACGCGCAAGGGAATCCACGTGGATCGCATCGCGTCGGCCTGGTTAATCAAGCGATTCATTGATGATGACGCCCACTTCAAGTTTGTCGCGGCGAAAGGATATAAGCCCGAACCCGGTGAAGTCCGATTCGATATGTTCGATGCGGACTTCACGCATGAAGGTGATCTCTGTACGTTCGAAGTGTTGATGGAGCGTTTGGAAATTTCCGAACGTGGATTACGTCCGATCGCGGAAATCGTTCATGACATCGATTTGAAAGACGCGAAATTCGGCCGGCAGGAAGGGCCGGGCATCGCCCTAGTTATCAACGCGATCTGCAGCGCGAACAAAGAGGACAACGACCGGCTCGAGCGCGGAACGTTACTTTTCGACGATCTGTACGAATTCTTCAGGAAGCGCTAATTCCGGCTTGCTCTACTTGTGTTGTGTTTGCCGAGTTCGTCGACGGCCGCTTTGAATCCTGCGGCCAGCGTTTCGGCCGGACCTGTTCCCCAATAATGGAGAAAGACGATCATCGGCCGTTCATTAGTCATGTGATGGTGAATCGCGACCACTTGAAGCCCATTTGTCCGCAACGCCTTGAGAACCGGCGTGACTTCCGATTCCAGCATGGCGACGTCACCCGCGATGGCAGCGCCGCCTTTCCCTGTGGGAACGAACGCCGCCCAGGTGTTCAGGCCCATACGCGCATTGATCGGCGCGCCCATTTCGGACACCTTGAGATCATCCCGTCCGATCGTGATCTTGTACACCGAACCCGACTGTTCACCCATGTGACTGACAATCTGAGCAAGCTTTGCCGTATCGAGAGGTGGGCCCGCAGGGTTCGACGCCGGTGCCTGTGCGCCTTTGGTCGATACACCGATCAGGTCGAGCGCCGGTTTAAGGCGTTTGGTTAGATCGGCAGTACTGCCATGACCGTGAACATGCATGTAAAACATGCGCGGTTCATCGAAGAAGAAGTGATTGTGCAGGGCAGTGACGTCGAGTCCCGCGTTGAGCAGCGCAGACATAACCGGATTCACTTCGTCCTGCAGCAGGACGAGATCTCCCATCAGGACCTGATTGCCGTCCGAAGCTTTGGTCATTGCTATCCATCCGCCGAAACCGAAGGGCGTGGGAGTTGCGACACCGGCAACCGTAACTTGGACGTCATTTCGCGGGATGTTTACTTTCAAGACTTGATCCT
>QHWY01000388.1 GCA_003223875.1 Acidobacteriota bacterium | reverse complement strand
TCGCGCACAAAAGCAAACACAAAATCGTTCGCTTCATGGTTGTCCTCCGTTCCTCCTGCAATCAGTGTGGAGTAGGAGGAATCTAGCACATGTAATTCAGTTCCGAGGATATAAATAATCGGAGGAAACGGCCGTGGTCGTGGTGAGTAATGTGGGTCCGGGGGCGCCGGGCTTACCGGCATACTTGTCCGGCCAAGTCGCCGGGCGACGAGCCGTCCCATCCCTCGTCAATCAATAACTCCGCCTGATATTCGCCGAGCAGATGAAGTTGAGCGAGATGATGCAGAACACGAATAGGCGAAGTGTCCGAGACGACCAGCCTAGTCGTCACGACGTCATTTTCTTCAGGGTGTCGAGATCCGATTCAAGATCCTCGGATTTGTACCAGTAGACCGGGATCTTCCTCACAGCACAGGCTTCCGCCATTGTGTCCAGATCGACGCCGGCCAGGCGTGCCGCTTCGTCAAATCTTAAGCGTCCTGTCTCATAAAGACGGGTCGCAATTTCAGTATTTCAGTCAGCGCGTCACGGTCGCTTGGCCCCAGCCGTCTTAGAAGATCCTCTGGTATATGAAGAACTGACATCTTTTTATCCTTCCAGACACTATACCGTCGCTCTGAAGTACCGCGATTTCCTGAAGAGGATTTTGCTTTTCCTCATCGGGAAAAGCGATTTTCCCACTGCCGAAGAAAGATCCCGGTTTCAAATCGCGGCGAGACGGCCGCCATCCATGGGGATGACGGTGCCGGTGACGTAGCTCGCTTGATCGGAAGCCAGGAATAACGTGACAGCGGCGACTTCTTCGGCCTTCGCTACGCGTCCGAGCGGGATGCGTTCTTCGTACCGCTTGAGCGCTTCCTGTTCGGTGATGCCCAGCTTTTGCGCGTCGAGGCGGAGAGCTTCGTGCAGCCGCTCGGTTATGGTCATCCCAGGATTGATCGCGTTCACCCGGATGCCGTATTTGCCGAGTGCAGTTGCCCATCCAGTCGTGACCAGCATCAGCGCCGCATTGGCGGCTCCGCCCGGCAAATGCATTGTGGCGGCAGCTTTTCCACCCATGCCGATGATGTTCACGATCGATCCGTGTTTGCGTTCGATCATTCCTGGCCGGACCGCATCCATCGCGTGAATATAGGGGAAGTATTTGGCATTCATTCCCTGTTGCCAGGCTTCGGCATCCAGCTTTTCCCAGAAGAAGCGCCGGGCGGCCCCTGCGCTGTTGACAAGAACGTCCGTTGGGCCCAGGAGCTTCTCAGTTTGTTTCACGGCGCCTTCGGCATCTTTCGGCAGGGAGAAGTCCGCGCGAACGGTGACAACCTCAAATCCTTCTTTAGCGAGAGTCTGCCGGGCTTCGTCGAGGTTGGCTTCGCTTCGCGATCCAATCGAGACTCGCGCGCCTTCGCTCGCGAATGCGCGGGCGCACGCCATGCCGATCCCTTTACTACCTCCGGTTATGAGTACAACCTTTCCTTCTAATCCGAGTTTCATTTGTTGGTCTCCCGGTAGCGGGTGGCGTCCTTTTCATTTTCGACACAAATGTAATCGATCAATTCGGTATCGAGCACAATGAGTTGAGTCAGCTTCACGGTCCAAGGCTTCGTGTAGGCTTTAGGATCATCGACGGTGATCTCGATCTCGAGCTTTCCAAAATTAACGCGGTGAAAGCGTTCGGTTATCTTCGCGGCATCCGTTAGCGGACTACCGTTACGATCGAGCCACATCTGGTCTTTGAAACCGGTGGTCTCGACAACCAATGTATCGCCTTCCCACCTTCCGACTGAGTAACCGTTGAAAGTCGGCTGATCGATCGAAGGCATCGGCCGCCCGTCGGTAAATATTTGCCGGTACGACGAGCCAAGCTCATTGAGGATGACAAGCAAGCCGGGCATCTGAATCATCTTCCGAAACAGTGGGATGGTGAGACCCTTCACAATGCCGGCCGGCAAGCAGTGGCTGATCGGGTCCGCCATTCCATTGTCTTCTGTGCGCTTCTTCGTTACTTCGGCTGCCCATGGTTGATATGGCAAGCCGTGGATCGACCAGCCGATATCTAAGAATTCCTCGCCGATGTACATGTCGGCGCAGCCGCCTGGAGGACATGGCTTGTTGTGCTCAATGTCCCAAATGCCAGAAAGGTCAGGTTTTCCATCCGGCGTGCGAGGCGCCGGCGCATTCAGATTCGGAGACCCATCGGGGAGCCGAGGGACGCCAGCCGTCGGATACTGCAGCCATTGCGCGTGAAGGGAGGCTGGCAGGGACCACAAAAGGGGATTAGCCACCAAAAGGCACAAGAGCCACAAAAGATTTTTGCGAATTTTGTGCCTTTTTGTGGCTAATTTTCCTATGCCGATTGAGAACAACATCCCGGCTAACGACCCTCAGCGATCGCTTTCTCCATTTCGGCAAGCTGCTGTTTCACCGCATCCGCATCCTTCGCGTTTGGACTGTACTTTAAATAAATTTGAAGGCTCTCGGCGGCGCTTTTGTAATCATGCTTGTCCGCCAGAATCGCTCCGAGGAGGTGATTGATACGCGGAATCCTGTGTTGCGTGTCGGCCTTCGCCGCTTCTCTCGCGCGGCGCTCGGCAAGGTCGAACTTCTGCAGATTGTAGTTGGCGACCGCGCTGTAGAAGTAAATCTCCGGAACAACGTAGGGATTCAGCCTCAACATCTGTGCTGTGTATTGATCGACCTCGTCCCATTTCTGCTGGACGACCGCCATCGTTGCGAGCTCACCGTAAGGGCTGATGAACTTAGAATCGACCTTGATTGCTTCCAGGTGAGCGTGATTCGCCTCATCGAATTTTTTCTGCTGTTGATACGAGCGGCCCAATTCGTACCACGCCACGGCATACTTGGGATATAACTCGACAGATTTTCCCAGATCGCGTTCAGCATCCGCCCATTTCTTTTTCTTCATGCTTTCGAGGCCCTTTTCGTAGAGCCTGCGGGCGTCCTTTGGAGCAAGTGCTGTCGTTATACTGAAGGTGTAGCCTTCCACGTTCGCGAGCCGCTGAAGATGAATGACGCCGATTTCAGGATCATCGAGAGGACCGCGAAAGCCAAGGATGATCGAATCCGAAAGAAACCCTGGAAGGTTGGCGCGGATTTCACATCCCGTCAGACTCCGCTCGTTGATGCCACTCTGTGGGCCCGGACCATTGATCGTCGGAACCGAGACGCTCGCGTCGGCGAACACGGCGGAATTCTGCCCGCCGACCATAAAACTGAAATTGCCTTTGGAATCCGTATAAGCCTCCGGCCGAATAACACCATTGCACACGCGTTCGATGACGACGTTCACCGGCGGTGTGGTGCCGTCACTGAGGCGAACGCTTCCGCTCAGATAAATAGGCCGCGAAATTTCTGGGATCTGTTGCTGTATCCCGCGGTCGGGAAACGTGGGCTGGTTTCCAGGCTGCCGCCCGGCACCTCCGCCTTGTTGTCCACCGCCGGGCTGCTGCGTTGGAGGAGGCGCCTGCTGGCCGCCCTGTTCTTGGCCGAAGCACAGCGAAGAAAGGGAAAGCGTCATGGTCGCAATCGCGACCGCTCGAACGCACTGCATCCTAATCATGAGACACCTCCAAGTGCCGTCTTCATTCAGCGCTTCGTCAGCCGGAAATCTCCCCGTTGGCGATCGTGACTCCAAGTGCCAGTCATCGCGTCCCCGTTGACGGTACCTTCAATAATGTAGTGTACAGTCTGGCCGTTGTTGCCTTGGGCGTCAAACTCCATCGTGATCGCGCCGGACTCGGGCTTGAAAGATATTTTCGAGACCGGCAGATCTCGGAAGCCGGCACGGACAACTCCGCGTAGGTTCGAGTCTTCCCATTTCAAATCCAGCCGGATCTGCTCGCGCCGCTCCGCGTCGGGTCCGTAGTCGCCCGACCACGTACCGCTC
>QHWY01000129.1 GCA_003223875.1 Acidobacteriota bacterium | reverse complement strand
TGGATGCGATCGCGAAACGCGCCGGCATCAGGAGTCTGGTGATCGATTCCGTGAACGCCGCATACATCAATAAAACAAAAGCGAACTGCGGCCGGTAGCAACGGAGACCTACTACTGCGCATTGTCAAGATAAACAGGGTGTGTTCGGCTCAAGGGGCGAACGCGAGTGGGCCGCCGTCATTGTCTTGCTCACGCTCAAGTTTTGCGAGAGGCTCGTCTCTGTTACATTGCGCCGTAGCAGCTATTTCCTTGTTGATCTTGAAGAGAGATGTGTTACGGGAATACAGCCGGGCCGCGTCGTTTGCATTAGAGGCGGGTATCGGCCGGATGGGCTTGCCGAAAGCGTCGTTGCCCACCTAAAAGCAGTACAGAGTCAATGACACTACGCTAGAATGCCAGCATGAAAATCAAATCGGTGTTCATTGCACTGACGTGTCTGGTTGTCGCCCGGCCCTTGCTTGCGCAGGAAGAAACTCTACAGACCGAGAAAGCGGCGAACATTGAACGTCTCCTGAAGGTCATTGGAGCGGACCAGTTGCAGCAGAGCCTGCAGGAACAGGTTCTCGCGGTCCTGAAACCGCTGTTTGGCGCCAACGTACAAACCGATGAGACCAAAAGCAAGATTCTCGCGAGGTTTTCCGAGATCATGGCTCAGGAATTCCGAAAGCTAGACTTCACCGATATCAGCCGCGAGTTGTACGACAAGTACTTCACGAACGACGAAATCAAGGGCTTGATCGCGTTTTACGAAACTCCTGTCGGCCGGAAAGCGGTTCAAGCGCTGCCCAGGTTGACAGCGGAAGCGATGATCCGCGGACAGGAATTGGGACAACAGGCCAGCCAGAAGGCATTCCAGCGCCTGATTGAAGAATTTCCGGACCTTCAGAAAATCATGAAGGCGCGCTGAACAGCGGATCGTTTGCACTCCCGCCCACTACATTCAGCGCGTCCCGAAGTGAGACATCCCACACGGCCAGGGCCTCCCGCCGGAAAAACACCCCGCAGTACGGCCACCATGTACTCGCTCGCCAGCCGTGGCTGTTTTTACGAATCGTCTTCTTCTGTGCGAAGACGAAATAATGCAAGCAGGGGAACGAGATCCACACGGACAACCGCCAGAACGCCGTTGTAACCGGTCCGACGAGTGACAGCCGCATTCATTTTTTCTTCTCCGGGCGAATCTCACAATTCCTATCGAGTTGCGTCAAAAACGCCATTCTCCCTCCCCCAAGCTTTTTCGTCCGCAGGCTGAGATGTTTTCGACGTTCATCATCGCGTGGTGTGTGTCTTCAGAAACTGAAAAGCGTGACAACGGCTCGATCGCCGACCATGGTCAATATCGCTGTAAGTCGGCCCTTGCTTTGCCAGTCCCTCTAGGAGGCCCTCAGCGTCCCGCCAATTGCGCTGATTCTGCACGGCCAATCCAAGACAAAAAGGTTGCTTACCTATCTTGATACGTTTAGGAAAGACTTTTCAGATTGGTGACTTTTTGAAACAACCGCCTCCGACATCTTCCGCGCACTCATCAAGAAATGCAGAAATTAAGCGAATGGAAGCCTGTTTGCTGGTCGCTTTCATTTTTTGATCCGCCATTCAGGAGGTTATTAACATGAAGATAGTTCTAGCTGTCGCAATGGTGATCATGACGGTGATGCCGACCTTGGGACAACAGCGCGAGAAACCACGAGTCTACATTGAAGCCGCCGAGACCGTTGATGCGTCGAATGCGAAGGACAAAGCTAAGCAGGCTGATTTTGGTTCCGCCATAACGGCGGCGCTCCTTAAGAAGGAAGTGCCAGTGGCAGTTGTCACTGACAAAAGCAAGGCGAATTGGACCATCCAAAGTGTATCTTCCCAACGGGAAGACAGTACCGGCACCAAGGTGGCCAAGATTGTTGCTTTCGGCGCATTTGCTGGGAATTTCACGCAATTCTCAGGCACGATTCAAGTCGTCGATAACGAAACCAGCGCCGTCCTCTACGGCTATAACGTCAAGAAGAGTAATTTTCAGTCAGCGGCGGAAGCATTTGCCAAACACTTCAAAGGTGACTACCTCGACAAGAGGCGGTAAGAGTCGGCCCCATTGAAAGCGATGGAAAGCCCCAAATCCAGAATGTACCTAAGCATGAAACACGTTCTGGCGGTTGTCTTTCTGTTCGTAATGCCGTCTTTTGGTGCGTCCCAAGAGCGTATGCCTGCGAACGCTCATAAAAACATTTTGGGAACAGGTTGGGAATGTAACCGAGGCTTCGCGCAACGGGGTGGAGAGTGCGTTCCCGTGCGGGTTCCGCCCAATGCGGAACTCGATGTGTTCGGACATGACTGGCAATGTCGGCGGGGTTATGCCCAGGTCGCTGGTGCCTGTTCCCCAGTACAAATCCCAGCCAACGCCCATTTGGATGTGTTCGGACATGGTTGGGAATGCGATCGGGGTTTTCGGCAGCAGGCGGGTAGTTGCGTTAGTTTCGCCATGCCGGCGCACGCGCATTTGAATGTATTCGGCCACGGGTGGGAATGCGATAACAATTACAAACAACAGGACGGCGGATGTACGGTGATGTCGCCGCAGGAGGTTCAGGAGGCACAACGACGGGACCGCGAGATGGTTCAAAGATTAGCCGAGCGGCGCCGTGCGTTGGATAGTGTTGATTGGAGTGCCTGCAATGATGAACTTGATCGCCTTCGACGCAGTGCCAGAGATGCAGCTGACAAAGCGAGCGAAGTTGAATCGGCAAAGAGCGAATACGAGTCGTGTCGCAGCGATAGGAGAAATAACTGTTCGGACGAGCGATCGCAGTACGAATCGGAGGCCGACAATTTTGATAGTGAACTTGACACCGTCATTTCTCGTCATAAGAGTGCTCTGAGTTCATGTGGCAATCGTTAATGCGACGAGACCGTCGTGTTCTCAACACGTGGAATACAATTCAATCTCCATGAAGCCACTAATTCGTTTCGTCGTTCCGTCGCTCGCATTGGCCGTCGTTTGGGGTCAGTCCAACAAGGCCGCGAAGACGGATGATGAGCTGTGGTTCGCCAATATCCGTGACGATTCGAAATTGCCTGTAGGTAAGGAACCCGTAAAATCGTGAGTGATTCAGTTTCCAATATTGAGGGGATTCGGTCAACAAGCGCGGGAATGCCGGCTTTGAGCAGAGGCTCATAGGTTTTAGCGACAAAATTCTTCTTTGAGTTTCGCTTTGTGAAAACCGCGGACTCGAAAGCTGTGAAGACATCGTTACGCAGCCCGGCGTTCGTAGCGATGGTGGAGTCCACCAACTTCCGCCAGCTGCACGATCTTTCCCAATTCCGGTGGTTGAATTGTGCGTGGTTCCGGTGCGTCCTTTTCTAAGGACAGATGAGTTCGGGAATTGAGATAGTAGCGGATGTATCTTTTGAGAATCCACCGAAGATGCCGCTCGTTAATAACTACGACATGGTTTAAGCACTCTCTGCGAATGCTTCCGATCATCCGCTCCACGAAACAATTTTGCCAAGGACTCTGCGCCGCGATGAAAATTTGCTCGGTGCCCATCCCTTGGATTCTTTCGTTGAAGTAACGTCCGTAAATCCCATCTCGGTCTCGAACGGTCCGTATCTGAGCCACGATCCGTTTCAATTCATCCACCACTCCCGCGCTGGCGTCGATGTCAGAACGTCTCAGCCGTGCACATAGCAGAAACTCTCCGCAGAAAATGTATAACGGCAGATAACAATAATGGCCGTAGTAGCCGTGAAAGAACCGTCCTTCCTGATTGCCGTGTATGGGATCGTCGATGGCATCCGCATCCAGAATGATCCGTAGTGGTGGCTTTTTATGAGACTCCAAGAAGTGATCCACGAATAAGCGGTCGATCGCATCGTCGTCCCGGCCTATCTTCTTGTATCGGTCGGTGCAGAACGCTTCCGCTCCCGTCAGCTCCAACCGGTTCAGCGTACTCTTTCCAGCCAGCGCCTTGCCCCGGTCTTGTTCCACACGGCGGTGTTCTCCCTTTGGATCCTCTTTACCGACGATGACCGCCAAGGCCGGATCCGCGCGCAGTTGATCGTGATCGTTCAGATCCTCATATCCCAGGCCCAGACCATAGACACGTTGGGCCACCAGTTCCTCGACAGTGAACTCTGTGAACCTTGGATCTCGATAATCCCTGAAACAGGCCGCGAATCTCCCGATGATTCCAGTCCGCTGTTCTACTTCCCGCAACAGCAATCCCCCGGCATCCGTCGTGATGTCTCCACCATCAAATCGACCTACCACTTCTCGATTACCTAATGGGTGAAATTCGTACTCTTCTGTTTTACACTCTGTCATCAGAAAGGCCGCCTCCGTTTTAGCGTTCCAGACTTCTCCAAAAGCCGGAATGCCACACGGGGCGGCCTTTTCTGGTCCCTCGCAACCTTCACTGGCTAGGTTTTCATCGAAATCTTTGAGAAATGGCGGCTAGCTGCTCACGCAGAGCTAGATTTTCCAGGGCGACTTGTTCATAACCGCCCAAGACCAGGAAGATCGTCCGAAAAAGAATCAGGATGATGTTCAACATCGGCCGGAAGTCTGGCGGTTTCATTGATGAAAATCAATCGTCTACCGGACTGATGTGATTTTGGCGAAGCACAACCCAAATCGGGGGGAATTAACAATTCGCCACACACAGGAGCACGGACTCGGCGACGGCGGCTCGTAGGCCGCCGGGCCGAACCAGCTGCAAAAGAGTGGCTGCAAGATGGACCAGGATGACAATGAGATCGCGCATGGGCGATGTTAACAGGAAGCGAAAACCAACGAATTGATTGGAAATTTAGAATTCGCCACCAACACGCCGATCGCCGTATGATTTTAGGAATTCGCCAGCCACACGTTCAGATTCGCCTTTCCAACTGCTTGCCGTCCGCAGCTACACCAAAACCGGTCCAGCGGTCGAAGACGACTCAATCCACAATTCGTCAGCATCACGTGAGTCCGCCTCCAGTTCCTGGATCACCGGAAGACTCAGAAGGTGAGCTTCAACCCGACTTGAATGTCGCGGCTGCTTCCTGAACCGATGATCGGATTGCCGGCGGCGACGTCGGGTGTGGCGCACCCGCAACCGAACGTGCTGGGGGAGGACCCGGGGTCACTGCCTCCACCATAATTATTCACTGAGCCGAACGGATTCGCGATGAGGGGATGATTGAACACGTTAAAGAACTCGATCCGGAACTGGGCGTTGAACCGTTCCTTGAACGCGAAGTTCTTGAATACGGAGAAATCCACGTTCTTGAAGCCCGAGTCGCGGAAAATGTTCCGGCCCATCGTGCCAAAGGTTCCCCTCTTGGGAGGAACCAGAACCGATTTGCCGCTTACGTAGCAGCCAGCGTCCTTGAGCGTACCGGGGTCGGGAGCAACCGCAACACACGCTAGACCCAGGGACGCGGGAAGCACGCTAACGCTGCCGTCAATCCCGGACTGCTTCGAGCAAGTCACACCGGCCGTCGTACCGAAGCCAGAGCAGTAGGGAATGGAACTCGTGCCGGACTTGAAGTCGCTGGGGTTCCCGAAGAAATCCCAGCGATCGGCGAAGTCTCCGGTCCCGCTGAAATCGTACTGGCGGTCGTCCACGGACCACGGCTGGGGGCCCTGAAGGGTCACGATGGAGTTGATCTTCCAGCCTTCCAGCAACTGGCCAAAGCCTTTTTTCCCGGGAAGGCTGTAAGTGGTCGTGAAAGTGAAGCGGTGCCGGATGTCGAAGTCGCCGCTGGCGTACTCCGCCGCTGTATTATTGGTGTTCTGCGGCATGTATCCGTATTGAGTATTCAGGGAGCCGTTGTCGAGGCCATGACCGTACGTGTAACCGCCGGTGAAAGAAAGCCCGTGTGAAACCCGCTGGGTCAGGGTCGCCTGCAGGCTGTTGAAGTTGGAACGGGCAAAGTTCGAGATCTGGTTGATAAACTTCAGGTAGGGAAATCTGGCGGCGTACGGGCGGACGCCCGTTGTGGGATCGATCTGATTGATGTCGCGAATACCAATCAGGTTGCCACCGTGATTGCCGACATAGCCAAGGTCCAACGAGAGGTTGTTGTTGAAGGCGTGCTGCACACCCAAGTTGTAATTCGTAATGTAGGGGGTGCGGAGATTCGGGTCCACCGCCATGGCGCTGCACGGTCCGGTGTCAGTGCAACTGACGCCGGCGCCGGCCGGAAAAACAACGCCACTCCAGTTGAGTGCAGAGTTAGGGAGAGCGGTGGAGGCGAGCTGGATGGTGCCGCCAAACGTCGCCGGACAAGGGACTCCGACGGCTACGACCGTTTTGCAGGCGCCTGTCGGGTTGAAAGTGACGCTGGTTGACGAGGTGTCCGGGAGCCCAATTTGCGACGTGAACATGCCCGCCTTGTACGACGAGTAAATGACACTCGCCCCGGCCCGCACCACAGTCGTCCCCTTACCCGTGACATCCCAGGCAAAACCCACGCGGGGCGACCAATTTCCGTAGTCGGGCTTCACGATAGTATCGCCAACGGATGGTTGACCCTGCTGAACCAGTCCCAGCGCCGGAACGAAGTTACCCCAGAGGTTGTTGGCCTCTCGGATCGGCGAGAAGTATGAGTAGCGCAGTCCCAGATTGAGCATGAGTCTCGGCGCGATGCGCCAGTCGTCCTGAACGAACCCCGCGGTCGACCTCCAGTTCACCGTGCGGGCCGGATTGCCGACCAGGATAAATCCTCTGTCCGGATTTCCGGCGAAGAAGTCTTCCAATGGTGTGGAACCGGGGATTTGAGGAGTCCGCTTACCGCGGAAGTCGATCCGGCCCCGTATGTTATCTTCGGTGAAAGTATCGACCTCGATGTGCGCGAACTCGCCGCCGATCTTGAAGCTGTGCTTGCCCCACAAATACGAAACGTTATCCTGAAAATCATAAAACGGGTTGGGGCCGTTAGAAGACGGACGGTTATGCCCGGCGCCAATGCCTGAGGTGCCTGTGGCTGCGAAAAAACCCGTAATGTTGATATTCGGCAAGCCACCCACAGCCGTCACGCCCGTGTTGAGGGGGTAGCCCTTGCCACCGGTGAGCCCACTACCATCGGCGAGGATGTTGCCATCGTCGATGTTTGAGGTGAAGTTAACGCGGTTGTAGCCAACGCGCGCTTCGTTCACCAAGCGGGAATTGGGAGTCCAAATCCAGTTGACGACGATGTCTGTCGCGCGTACGAGAGCTTGTAAGTTAAAGGCTGGATTCACGAAGCCGTGATCGTTTCCGTCGCCAAGGTAGTTGCCGATCCAGACCATGCCGCTGAGCCGGTGCCGGCTGTTGATGTTGTAGTCGATTTTCGCCACTCCGTTGTCGCTGATGTTGTTGGTGGGGGAGGTACTGGCGTAGGTGGTCGTGTTCGGAGAAGCCCCCTGGATGAGGCCGCCCGTGCAGGTGGTTGGTCCCAAGGTGCAGCCCAACAATTTCAGGCTGATGGGACTGGGCCTCACGCCCGCGCTCTGCAGAGCATTGATGGCATCCACCATGCTATTCCTCGGATCCGGGGTTGGGAACCCGGCGGTTGCGGGCGCGGTTTCGATATACAAGTTGCCGACGAGGGAACGCAGGCCCTCATAGCCGGCGAAGAAGAAGAGTTTGTCCTTCTTGATCGGCCCGCCCGCCACGCCGCCGAACTGTTCAAACTCTACTGGCAGCAGCGGTTGGGGAGGGGGGTTGAAGACGCTGCGGGCGTCCCAGGAGCCATTGCGGCCAAACGCGTAAGCCGAGCCGTGAAAAGCGTTGGTCCCCGATCGGATTCCCACGTTCACCACGGCGCCGGGCTTCCAGCCGTACTCCGCTTTCGGATTTTCCATGAGGTTGAATTCCTGGATGGCGTCGATGGGCAGAATCGTCGACATATCGCTGAGCGGACTCGGAAAATTGACTATGGGGCGGGCGTCAAAGAAACTGGAATTGATCACGCCGTCGATCATCCAGCCGGATTCATCGGGACGAACGTTGTTGGTGCTTTGGGTCCACGGTCCGCCGCCCGGCTGGATCACGACGCCCGGCCGCAGATTCAACAGATTTTGGTAGTTGCGGCCATTCAACGGCATATCCACGATGTCCACGTTGGCGATTGTGCCGCCCAGCGTGGCGCCTGTAGTGTCCACTAGCGGGATCGCTTCGCTCACCGTCACGGTCTCGTTTTGTTGGCCAGGCTCTATGGTCAAATCGACTCGAATCTCCTTACCAACCTCCAGCACAACGTTCTCGCGAGCCAGCGTCTTGAAGCCTGGGAACTCGACGCGGACCGTGTATGTACCGGGAATCAGCGTGGGAGCGTTATACTGCCCCGCCTCATCTGTGGTCAGGCTTCGCGCGAGGCCTCTCTGCGTGTCGATTACGCTTATGCTCGCGCCCGGCAGGACCGCGCCAGTTTGGTCTGTAACGGTTCCGAGAATACGGCCGAAATTGGCCTGTGCAAACAGCCCGATAGAGAAAAGCAACACGACGAGATTTGCGTTGAACACACACGTCGTCATTCTGCGTCTCAATGTAACGGATCTCATAGCGCCTCCTTTTCCAAATACGCCGCTCAAGTTCGGGCACCAAATGGCTATCCTGCGGGTTCTCAAAACAGGACACAAAACGCGTGAAAGAGCCGATCCTTCGACACCGCTTTCGCGTCGATATCTTCTTTGGGCCTGTGGGTAGAGTTCGGTATTAAAGACCCGGATCCGCGAGATGTCAAGCTAAATGGAATTCAACCCTTGAGTTGGTCGATCGGTTAAAGCAGAATCATGACCGATCCAGGAGGCCAGAGTGAAATCGGAAGTGTTGCAAACTTGATCGGATAATCGAGCAGTACTGCAGCAGGGTAAGGATAGTTACGCAATGCACAACAAGAGAGCGAAAGCGATAGAAGTTCCGCTGAATTCGATCAACGCCGTGGGCCGTTCCATACTGCGCCTCCTTGATAATGTCGTTTATCTATTGGTCAAAGCTTTTTCGTTGCCAAGTGCAACCTATGAATCCACTCGGCTTATTCACATTGCTGCTCCAGCGAGAGCCATGTCGCCGCTTGGAACTGGCCTTTCTTTACCAAATAGGTAACGCGACTGGTGCGCGGGAGGGATTTTGCCGCTTGCACTCACCACTTCATTTCGGAATGTCATTACTTATATCGCCAAATATCTCTCGTTGCTGTCCACACGTGGCGGCGTCCACGTTGATCCGGCAGCACCGGCGGTTGCCACGCACACTTGCTTCGCTTCAATCCGCTTCGTCTTGATTAAATACACCACGTGCGATTCGGATAAACCGCGCCGTCTTGCAGCTTCGGTCAGACTCACCCACCCTTCCGGCGCGTCGCCGCCGGAAAGTTTGCGGCGCACTTCATCGGTGAGCGGTATCCTCCAGGGAGCGCCTGGCGCCATTTGCTCTCCAGCCAAAATTCCTTCGCGAAGCCAGCGGTGAATCGTAGTCATCGTGACGCCAAGTTCGACGCCCGCTTCATCGGCAGTGAACGGGCCTTCTTTCGGGTCGCGCACTGGCTTGCTCGGACATTTGGGAATCTGGTGGCGGCCTCGGAGTGACAGCACATTGGCTTGAGTGAATGGATTGCCGCGTCCAGTGCGACGCCCTTGCCTGTTGAGAATGCGCGCAATTTGAGCGTCATCGAATTCTTGAGCCAATCGTCGCACCATCTCGTTAATATCGTCGGGTGTTTTGATGGTGGCGCCGGCCGGCAGCCGCTCCGCTCTACGTGTGGCTGGCGAATTCCAAATTCCATCTGAATTCGCCATTTTGGCGTCCTGTTAAGATTCGCCCATGCATGATCTGTTTAGTTACGATCGGCTGCGGCGACCGGCGTCGATTGTCATTTCTATATGCAGTAGTGTTTCACAGCTGGATCGGCACGTTGTCCACCCGCCAGACTTTCCGGCAATACTCGCGAATGCTGCGGTCCGAAGAGAAGCGTCCGAGTCGACTCACATTGAGGATGGACATCCGCGTCCAGTGCTCGGCATCGGCAAAGGCGCGGCTCACATCCGCCTGTGCTGAACAGTAGGAGGCGAAGTCAGCAAATACGAGGAACGGATCATCGTTCAGGAGTTGATCCGTCAGTGGGCGAAAGAGGCTGCTACCACCGCTGAAGAGGCCGCTCGAAATCGCATCGAGGGCAGCGTGAAGCACAGGATCACGGTGATAAATATCGCGTGGGCAATAACCGCTGGCCTTGACCCTGGCTACCTCTTCAGCGGCCAAGCCAAAGAGGAAAAAGTTATCGGCGCCCACCTGCTGGCGAATCTCGACATTGGCCCCATCCAGCGTACCGATAGTGAGCGCCCCATTGAGGCCGAATTTCATGTTTCCCGTGCCCGATGCCTCTTTACCGGCCGTAGAAATCTGCTCTGACAGGTCCGCCGCGGGATAGATGTGCTGGGAGGTCTTCACATTGAAATCGGGCACGAAGACGACGCGCAGGCGGCCGCGAACGGCCGGGTCTGCATTCACGACGCTGGCAACTCCATGCACCAGGCGAATCATCAATTTGGCCAGGTGATAGCCCGGCGCCGCTTTGCCGGCAAACACGAATGTTCTGGGCACAAAATCGGCGTTCGGCGTCTCTCGGAGCTTGAGATACAGAGCAACGATATGCAGCAGATTGAGATGCTGACGCTTGTATTCATGAAACCGCTTGGCCTGAATGTCGAACAGTGTATCCACATCCAAAGAGACACCAGTGCGCGCGAGCGCAAGATTCGCCAGGACCTGACGAGCTCCCCGCTTGACTGACCGCCAATCGCGTCTAAACGAAGCGTCCTCCGCCAGGGGTTCAAGCCGCCTCAGTTCCTCCAGATCGGACAACCAGCCCGGCCCAATCGCTTCGTCGATCAGTTTCGCCAGGGCAGGATTGGCGAAGGCGATAAAGCGCCTCGGACTGATGCCATTGGTGACATTACCGAATTTGCCGGGTTCCAGCTCGTAGAAATCCGCGAGCACGTCGCTTCGCAGCAAACGGCTGTGAAGCTCGGAGACTCCGTTGATGTGAAAACTCCCAACGCTCGCCAAGTGAGCCATGCGTACGAAGCGAGGGCCGCTCTCGTCAATCAACGACAAGCGACGCGCCCGATCCTCGTCGCCTGGGTAACGCCGCCGGACATCATCGAGAAACCGATAATTGATCTCGAAAATGATTTCCAGGTGCCGCGGTAACAGCCGCTGGAACAGTTCCAGCGGCCAGGCCTCGAGGGCCTCGGGCAAGAGCGTATGGTTCGTGTAGGCGATGGTGTTCTTCGTGATCTTCCACGCGGTGCTCCAATCCAAATTGTGGACGTCCACCAAAAGACGCATCAATTCGGCGACGGCAATCGCGGGGTGCGTGTCGTTGAGTTGGACGACGAGTTTCTCGTCGAGCCGCGTGATGTCGGTCGTGCGCTGGCGTACGATCCGCATCGCGTCCTGCAAAGCGCAACAGACGAAAAAGTACTGTTGCTGAAGGCGGAGGATTTTGCCCTGAATGGGTTCATCATTCGGATACAGCACCTTGGTGATGTTTTCGGAAACGATCTTCTCATTGACGGCGCCGTAATAGTCACCAACATTGAACGCCTTGAAATCGAATGACTCAACCGCTTGTGCCTGCCATAGCCGTAAAAGGTTGACGGTGTTGACGCCGTAGCCCGGAATCGGTGTGTCGTAAGCCGCGCCCAAAACCATCCGGTCTGGGGTCCATTCCACACGGTAACGGCCGCTGCTGTCGTGATAAGCGCGCGTTGAACCGCCGAAACCGACGGGAAAGGCGATCTCAGGTCTGGAAATCTCCCAAGGGTTTCCGTAACGCAACCACTTGTCAGTCAGTTCTACCTGTGAGCCGTCACGAATTGCCTGAGTGAAGATGCCGTATTCGTAATGAATGCCGTAGCCGATCGCCGCAATTTGCGCGGTCGCCATCGATTCCAGAAAGCACGCCGCCAACCTGCCCAGGCCGCCATTACCCAACCCTGGTTCTTCTTCTTGCGCCAGCAACTCCTCCAGACTCAATCCGAGCTCGCTCATCGCCTCTTGAACCTGCTTGGAGATGCCGAGGTTCAGAATATTCATTCCCAGTTGCGTGCCAATCATGAACTCGGCGGAAAGATAACAGACAGTGCGGCTGGCCCGTTCGTAGTATGTCTGTCCCGTATTTATCCACCGCTGCAAAAGGCGGTCGCGAATGGTAAACGCCAGCGCTCTGTAGTAGTCATGGGGTGTAGCGACAGAAGGAAATTTCGCCTGGATATAATAAAGATTATCGAGGAATGCGTGCTTGATTACGGCGCGATTCACGCCTGTACGAACTTCTTCCTGAACCCTCGCGGGATCGATGCCTTGGCTCATGCGGTGCGCTTCTTCGAAGACCGTTTGCAGACGCTCGGAGAATTCACGTTTTCCCCATGCAGCTCCATTTTAAAGGAGTCTTTTGAGCACAGTAGGTCTATTTTCCAGCGGGCGGCGCAGAAGATCTGTCCTACCTTACATAAGCGGCCCAGTCAGCCCAACCGCGCCACAGGCGCGGCG
>QHWY01000387.1 GCA_003223875.1 Acidobacteriota bacterium | reverse complement strand
GGTCAACCCCGCAGCTTAAATACCGTGCAGTGCGCGGCCGGGAGCAAAACTCACGCGATCCGGTGCTGACGTGTTGCCATCGCGAGACCAATTGAATCCTAGGGTCGGTGAATACGGAAATCCGCTGCGCAAAGGATAAGCGAAACAAACGGCACGTCGTAAGTATCAGGCCGGTCGTTTGGCAGGTTTCCCGGCCGGAAGACGGGGTCGTATAAGACGTTTTATGTTGCGTTGTGGGGAGAGGTGTCCAGATCTGCCGGCATTTTTTCGGAGGCGGGGAGAGAGAGGCGGGGACGGGATCACGCTTGTCGGGCTTTCATGATTATCCTCGTGAGAAAAGACATATACCCTCTCCCGTCCCGTTTATGACATAAGAAAGCCACAGAAACCCCCGGTAGGCCGAGGGAGTCGACGCCCAACACCGCAGCCGGTTTTCACGCTCGCCGGCGCCGGGGAATTTCCCTCAATTAAGAGCGTGGAGAGAGCGTATTGAGCCGCGACTTCACCATAAGCCAGATAAACGCTTTGGGTAAGCGACTGAGGAAAAGTGAAACTGTCGCTGCGGACTTGGAGCATCTTGATTCGTATCGCCGCTCATTTGACGCGGCGTATGGACATGTCATCGAGACGCTCCGCGGCCTCGGGCTTGAACCGAGTGGCCGCATAAAGACTACAATTTCAATCGTAGAAAAACTGGAACGCCAGAGTTTTCGGCTAAGTAAGCTTCAGGACATCGCAGGGTGCAGAATCGTTGTAAAGGACCTCGCAGAACAGAACTTCAACATTTGTGGGCCGTCTGGTCGGAGACTTTGGCGGACGTGTATGGTCAGGCACTTAAGTACGGTCGCGGCCCCGCCGACATTCAAGAGATCTTGACGGTGGAGTCTGAGATCTTCGCTTTACTGGAAGAAAGCGAAGGATTAGTTGCAGCCGGCCTGAACATCGTCCGTGAGCGTGCGGGGCCTATCCGCCTGTCAGACTTCGTTTCAGGTAAGCCTTTGCCGACCGAAGTCATTGAGCTAATGAACTGGTATGGCAATTTACAGGATTTAATCCGCCGTAAAGAAAAAAGAAGAAAGAGATCATGCGTGAGATAGTGAAACTGAAACGAAGGAAAAAAAACGATGATCTTTCTGGTTGAGTATGACCGTCCAACAAGACGCACACTGCTCTTCGAAACGTTTGAAGATTCAGAGCGTCACCAGGCCCAAGAGAAGCGCCTAGAGATCGAACTGGATCGGAACTTCAAAGGCTTCTAGCTTCAACGTGAAATCGTTCTGCTCGAAGCAGTCAGCGAAACAGCTCTTCGTCGCACACATCAACGGTACTTCGAAAATCTCCCTAAAGACGTAAAGTCTCCTTCTGCCGCACGCTAGCGGCGGGCGGACGCCCTGTCAGCCGCCGGAACTCGCGGCGTCAATACCTTACAGCGAAGCTGGCGGGAGCGTCCCACAGCCAGACCCACAACTCCTCGCGTGAATAGGTCAAAACATTTGCCACTTCGTCCACTAGGGAATAGGCTTCTGGACCGGATGGGCAGGTAGGTTGTACAGCCAAGCGCCGGAGCCTCCACGCCGGCAACCCGCCCGGATTTCCATGGAGGTGGAAATTGAGCGGAAAAGTCTCTAAAGTCCCGTTCCCCATCACCACAGTTGTTTTGTCTCTGCTTACGATGCTCCTTCCCGTCCAGGTTATCGGATCGGTGCAGGAGCAAACCGTCGGCCCCCGTGTAATTCGTGACGGGACACCGGTTCGCCTCGCGATCAAACAGACCATTTCGTCGGCCGATGCGAAGGTTGGCGAGGTTGTCGATTTCGAAGTACTCGAGGACGTTAAGCTTGAAGAAACGACAGTCGTTCCCAGAAACGCCTTGGCGGTAGGAACGATCACCCAAGCCGAAAAGAAGAAGAGTCGCGGACGCGTCGGCAAACTCGATGTGAAAATCGACTACGTTGTGTTGCCCAACGAAGAGAAACTTGCGCTGCGAGGCATGCGGGAGAATCGAGGTGACGGGAAAGCGGGACTGATTACTACCGGGGTCATCGTCTCGAGCCTGCTCTTTTTCCCAGCAGCTCCCGCTTTCCTTTTGGTCAAAGGCAAGGATGTGACGGTTTACCAGGGGACAGCCGTGATCGCCTACGTGAACGGTGATCATGACCTGTCCGGAAAACTTCATCCCTCTGAACATTCGATCGAACAGCAGCCGCGACATGAGTCGAAGGAATTGAGCGAAGAAGTTGGCGTCATGTTTTATCGAGAGCAGGGTTCGACGGAGCTCAGACGACTCGCGAAATCAGCGGCCATCGTGAAAAGGAAAGGGCCTGGTTTGGTTAGCTCTCGCATGGTCGGCGAACTACGAGGTGCAACCTCGAACATTCGCCTTACTCCCGGCCAAAAATATGATTTCGTCATTTGCGGCGTCGACCCGACGCGCTACAAACTCTACAGTTTGCTGCCGACGCAAAACACCAGAGACTTGCCGATGTCCCAAGGTAGCCAAAGCGTTCTGTCCAAGTCGGAAATCCAGGTGACCATCAAGAAAGACGGAAACTGCGATCTCTTGGCGCCGGCAGAATATTTGGACCGAGGAGAGTACGGTTTCAGTCCGGTTGACTCAAACGATGTGTTTGACTTCGGTGTGGGAGCGCCCAAGGCAACGAAAAGATGATTTCGCGGCTTGAAATGATTCGATAGCCCTTCGCGCAGTTTTTGAAACTCGCCTAAGGTCTGTCGTCTTTGGTGAATCGTGTTCCCGATCTCGGTGATGGATAGTGCCGTGCGCTGCCGCTCGTAACGATGCCAAGCGCCTCGAGGACCACCCGGGCGTCGCGCTTGTTGATCTCCATCGATTCCATTTATCGATTTTCGTACTGCTCGATGCGTCGCTGGCGATCGCGCTCCAGGCGCAGGATCTCCTGCATTTGCTCCGCGGCGTTCAAGGACTGATTGCGTTTGACGGCCCGCACCTGCGCCTCTGCGGCGAACACGCGTTTCATCAGTTCAGACCACGCATAGTTACGCCCATGCCGTTCGGCGGCATCCGCGGGTTTCTCCCTCTGGTCGCAATCCGCAAGATCCCCGCCGACCGGGGTTGCGGTGGTTGTGGCTGGGGAGTCCAGCGAGCTGCTCTTGTGGCGTTGTTGGGTACGATGGATGGTCTCCACTTTGCGGCCGGACCGAGCAGCCCGTGAAACCTCACCAGATGCGCACGTGGCGTGGGTACTAACGCCGCGAGTTTCTCCAGAAACCTCAGCGGTTCAAAGATCGCGTGGGTTGTCCCATCGCGCCAGGCAGTCTTAAACAAGTATCGGAGCCTCCCGAAAACATCTCCTGGCGTTCCCACGGATAGGCACGCACAAAGGCTTTGCCGGAA
>QHWY01000380.1 GCA_003223875.1 Acidobacteriota bacterium | reverse complement strand
CCGTGCGGTCCGCCTTCTTCCCGAGTTTCCAACTCCCGAAGGCCAGTCCCGCCATGAACGCGCCAAGAACGGTTGAGATGGCCTGTGAGGTATTACCAAAGATCAACCCCGTCAGCCGGACCCATATCACCTCGTAAACGAGACCGGTTGCGCCGGAAAGAAAGAAAACGACGTACAAAATCGATTTCACATTCAATCGCTGGCCAGGCATAGGCGGGGATTGTATCGCAGGTCAGGGGCTTGAAATTGGGGATGTTAGATTTGGCATATTGAGTGCAGCACCAGCGCCGATGAACGTTCGTGCATCGAAAGCGGTCGAACTTCAAAGTGAAATCTCGCGAAAAAGACGAACTTTCGCAAGATTACGCGTATCGTAAATTCCAAGATTGGAAGTTGCTTCATTGGAAATTTTTTCGGATGAAACAATGAAACAATTTCCAACCTACGATTTCCAGTAGAACTAACAAAAATGAAGGGGCGGAATGCTTTCTTCATGAAAGTTTGTACCCGCCCCCACAGCCCTAAAGAGGGAGGCTGATGACGAAAATCGTTCCGCGGTTGCTGGTCTCGGCGGTGATTGAGCCGCGATGCGCTTCCACGACTTGTCTTGTGATAAACAGACCCAGGCCCGTGCCGCGCTCTCCCTTAGTCGTGAAAAATGGCTCGAAAATGCGCCGCAGGTCCGTCGGAGCAATGCCGATTCCGGTATCCGATATCGCGATACGCATAGCACCCTCGGCGATTCGGCCGGTGATTGAAAGAACACGTTGATCGACGTCCATCATGGAATCGGCGGCGTTCTGGAGAAGGTTGACCAGCGCGTGAATCATCTGCCAGCGATCCAGATTGATCAGGCGCAGACGAGTATCCAGATGGACCTGCACGTCGATAAATTGAGTTCTCAGGTACGGCTGGACAAACCGGAGTGCATCCGAAATCAGTTCGGCAAGCTCGCAAGGCTGAGTCTGCGGACTTCTCCTGCGGCTAAAATCGAGCATGCATTTCGCTAGTTCTTCGATACGCTGCGAGGCACGCTCGATCACTTCGAAATTGGCGCGAAGTGGATCACCAGCAGGCAGAGTTTCGCCGAGAAACCGAATGTGACCTTTGATGAGCATCAGCGGATTCGTTACTTCATGAGCGAAACAAGCGGACAGCTCGCCAATGGTTATCAGGCGGGATAAATGCAACAGCTCCTCTGGAGAGACCTTTGGACGCTTTGAACTGCTGTTTTCAGCGGCTTCAAATTCGAAGGTACTGTCTTCAGCGCTTCTTGGCTGTTGACTCATGCCTGAATTCTCTTTCTCATCCGCGCGAGTATCGATTCGACGCCTGACTTGGTCAATTCGAACCCGGGAAAGCGGGCAATCTCGCCGGCTTGAAAACCATCGATGTAATGAAGTTTGAATATGAGTGCGTTTCTGCGGGCGTTTTTCCGGTCTGTTTCGCCCTCTACAATTCGTTCGACATCGATCCACGAAAGAATCGAACCAAGGGCATTCGAATCGAATTCCGGCGGCCTCGCGGACCGGAATCCACTCAGCTCCCCAAGCTTCGCCGATTCGATCGGGATGATCGGCGCCCGCCTTTTTTCAGTGGCGAGTTGCCGTTGGTAGTCCTGCACCACAGACGATGAGATTCGCCCTAGAAAAGCCATCACCGAAAACTCCGTTGTTCCTCGAAACGAACGTAAAACCCGTCCGTTGTGTTGAACGAGCCGCAGATAAACTTCCTGCGCCAAATCCGGTACGACATCAGCGGTGTCGTCCTGAATACGCCGGAGGCGTAAAGCGCGCATCAAATACAAGAAGATGAGACCCTGAAAGCGCTCCTGGAACTTCGTCCACAGGACGCGGTCTGTAAGCTTCTCACCACATTCGCGCAGTAAGTCTGCGCCCGCGGTTCCGCCAGCCTCCTTCTGCCAGCGGAACCTGTCACAGTTTTCCTGCATATCAACGCATCAATCCTCGAAGCCGGCTGATCGCTTCTTTTCCCCAATCGGAGTTTGGATCCAATTGTATGTACCGCTTCCACTCCGCCACTGCCTTTTCTGGCGAGTTAGTACGCTCGTGAAGCAACGCCAGATTGAACACTGCGGGCGCAAACAGTGGATCTTTCTCCAGCGCATGACGAAATTCTTCGCCAGCCTCCTCCAGGCGAGGTCCCTCACATTCCATATAGGCGACACCCAAATCGTTATGAACCGCGGCCTCGGCTCCGACTTCCTGCCCAGCAACCTCGAGATAGGAAATCGCGCGGCCGAATTCTTTCTGAAGCAGGTAGAAACGACCCATCTGGTAACTGTTGGCCGAAAGTCGTGTCATTTCACCAGCGATCAATCCATAAGCGACACCGGGGTCCTCCACGCCGCGCGTTCGAACAATCGGCAGGTGCGGCTCGTTAGCCAAGCGAGACTCGAACGGCCGGTTCTGGCTTAGAAGTAGTTGTACAATCTCGCCGCCAGACTTGGGTGGTGCCTGCCGCTCCATGAAAATACGAACGGCCACCACGACAATCACCAGCGCCGCCGCAACCGCTACACAGCGGAAAAGCCAGTTTGGAAACGTCCCTGTCCGCCGCGGCATCTTGTATTTGGACTTATTCCATTGCTGAGCAATGGATTCGACTGCAGCAGCCTCTTCGGCGCCAACCTCTTCATTTAACATTTTCATGAAGAAACCCAACCGGACCCGACACTCGTCGCACGCAATCAAGTGAGCCTCGCTGGCTAACTTAATTGCTGGATCGAGGCCGCCTTCCAGGTACTCGGTTAAAGTCTCCTCGGTCAAACATTCGCCGTGACTCTTATCCGCCACTGAATTCCCCTCCTATTAGAAGAAGACGTAATCCGTCGCTACCAACACGCAAAGATCCTCCAGGAATTAAAAAATTTTTTTGAATGTGGGAAATGGTCTTTTACGTCTTCTTCAGTGAATGGGTTCTCTAGCCAAGAGACTGGAGGACCGAACTCGTGTCCAAAACAACAACCCTAAAGAAGAAGGAGTCCACATGAACCGAATGAATCGACGTGATTTCCTGAGTGTACTGGGCGGCGCTAGCGCCGTCTCGGTAATAGGTGTTTCCGCATTTGCTTCGACATCCGCGGACAACTCTCCGGCGGATGTAACGTCCCTGTATGTCAAAGGACTGATAATGATGGATCTCGGCAATCCCGAGGTGGTTCGTCTTGGTTTCCCGAAAGCTCCGGGTCACAAGGCAACCCTTACGATCCTCCCGCAGAACGGCACACGCCGGATGATTTCCATTAAAGGCAACGGCTCCGTCGAAGCGCGAGGCGTCGCGTCCACAAATCCGAAGATCTTCGTTCCTGAGGTGGTCCGGATGAAGGAATTTTATGGCGAGGGGGTCAAGTCGCATGTCGACAAATGCCCGAGCGTGATTTCGATTCCGGC
>QHWY01000128.1 GCA_003223875.1 Acidobacteriota bacterium | reverse complement strand
GAAGGTCTTCGGAATATTAATGACGAGATCGATTTTTCGGCTTTGCAGATACTCGATGGCGTTCGGTGATTCCTTTTCAAGCGGCCAGTGCAACACCGTCGAATGAATACCGCTCGCCTGCAGGAACGCGGCGGTGCCACGAGTTGCATAAAGGGTTATACCGATATCCGATAACAACCGGGCACTCTTGACGAAGGCCGCTTTGTATTCCACGGGTCCCGTCGATAGCAAGATGCTCCGTACCGGCAGACGATAGCCCACCGACAGGAGAGCCTTCAAGAAAGCTTCTTCGAAGTCTTCTCCCAGACAGCCGACCTCTCCTGTCGAAGCCATTTCAACGCCGAGCGTCGGGTCCGCACCATCTAGCCGCATGAACGAGAACTGTGGAGCTTTGACTCCCACATAGTCGAGGTTCAGGGAAGGATCTGATTCTCTTGAAACCGCTTTTCCAACCATGACCCGCGTCGCGATATCGATGAAATTCCTGCCCACGATTTTCGACACGAAAGGAAAACTTCGAGAAGCCCGGAGATTGCACTCAATGACCTTGACCTCATTACCCTTCGCAATGAACTGAATATTGAAGGGGCCGCTAATCGATAGAGCCTGTGCGACTTTTTCCGTTGTCTTCTTGATCCTTCGAATTGTTTCCAGGTAAGTCCGCTGTGGCGGCAATACGAGCGTGGCATCGCCGGAGTGTACGCCGGCATTCTCAACGTGCTCCGAAATAGCGGAGATGATTATTTCACCGCGACATGCTACAGCATCCATTTCCAGCTCTTTCGCATTTTCGACGAACTTACTCATCACGACGGGATATTCTCGCGACACACGAGCCGCCTTGGTCAAGAACCGGACAAGCTCCTCGTCGTTGGACGCAACGGCCATCGCCGCGCCGCTAAGGACATACGAAGGCCGGACCAGGACTGGATAGCCGCTGCGCCGGGCAAATGCTTTCGCGTCCTCAACATTGATCAGCTCTCTCCACTCGGGTTGCTCGATGCCGAGTTGGTCCAATAGTGCTGAAAACTTGTGACGGTCTTCGGCGGTATCGATGCTTTTCGCTGAGGTTCCCAGAATCGGAACACCCGCCAATTGCAGTTGAACCGCCAGGTTGTTAGGAATCTGCCCGCCCATGGCAATGATCACGCCGGCAGGTCTTTCCTTCAGGCAGATCGCCAGGATCGTCTCGAGCCGCAGCTCTTCGAAGTACAGAGTGTCGCACTCATTGTAGTCTGTGCTGACGGTCTCGGGATTGTAATTGATAACAATCGTCCGATAGTTCAGTTCACGCAGCGTCCGGACCGCGTTGACCGAGCACCAGTCGAACTCCACTGAACTACCGATCCGATACGCGCCCGAACCGAGAACTATTACAGCCTTCCGGCCGTCTATCGAATCGCGAGAGTTGAGATCATCCTCTTGTGCATTGTAAGTAAGGTAGAGATAGTTCGTCTGTGCCGGGTATTCGGCAGCAAGCGTATCGATCTGCTTAACGAAAGGAACTACTCCAAAGCCGGATCGGATCACGCGGACTTCCTCTTCGTCGATCTGCTTCAACGAGGCAATCTGCATATCGGAGAATCCAAGCTGCTTTGCTTCCAGGAGTAGCTCGCGAGTCCACGGCCATGGCGTCTCCTTTAGTCGTGCCTCCATCTCGATGATGCCGCGCATTCGATAAAGGAACCATTTGTCGATGGAGGACAATCCATAAACCTCTTCTACGGAATAGCCCTGGCGTAGCGCTTCCGCGACGGCGAAGATTCTCTCGTGAGTTGGCTCACGAAGTTCCTTTGCCAGATCATGAAACTGGAAACCTTGCTGACCGGCGAAACCGGACACGCCAGTTTCAATCATTCGTAAGGCTTTTTGAAGCGCCTCCTCGAAATTTCTGCCGATTGCCATCACTTCGCCGACCGACTTCATGCCGGAACCGATCGTGGTCGACATCATTCTGAATTTCTGCGAATCCCATCGCGGAACCTTGACGACAACGTAATCCAGGGACGGCTCGAAGCACGCCGTGGTTACTCCGGTTATCGAATTTCTGAGCTCCGTCAGCGAATAACCGAGCGCAAGCTTCGCCGCGATATGCGCCAGAGGATAACCTGTGGCTTTGGATGCCAGAGCCGAACTTCGGCTTAGGCGGGCATTGACTTCGATAACCCGATAGTTAGTGTTCTCCGGACAAAGCGCGAACTGGATATTGCATTCACCGACGATTCCAAGGTGTCTGACTACTCGGATCGCAACACTTCTCAGCATGTGGTATTCGGAGTTCGTCAAAGTCTGGCTGGGAGCGACGACGATGCTCTCCCCAGTGTGAATACCCATGGGATCGATGTTTTCCATATTGCAGACCGTGACACAGTTGTCGAAACGGTCGCGAACGACTTCGTACTCAATCTCCTTCCAACCGCCTAGGTATTCTTCAATCAACACCTGCGGGCTGTGCGCAAAGGCTTTGGCCGCCCGTTGCTCGAGTTCCGGATCGTTCCGGCACACACCCGAACCCAACCCACCCAACGCATACGCGGCGCGGAGCATGACTGGATAGCCGATGTGCCGAGCTATCGAGACTGCTTCTTCGACGGATACTGCGGCTGCACTTCTGGGTACGTGGACGCCGATTTCGGTCAATCGATTGACAAACAACTCACGGTCTTCTGTGTCGCGGACGGCCTGAATGGGCGTGCCCAGAATATCCACACCGAATTCGTGCAGCACACCTCTATCGTGCAATTCGAGACCGCAATTCAACGCAGTCTGGCCGCCGAATGAGATCATGATTCCATCCGGCCTTTCCTTTTCGATCACCTGCGTCACGAAATGGGCATTTACCGGAAGAAAATAGATCTCATCGGCCAGGCGGTCTGATGTCTGGATCGTCGCGATGTTGGGATTCACCAGGATCGTCGTGATGCCTTCATCCTTGAGCGCCTTGATAGCCTGACTACCGGAATAATCGAATTCTCCAGCCTCGCCGATCTTCAATGCACCGCTGCCGAAGACGAGGATCTTTTGATAGTGTTGTCTCATGATCATCCGTAATTCAGGATTTCCAAAGCTGATGGACGAATTGGTCGAAGAGGAAGTTCGCGTCGGTTGGCCCCGGAGCTGCTTCAGGATGGAATTGAACGCCGTGGAATGGCTTGTACTTGTGGCGAATGCCTTCATTCGTCCCGTCGTTGGCATTCACAAACCACTCGTCCCAGTCCGAGGGTAAAGCCGTTGGGTCGACGGCATAGCCGTGATTTTGCGACGTGATGTAACAGCGTTGCTCTCCTGCTGCTATACACGGCTGGTTCTGCCCTCGATGTCCGAATTTCAGCTTAAACGTGTTCCCGCCGGCTGCCAGGGCCAGGATCTGCGAGCCGAGACAAATTCCAAAAATCGGCACATCCCGTTGCATGACAGAACGGACGAGGCCGATAGTCTTCGTGCACATTTTCGGGTCGCCCGGTCCGTTTGAAATGAGCACACCGTCGAATTGTTCGTTCAGGAAATCGTAATCGTACGGAACGCGTTGGACGCTGATGTTTCTGTCGAGGAGGTTCCGGACGATACTCTCTTTGCACCCGCAGTCGATGAGGATGACTTTCTTTTCTCCCTTCGAGTACGTCATGGGACGGCTCACCGTCACCTCCGAAACCAGATCGAAGTCGCTCGCCGGAGGAACAGGTACGGCGGCTTCTCCAATACCGATCGATCCCATCATCGTTCCATGCGTTCGCAGGCGCTTCGTTAACGCGCGAGTATCTAAGGAAGCCAACCCGGGAACCCCTTCCGACTCCAGCCAATGAGAAAGGGTTTGTAAAGCGTTCCAGTGGTTCGGCTCCCGGCAAATCTCGGAGACGATCAGGCCGGAAACCTGAATGCGCCCGGACTCGAACTCGGCTGTACTTCGTGTCGGATCCGCTACACCGTAATTGCCTATCAGGGGATAGGTAAGAACGAGGATTTGTCCTCTATAGGAGGGATCGGTCAGAGCTTCGGTATACCCCACCATGCCGGTATTGAAAACCACTTCTCCGGTCGCAGGTGTAAGACATCCGAAGTGTTGACCTACAAATCGACTCTCGTCTTGGAGCTGCAATACGCCCCGAATATATCTGTCTGCCATAGGCAAGTTAGAACAACGTATAGATGAATGGTGCAACAGCTGAGCCCTGAGCCAACACCAACAGGGACGTAACCAGGGCTAGGGCCGCAATAATTGGGAGCAGCCAAAACTTCTTACGGTCCTTCATAAACAAGCAAAACTCTTTCACGAATTCGAGCATCGTAAACCTCCGTCAATCAAAATTGATGCGTCATGTGCGAAGCAGGCCTGGCTTTGCGGATCATCCGATATGTCCGGATCTGCGAATCGAACTTGCGGGTCATCGCGTCATAGCCGGCCACTGTCATGAGCAGTCTCATCGGAGTGAGCAGGATGTAGTAAAGAGCGCTGAGGACTACTTTTGAGTTGATCCATCCCAGCAAGTCTCCGGCTGTCATCCATATTCGATATGGGTAGCGCAGAGCAGCGGGAGTAACTACTCCTGCGGCTCCGAATATCATTGCAACGACGATCGCCCAGCGGGTTGGACCATGATGCCGGAATACCATCGGAGCCAGTCCGATAACTGAAAAGCCGCCGGCCAGGACCAAACCAAACGAGCGCAACTGCCGTCGCGAAGGCGCGCGATGCTGATTAGTCGAGAACAAATTCCTTCCTCCAATCGGTGTCAGCTTCTACTGGTTTTTGATCGGCCTTGTAAACGAGCTGATTTCCAAGAACCAGCAGATCTATTTCGGTTCGCATGAAACATCGGTATGCATCTTCGGGGCTGCCGACGATGGGCTCTCCGCGAACGTTGAATGAAGTGTTCACAATGACCGCGCAATCCGTGAGTGCCTCGAAAGCTTTGAGCAGTTTGTAGTATTTGGGATTCGTATCCTTGTGAACGGTCTGTACCCTAGCGGAATAGTCGATATGCGTTACAGCGGGAATATCGGACCGCGGGACGTTCAACCGGTTGATACCCCACAATTCGCTTGCGTGTCGAGGCATCTCCAGGCAACGGGATTTCGCAACATCCGCTACCAGCAGCATGTAGGGGCTATCCGTATCCATTTCAAAATAGTCTTTTACGCTCTCGCGCAAGACTGAGGGAGCGAATGGGCGGAACGATTCGCGAAATTTGATCTTCAGATTCATGACCGACTGCATCGTGGTATTCCGGGCGTCCCCGAGAATACTTCGGGCACCCAGAGCGCGGGGACCGAACTCCATTCGATCCTGAAACCAACCAATGACTTTGCCTGCTGCTAGTTCTGCTGCCACGCGATCGCAAAGCTCGTCGTCACTGACAGTGAAGTACGGCGCTCCGCGCTCATCCAAGAAAGCCCGGATCTCCTCATCGGAGAAAGACGGACCGAGATAGCTGCCCTTCATTGCGTCGCCATGACCGGACACGGTGCGAGCGCGGCCTTCGTACTGGTACCAGGTCGACAATGCGACACCCAGAGCGCCTCCCGCGTCTCCAGCGGCCGGCTGTATCCAAATTCCCTTGAACGGCCCCTCACGCAACAGGCGCCCGTTAGCCACGCAGTTCAGAGCCACACCGCCGGCCATGCACAGGTATTCAGCGCCAGTTTCACGGTGTAGGGTCCGGCCCAACCTCAATATCACCTCTTCGGTGACGTCCTGAATCGACCGGGCCATATCCATTTCTCTCTGCGTCAGCCGAGTTTCGGGCTGGCGAGGCGGGGCACCGAACAATTGATCAAATCGCCGGTTCGTCATTGCCAGACCGGTGCAATAATCGAAGTAGTCCATGTTCAGCCGGAATGTACCATCGGGTTTTAAATCGATGACGTGATCGTAGATCTTCTGCACATACTTCGGTTGTCCGTAAGGTGCAAGCCCCATTACTTTGTATTCGCCCGAATTGACCTTAAATCCCGTATGGTAGGTGAACGCCGAATACAGCAAACCTATCGAGTGCGGAAACGGAATTTCCCACAGCGGGATAAGACAATTTCCTTTTCCCGTCCACGCAGTCGTCGTTGCCCACTCCCCTACACCATCGAGGCAGAGAACGGCAGCCTCTTCATACGGCGACGGGTAGAACGCTGAGGCGGCATGGGACTCGTGATGCTCTCCAAAAAGGATCGGAGGCATGATGCCTGCCGCCGGTTCAAATTCGCGGAATTGATCCACGAGAAGCTTCTTCAGGAACAACTTTTCTTTTAACCATAGGGGCATCGCCATCAAGAACGAGCGCAGGCCCTTCGGTGCGAAAGACATGTAGGTTTCCAGAAGCCGTTCGAACTTCAGCAGCGGCTTGTCATAGAAGGCGATGTAGTTCAGTTCCGACAGCTTGATGCCGCCTTCGCGCAGGCAATAACTGATCGCATGAGACGGGAATCGCGGGTCGTGTTTCTTCCGTGTGAAACGCTCTTCCTGCGCGGCAGCGATAATCTCACCGTCTCTTACCAGGCAGGCTGCACTGTCGTGATAAAAAGCGGAAATTCCCAGAATATTCATAGAGGGTCCCTACAAAAAGCTAATTCGGTTGACGCGCGCCTCGCTCGCGCCCACCGAGCGACGGCAACACGACTTGAAAGCCGGTGGTCACTGTGTAACGAACAAGACGCAGGTTGGCCTCAGCTAAACCAGTGCCGCGTTGTGAAATGTACGAATACTGTACCGAGTACAGCAAATGCCGCTGAAGCACCACCTCGAGTTCCGCGTTGGACCCTAGATAGTCGAGCCGTGTCCCCTTACTGAAGGAAGTGCCGCGTGTATACGCAGAAGTTGTCTGAATATTGACACGGTGCGACAGCCACTGAGACAGGGAGGCGCTTACAGTATGACCATTCAGCGTACCGTCTGGACCAATCGCGATGGAGAGCCCTCGGTGATACACAAGTGAAAGTAGCGTGGCTCCAGACTGCTTAGAGATCCCTGCCTCATAACTAGCAGTGGTGCGCTGACGGTCCCGAAAACGAGTCGAATCAACACCACTAGAAACATAAAACTCTACGGTCCGGCGAGGCTTGAATTTGAAACCGCCGACCTGCAGTCGATGGATCTGTGTGGCCTGGAATGCTCCAGGCAGCTTGTTCAGATAATGAGAGTAGCTGCTGGCAAGGAAGAGCCATTTGTTGATTTGAAAGTCTCCCCGGATTCCGGCTTGTACTCCACGTGAGTCGCCAAACGTCGCGTCGCCGTAGTGCCATAGATCATAACTCGTGAATAACGTGACATTGCTTCTTTTGCCGGCGCGATAAGTCAGACTGCTCTGCACCGAATTGGTGGTCGATCGTTGGCGCGGCAAGTAGAGTGCCTGCGTAAAACTGGGTTGATATAACACGGGTGAAGCCGAAACGGAGAGAAAGCTTAGATCATTAAATGTAGACCTAAACTCATCGGAGATGCGAAGGAATGAATTACGCGATAGCTGATAGCTGTAGCTTAGACTGGCTGATTGTTCATCGCTGTGAACTTCACGATGCCGGTTGTATTGCCTGTAGCCAAAGGAATAGTCCAATTGAAATTCCGACCGTTTCGTCCTTGTGCTGGCAAATAGCCGTGGGCGCATCATCGTGTACGTCGCTGATGAGTCTCCTTGTGAGCCCAGCAGGTTGGGCGCATACAATTCGAAGAAACCCATCGAAAAACCGACCGGCGTCCGCATGGTGTCCAGAAATGCCTGAGTAATCGAACTGTGTGAAGTGGCGTTGCCTTTAGGGGTAGAATTGTTCGTCTCTGTCTGTGCGGCATCACTGTCCGATGCCGGCACAGTCCCATCCGCGAGCTGCATGGCTGCGGACTCCGAGCAGGCCATCGCTGCAAGACAGATCGCTAGGATAGTGGCAAACGGAAATATCTTCTTGTTAACCATTAGGGGACGATGACCATGTCGCCGGTGCGCAGACGGATATCCTGCTGGTAATTCTTTCCCTCAGCGAATTGTTTGTAGTTGAAACGGAACCGGTTCAGTTTGTTACCCTCCTTACGGACTATCTGGATTTCTTCAGACTTCGCGAAGTCTGCGAGACCACCTGCACGGACCAGGAGTTCCATTACTGTAAGCGGCCGCCCGAGCGGGTACGCGCCCGGCCGCGCTATGGCCCCGGTGATGTAAACGATCTGGCTATGAATTTCCTGAACCACTATGGATACCTGTGGCTCGCTGAGAAATTTTTTCAGATCTTCCGTGATTTGTTCCTGCAGTTGTTTTGGCGTCAGGCCGCTCGCTTGAATGTCGTTTAGCAGCGGTATACCGATTTTGCCGTCGGGCCTCACAGTGGCTTTGTTGGTCAGATCAGGCTCATGCCAGACAGTGATCGAAAGGACATCTTCCGGACCTATCGTGAACTCTTCGGGCGCTTCCGGCTGTCTAATCGGCAAGCGTCCATCTTTAGAGTTCCCATCAGTGGGCCGGAAACTATTCTTGGAAACGGTCTGCGCCATGACCGAGGCAGTAAATATGCAGATGAGGAATAACATGTAGCTCGTTCGTCTCATAACAGATCTCCGTCTAGATGTAACGGGCGGTTTTGGTGTTTGCGGACGCCGGTTCCTGCAGCTCCTCGAGCGACCCGTTGGGTTGCAGGTGATACTTTGAGTACTGCTGGGAGACGTCCGAGAGTGTCGTAAATTGAAAGTCTTGCAACAGACGCTCGATCTTGTTCGCCATCGATGACAGGTTCGTGTAATGGCGAAGGGTCGAACGGATTCCTGCGGGTACGATGGGTTGATCAGGGTCGATTTCCCATGGATGAAAATAGACCATCACCGGCTGGCCTTCAACTTCATTGATATGTTGAATCGCCCAGCGCGTCGGCCCATACGGGATCAGCCTGAGATATCCGCCGCCGGCAACTCCAAAATTGTTGTTTGCCTTGCGGATCGTTGAAGGCGGAAACTCGAAAATCGGACGCCCGGCCGGACTTATCTGCCAGTGCGGAAATCGTTCGGCTCGCGGAATTCCATAGAGATCATGGTGCACTGGGAATATTGATGAATCGATCGCGTAGCCTTCATCCACGAGTACGTCCAACGCCCACATCGTAGTCATAACAACAGAAAAACTCGGTGCTCTGTAGCACTGGACCGGCCGCTGAACCTGATCCGTCAGCAATCCCGTCGCCCTCTTCAGGTCTTCGCGAAACTGCCCCGGCGTTAAAGTTTGTATGCGCTGGTGTGCGTAGCCATGGCAGCCGATTTCATGCCCGTCGATTGCGATGCGCCTGGAAAGATGCGGGAGTTTCTCAGCCACCCACCCTAGAATGAAGAACGTGCCCTTTACCTTATATTTCGCGAACAATTCAAGAATACGCTCCACGTTGTGCTCGACCCGGCGCTCGTAGGAGTCCCACTGTTCATAGCGAATCGTTCCCGCAAACGCCTCGACGTGGAAATAGTCTTCAACATCAACACTCAAAACGTTCAACATTTGACAATGACCTTTGGGGTTCTCGAAGACTAGGAGCCCTTTCGGACAAGGACAGTCTTTACTGTATTCAGTAGGATGAGCAGGTCAAGAGCCCAGGAAATATTCTTGATATAGAACAAGTCATACTGAAGCTTTTCAACCGCATCTTCCACCGAGTTTCCATAACGGTAGTTAATTTGGGCCCACCCCGTAATCCCAGGTTTTACGGAGTGACGCAACGCATAAAAGGGGATCGTGTCCGATAGATCTTGCACGAACTTTGGCCGTTCTGGGCGTGGGCCTACAAGACTCATATCGCCCCTCAGCACATTGATAAGCTGGGGGACCTCATCGAGCCGTGTTCGGCGAAGCAGTTTCCCCAAGCGGGTTACTCGCTTGTCATCCGCTCTCGCCCACACTGGCCCCGAATCTCGTTCCGCATCCTGGCACATGGATCGAAACTTCAGAAGGCTGAAAGTCTTGCCGCCTTGTCCCACCCGGTCTTGTCGGAAGAATACCGGTCCAGAGGAGTCTAGCTTGATGAGCAGAGCGATTAGAGGAAAGAGTGGGAGGCACAGCAATAACAGGAGCGAAGATGCCGAAAACGAAACGATCTGCTTTTGGATGAGTATGCGGCGTGAAACTTCAAATCCGTCGCCAAAAACCATCCAACTGGGTTTCAGGCTCTCAATGGCGATTTTGCCTGTGACACGCTCATAGACACTGGTCGCTTCCTCGACTGCGATCCCACGCATTTTCAACTCTAGTAGCTCATCAACTGGAAGCCGGCCCCGCCGGTCGCGAAGCTCGACAACAACATTGTGAATTTGGTTCTTCTCGACAATTTCACGCAATTCCGCGTTGAGACCCAAAACCTTCGGATTAACAATCGACACCCCAACCAAGCTGGGGTCATCATCAAGAAATCCCCGTACGGCGAGGCCCAATTCCCGATGCTGCAAAATTTCGGTTGCAAGAGCACGAGCCAAGGGACCCGTCCCCATTATCAAAACATTCGATCGCGGGTTACTCGTTCTGAAATACAACCGAATCCCAACGTGCCACGTGACCAGGACCAGTGAAATAATTACAAGAATAATTGCGAGGTTAGTAGGGTCGACCAACATGCCCGGAATCAACAACTGAATTGCAAACAAAACGGCCGACGCAAAAACTATAGCTTGAACAAAGTCCTTTAGAAATTTTGAGGCAAAAGGCCGTGTGCCAAAATCGTAGGCATCTTTTAAATGTAGAAACAACTGGAACGTGATAGCTACAACAAACGAACTGGAAAGCGATGACAGCAGGGATGCCGCCGGTGTGGCGGAGCTAAGCTGCCTCGAATCCGTAAAGAAGCACGCAAATAAAAGAGCGTGCTCCAGAACGACGACTCCAACTTTTTGGAAAGCTAAGTAGCGAAGGACGTACACTGTAATAGGATCCGCTTCGGAGCGGCGTTATGGTCTAGCCGCAGGGAGTTAGTCTGTCGAAAAGCCTGGTTTGGGATGACTGCAACGTCAGATCCCCTCGCGCAATTGAAGATTAGAGTTCCGTTGTGACGATTCATTAAGCGGCTGCCTGTAATATGCATCATAGTAGGAGCCATACCTTGCAACCTTAACTCGATTCAGGATGACACCACAGATCTGTTCGCGACCCACTCGTTTGATTGAATCCTTGATCACTTTCAGTGGCGTTTTTCCTGACTGCACAACCAATAAAATTGCGTCGCAGAATGGAGCCATCAGATTCACATCCGCGGCGCCGAGAATTGGAGGAGTGTCCACGATGACCCAATCAAAAGACTCCGCACACTCGCGGAGCACAAGCTCAATGTGAGCGGAACTTAGAAGTTCGCCCGGGTTGGAAGACATCGGCCCTGACGACAGGAAGTACAAATTCAAATCCTCACAACGCTCGAGGCTTTCTTCCACCTTCGACCGGCCGCGTAGTATCGCGCCTAGGTTCTTTCCTTCTCTGGAAGGCGTCCCCAAAACAGTTGTCGCGGTGGATCTGCGCAAATCGGCGTCAATGAGCAGAACCTGCTTTCCCGGCTCTTGAGCGAGCATGCCCGCGATACAGCAGGCAGAAAATGTCTTACCTTCGCCCGCACCGGAGCTGGAAATCAATATAGTCTTCAGATGTTTCTTTCTTTGCATAGCCAGCAACTGGCTATGCAGGAATCGGTAGTGCTCCCGCGCGGAGCATGAGGGATTCAGAATTGCGTCCGTGATCTTGTTGTCCACATGGCGGAGAGGCGAGGGGCCAGAACCGCCTTTATGCTCTTGCAAGCGGAGAACAGATGCGCTCTTGCGCTTTCGAGTTCGTTTTTCATCTACCGTTGGAATGGAAGCAAGAATAGGCAGTTTTATCGCGGCGGCTAATTCATCCTCCGTGTGGAGACTGGAATCGGTAAACTCCCGCAAAAACGCGATAGCGAGACCCAACACTAAACCGGCCGCGCCTCCCAAGGCCGCGATCAAGCGGCGATTCGGGCCAATCGCCTGTCGCGGTAGGAATGCTGCATCGATGACTTTGAACATTTCATTGTTGTCGCTCGAGTCGGCAGTAGCCGCCATTTTCGAATTTGATCTTTTCTCGGCCAGCACGTTGTAGTGCTGTCTTGCTTCGTCGTAGTTTCGAGTCAATCTCGCCAGTTCTTCGGCCACAGGCGCTGGGGGATTCAATCGATTTTGATATGCTGCGATTCTTGCCTGAAGAGGTTCCCGACCTTGTTTCAGTTTGGAAACGTCGCGGTCCAATTGGTCGATTTGTAGCTGAACTTCCGCCGGCACAGTATCCAGTGAAAGATTAAATTCGGGCAAAAACGGACGCGGCTTCTCCTCTGGCTTTGGTTCTTTCGCCGCCTGTACCTGAATTGATGCGGCTTTGGCTGCCTCTGCCGTGGCCGTGGCTGCTGCAGCGGCTTTGGCTGCTTCTGCCGCGGCCTTGAACTGCCGGACCAGGCCCTCCAATTCTCGTACCTCCTGTGTCAGGCGGACAACCTCAGGGTGGCGGGGTGTATATCGTACCGAAGCAG
>QHWY01000379.1 GCA_003223875.1 Acidobacteriota bacterium | reverse complement strand
TTTCAGCTATGAGTTCCCGTTTGGAAGCGGCAAAGCCATCGGCGGCTCGGCTAGCGGGCTCGTAGACCAGCTCATTGGCGGATGGCAATGGAATGGCATCTTGACGGCGCAATCGGGGTTACCCTTTACGCCGACGGCGGGCTCGAACCGCTCCGGCTCTGGCGACACGGCCAATCCGGACGTGCCCAACCGGAATCCTGCGTTCAGCGGCCCAGTGATTACAGGAGATCCCAATCGCTGGTTCAACCCCCAGGCCTTCCTGCTCCCGATGGCCGGAACATATGGGAACGCGGGGCGCAACCAGTTTCTGGGACCGAACCTGATTGATTTCGACACCTCGCTGTTCAAGAGGATCCGCATGACGGAGAGATTGAATCTGCAGTTCCGGGCGGAGGCGTTCAATATCCTCAATCGGGCCAACTTCGGGCAGCCAAGTATCGGAGTCTTCGCCGGTACCAACATCAGCCCCTCGGCGGGGGTCATCACCAGCACGGCCACGACTTCGCGCCAGCTCCAGTTTGCGCTAAAACTTAGCTTCTAAAGCGTGGGAGCGAGTCAGGGGACGATATCAGGCTCAGGACAACCCACTTATCCCGGCGCTCGAAGCTGAGGTTTGCGGGCACCGCTACAAGATCAGATTCAACCCCGACAGCGACATTGTCCGGCCCCGCGACAGTTCCCTGCTCCGACGATTGCTCGCGCTTAAACGCCGCGGCGATTACCGATTCCGGGACAGTCCACGGCTCGCCATTGGCATGACATATCAGAGCCCATCAAGGTTGACTAATGATCGGAGTTCACCTGAGATCTTGTTCGCCATGAGAGCCAACTGCCGGAAAGCCTCGGCACCATACAGGTCCGGCCAATCGTTTTCTGACTTCAAACCCTTTGCCGAAAGCTGCAGCAATGTGTACACCGTCTTCATGTCGGCCACAGATACCACGGGATTGTGGAAGGCATTTTTCAGCACCTGCAGAAGCCCGGTGACTGTTCCATTGTGAATGTATGGGTCATAGCCGTTCAGATCGCTCAGGGATTTCTGGATTCGGTAAGGTCTTTCCTCCAAGACGATCCAATGGTGATTAGGGTCCAACTTGCCGGTTCTAGCCAGAGTTAGACCCAACTCAAACGGCATGTTAAATCTTGGGCATCTTGGTGCGGCTGCATCCAGTTGCACGCGCGAAAGATCGTGAATGGAATATTGACAGCTAGAAATGAGCTTTAGGAGCCGGTTGAGGCGATCCGTTGTGGTCTCGATCTCAAGCACGCAACGCGGCTTCATGCCTAGTGCGGTCGTACCGGCAATCAGAGCCAAATACAAATTACGATATCGTACATCGAAAGGAAAGTTGAGGAAAACAGCTCGCGTCGCCTTCAACTTTCCCGACATTTACCGGTTGCGATTGGACTTTGAACGCTTGGATGCAATCATCTGCCTGATACTTTTTGTCTTGACGTGCGTTGAAGCGGTTCGCTTTGAGCCAGTCTTCGACGAAGCTTTCTTAACGGGCGCTGTGCGGGCTGCCTTCCGAACATACTTCCCGGTCTCAGCTGACCGATATGCCGTCGTTACCAGCGGTCGATCAAGGAGCGCTTCAACGGCTCTGACTTCGCTTTTCTTCAAGTGGAGGTCCTTAACGATCTCGGCCGAGGTCGGAAAGCCAGGTGGAATGTTTATCTTCGGTCTCATGATGTCATTTTAGCACCGTGAGAAGTGGAGACACGCGCCAGAAATCCCTGACTTTGCATTGAAGTGATTGCACGGGATATTAAGTCCGCTAGCCGACCATTACTGCGTGAAATCACATTCCGGTCTACTGTTACGAGTGCAGGCGGTACCCTATACGAAGTCAAGGAGATCGCGGGGCTGGCTGAGGGGATGGGTGCGCACTGGCGCTAAAGCGCAAACGTCCGCTGTTGGTCACGATTGACATCCCCAGGCCTGAGCGCGTTCCGGCGCAGATGCTAGAATCGGCTGCATGGATTCTCCGAAACTCCCTGATCGAAGCGATTTCGAAGGCGATTACACCAGCATCCTTTACAAATACACCGATCAGAACGGTGTAGAGAAAATCCTTTCGACTCGAACGCTGCGATTCGCCCGCCCATCGGAGATGAACGATCCCTGTGATGTGTACATCGAAGACCTGCTTGGAATGGATCTTGAAGACGTGCATGAGCCCAATATCGACATCCTTCAGGCGCCGACAAGGGAGATCTCACAATGAAAATGATCAAAGTGCATATTACGCTCTGGGTGGTTCTGCTAGTCGGTGGCTTCCTTGCTGGATTCATTCCGCAATACCTTAAGAACCGTGACCTTCAAAAACAGCTAGAAAATCCCCAGCGGACGATCGCCGCGCTCGAATTCCAGGTTCAAATGAGTGAACTGAGGGATGCTGCAAGCCTCATGCTGCTCGAACTATCGCGCCAGAACTATGGCCTGGCACGCGATTACTCGAATCAGTATTACAGCAAATTGAACGATGCGGCCCACGCTGTCCAGGACGCGAATCTTAAGAAATTGTTGGAGGAACTCGCAACGACCCGCGACTCCCTAACAACAAGTTTGTCTACCGCAAATCCCTCATCGTTAACTGCATCCCAGCCCATCGTGCTGCGGACGTTCGAAGTGACAAGGACTGCCAAATGAGAACCATTTGGAAACCTGCTCCGAAGAAATCGCCCCGGTTTTGTCGTCGTAGATCATTGGGGAACTCGTTCCCAAGCGTATCGCGTTAACCAGCCCTGAACGCATCGCCTCGGCAGTCGCTCCTCTCATGCAGAAGATTTTCCGAGTAACCTTTACCGATGGTTCAACTAAGTTCTCCGTTCGTCTGGAGGGGTGATTCCGCACCATCTGTATAATAACGTCGATCCGCCAGATCTTTTCCAGGCATCGAACGTTATGCAAAGAGACGAGCTGAAACCGAATGTCGTTGTTCAGGGTCCGCTTTTTCCGAAGCCGGTACAAGTCATCGTCGCTGCGCCCATGGGCACAGCGATCAAGCTTATTGGAAAAGGTCTAAGGACGAATCGCGTTTATGAGCCTGTTCTGAACGCTGATCAACTGGCTCGGTGCGCACCGACGAAGTCGGGGATTGTCGTGACGTG
>QHWY01000378.1 GCA_003223875.1 Acidobacteriota bacterium | reverse complement strand
CGGCGCTCGCCGTTTATGTTTTATCGTTTCGCGCTTCGCGGAACTGATCCGCCGCTCCGCTTCATTCAGGTCAATCGAGAATGCGATGTCGTAGACAAAAATGCTGTAACAAGTGCCGCGAGTGATTGAAGGCATATTGAATCATTTCATCTGAAACGCCGGATGGTCCAGGCCCGTCATGTTAGTCTCAACTGTAGGAACAGTCTCATCTGAAAGGCAAGAACTCCGGGTCAGCCGCATCCAATCGCGCCTTCTTCGTGAATTTTTGCGGCTGTAGAACTCGACCTTCCTAAAAAATGCATCAGAACAGTAACTTTTTCAAAAAGCATGTATTTTTCGACCCCTCTTCTTTGTCTTATGTTTAGAAGGATAAAAATCACGAGTTCCTGTTGACGAGGTAAGCACGGTCCGCGACGGCTCTAAGGACAAACCCAGCGCGCTTGGGGAGTTGTGTTCTCCGAAAGCGGGAAGCGTGTGATCCTTTCTCACCGGGCTGCACGGCCTCTTGCAACGTTTTCCGTTCGTAGATTAAAACTCTCGCGCCCCACATCACAAAGAATTAATCGGCAAGTAACAAAGGGTTCAACGTCACCTTGTAGGGTCAGTGTGTCTGAAAAGTGATCTAAGGAGAAACAATTCACCATGTTCAAATGCATTCTCAAGTTCGCAAGAGTAGTTTGTCTTGTTGGCGCATCAGTCATGCTGGTATCTGGAAGAGCGGAAGCGCAGAACGATTGGGGCTCACACATTCAGCAACTCCTGGATGCGCACTCGGAGCAACAGTTTGGTATTACGCAGGCGCTTGCGGAGAGCGCGGTCGGTCCCTACAACGGGCCGAATAATGTGTTATCCGTTATCGCTGCTAAAGGGCTACAAGTCTCTGTTGTTTCTAACGCGACCAATCCGCTGGCGGATCAGATTGCGCTGTGGCCGAACGACGAACATCCGACACATCTCTTTATGGCGATCGAAACGGGTCGGAACGCCACAGGCACGAATGCGTCGCTGCAGGTCATCGATCTGAATGGAAATCCGGATTCGAACGTCCGCACCGTCCTGACGGGTTTGACCAGCGGCGATCCCATCCGTCGTACACCTTGGGGAACGATTCTCGTGGGCGAAGAGGCCGGCGACGGTGCAATGTACGAAATTTTCGATCCGCTCCACGTAGGACTCGGAACGCCCGCAATGATCACCAATCGCGCAACCGGCGGCAATACGGATCCCACACACGTCTTCAAGCGAAAGGCTCTAGGCGCGTTGGCTTACGAAGGGCTCGGAATCCTTCCCGACGGCACAACGTACTATGGAGATGAACGTAGACCTGGACCAACGACTGCAGGTGGCGCGATCTACAAATATGTTCCCGATCCAACAGTAGCGTATTCGGGTCTGCCGGTGACCACAGGCATCGCAGCAGTCAGCCCCGCTGGATCACCTTACGCGCTCGGCAAAATCTATGGAATGCGTCTGGGCACCAATTCCGGCAATACGGATAACGGTCAAGGGTCGGAAATCGGAAAAGGCGTTTGGGTGCCGATAACGACGGTTCCGGATGGGAATATTGATCTGCGATTGGCGCAGGACTCGCTCCATCTCACGGGATACTACCGTCCGGAAGATATGGATGTAGACGAGGCGGCTGTTGCCCAAGGTATTCGTCGCGTCTGCTGGACCAACACCGGGCGGATGTCGAATGGCGGCAACAGTGTCGTGGAAGAGGCGGCTACGTATGGCGAAGTGATGTGTATGGTCGACGAACCGAAGACCGGCGCCGTCACGAACTCGCGGCCATTCGTCACGCGTTTCTTCGCGGGCGGCCCCGACGCGAACTTCTTCGACAACCTCGACTTCCAACCGGGTACCGGCCGGATGGTAGTCCTCGAAGACGGCGAAGTCGAAGTCGTGACAGATCACGGAACGGAACTCCGCGGGAATGATGTGTGGATGCTGCTTCCCGATGGAGATGACCGCGATGTACAGAGTGACGGCGCTATCCGGATATTATCGTTAACAGATACAGGCGCCGAGCCGACAGGCTGGATCTTCGACGCCAGCGGCGAAACCGCCTACGTCAACATTCAACACCGAATACCAAACATCGGAGCCGTGTTGAAAATTACCGGATTCAAGGTCAAATAGCTTCAACACACGTGTGGACTCACAGACATCTGTCTGTGAGTCCAAGCGCCGCAACGATGTCATCGAAGGGGCTTTGCACAAAAAGTCCGATGGAACGAGAAATCACCCTCTCCCTCTGGGAGAGGGCAGGGTGACGGTTTCAGTGTTTGCCGTAATTTAGACCCTCACCCGACGCGCTTCGCGCGTCGGCCTCTCCCAGAGGAAGCGGCTTTGGGCTCTGAATCTCGACTTTTTGTGCAAAGCCCATCGAAGCTTTAGAACCTGTGCTCGCTCCTCGGCAAAGGCCCAAGCCCGCGAGATGCATGCTTTCGAATAATTGTCGGGCGAATGTCGTGGTGGGTTAACCCCTGACCTGCGCCTTGGCAGCTTGCGCGTGGCGGACGTCTTGCCCTTCGACTAAGAAGATCACCATTTCAGCAATATTTGCGGCATGGTCGCCGATGCGTTCCAGGTTGCGAGCCACGAACATTAACCTGAGGGCACGCGAAATCGTACCCGGCTCTTCGAACACATAGGTCAACAATTCGCGAAGCATTTGTTCGCAGACGTCATCGATGTATCGGTCATTTTGAATGACCCGCTTTGCCAGTTCCGCATCGCTATTGACGAAAGCGTCGAGGCTCTCCTTGAGAATCCGTTGTGCGGCCGCGGCCGCAACAAGGATGTCGATAATCGGTTTCAATTCCGGCTCATCGAAGACTTCCAGGGCGCGGCGGGCGATGTTGACGCCGTTATCTCCGATCCGCTCGATATCGCCGACAATCTTCATTGCCGTTGTGATGAAACGAAGATCGGAGGCAACAGGCTGTTCGCGCGCGAGAATCTCGAAGCAAATGTTGTCAATTTCAAGCTCAAGTTTATCGACCTGATCGTCCCCATCAATGACCTGCTGCGCTAGCGACGGACGCCGCTCGACAAGCGCCCGCGTGGCATCCGCTATGGACGCCTCCGCTTTGTAGCCGATCAAGAGGAGCTTCCCTTTGAGCGAACGAAGATGCTGCTCGTAATGTTTGCTGGTGTGCTCGCGTTTTTGCACGACGGAAGCTGTTCCCGCTGGCGAGAGCCGCACGGTCAAAATATCCATGTTTATCCTCCAAAACAGCACCTTACCCGAGCGATGTAGAAGGGGTATTACAGGTCGATAAATATTTGCTTACAGGCGATGGGTGTCTCAGTGCACTCCCTGGGAGACAAACGGTAGGATGATCGAAATCGCGATCAGGACGATGACGATCCATTCCACGACCAGCCACGCGTGGTGAGAGTCTCAGTCGTGAAACGCTACGACTGCCGTGATGCGAATCACATTGTCCAATTGTTCGGCATCCACGCTGTCCAGGGATATTTCAACAGGCAGGTCGATCATCTGACACAACTGGACGCCGTCCTCGTCAGGGTCAGATGAGATGACAAATTGACGCGGTGCGATATGC
>QHWY01000127.1 GCA_003223875.1 Acidobacteriota bacterium | reverse complement strand
GGTGGTTCCAAAAGGGAACCACCCCCCTCGCCCTTCGGGCTCGGTACCCCTCCTAACTTAGGAGGGGAGTTCTTAGAAATTAAACCGGGCATTGAATGTAAACCTTCGGTTCGATACCGGATTGTCCGCCTGATTAGCGCCGGTGGGATCGGCTCCCGTCAGTTTTCCGAAGTTGGGATTATTGATATCCAGAATTCCAAGTGTTGGGGTCACAAATGTCCACCGCGGATTGTTCATCACATTAACGCAATCGACCCGAATCTCGAATTCCTTCCGTTCAGCGACGCGGATCCGTTTCACCAGATTCACGTCGAAATTGGCATGCGTGGGCCCCTCGATCCATTGGCGTCCAAGCGTGCCGATGGTACCGGGATCCATTGTCGCCCGAGCGTTCCAATCGTACCAGGCGCGGGATTAGCAAGGACGATATTATTGTTAGCATCAGCGAGAGCCCGATTGCTGAATAAACTTTGCAGCGTCTGTAATGTCGTGACATTGCTCAGCGATGGATCGGTGACCTGTTTGTATCCATCGAAGTAGTATGCTCCTGACGACGTGTAAGTCAGCTTACCGGCGCTCTTGGGAAAATTCCCAAGAATTAGCGGAGTGTTGGCGGTACGGGTAAGATTGATTGTTCCGGGTACTAAAGTCCACGTGTTCTCGGCGCTCGAGGCCACAACAGTTACTGGAGCACCTGAGCTCCAGCTAAACAGAGCGCCTAACTGCCACCGCTCAACAATCCGAGACACAAAACCAGGTGCATCATTGAGTAACTTCCGTCCGGGTCCGAAGGGGAGTTCGACCGTGCCGTTGCTCCGGAAATCATGCGTGCGATGGAACGTGAGAAGGCTTTTGTTGAGATGACGATTTCTAGGATCCAAATACTCGATGATGCTGTCGGTACTGTTCTCACCCAAAGTCCTGCTCCAGGTATAGGCAAAAGAGTGCGTAAAGCCGTGCGAGAGGCGTTTGGTCACCTGAAGGTTCAACGAGTGATACGTTGAACTGCCTGGATTGGAACCCATGACGGCGGCCGCATACTGCGGGTTCGCCACGATGAAGTTGTCGGGAAATCCGTTTCTTGAAAACAATCCGCCCGCTTTGCCGGTGACCGTGGGCGAGGTATTCAGAGCGCTGGCAAACTGTCCGACATTGCCGTTCGCGAGGAACGTTTTAAAAATGGTATTCGCGCGGAGCGCCGCCGATCCCGTGAGGGTTCTTCCGTCGACTACACCTTGTCCCAGACCGGCATTCGTCCCCGGATTGAGCGTGATGCCGTTCAACATTTGATCGAACAATAGGGAATCGCCGCCGGCACGCGTGATGTTGAACGCTCTCAGAATGCCGTTCTCGAAAATATTCACGTCGTTAATGGACATGCCGCCGTAGAGGTGTGTACCCTTACTGCCGATGTACCGCGCCTCAAGAGTGAGATTTCGCGCCAATTCGCGCTGAATTTCGACGTTGAAGTTCTGAATGTAAGGGTTGACACGATGGTCGTCGAACCCCAGCAGCGCATTGGTCCGCACATCGAAGGGTTCCTGAGCCAAAGGCTTCACGTTCGTCGGTGCTGGCAGCGGCACGGGGAGATCCGGCGAGGAGAAGTTGAAAAACCTGGCGCCCAGACCCAGCGTGGTCAAACTCTGGGCGTAAGTCAACCCAGGATTGTTTCCCGTGAAGAGATTCAGCCATGCATTGAACGATGCCGCTCCTTGATAATTGATTCCATAACCGGCGCGAAGCACTGTCTTATCTTTTCCGCCCCAGGGCAAAGACCAGCTCAAGCCAATAGCAGGGCCGATATTGTTCCAGTCGTTGTGATACAAGAGCGTGTCCGGATGGTTGGAGTGCTTACCCACAAGCTGGAGCAGCGTCGGCTGGCCGGCGATTCGTCCGGGCAGCCACAGGTCGTTCATGCTGGTTCCTGAAATTCCGAACAAGCCCGCGGATCCTCCGACCGGCGTCGCGTTCATACCGTTGGACTCCCACGGCACGCCGTAGAAATCGTAACGGACTCCCAGATTCAGTGTGAGACTCGGATAAATCTTCCAATCATCTTTGATGAATGCTGCCCATTCATTCTGATGAAAGTCTTTGATTCTTGGCAGGGCGGAAAAGGTCTGCTCGTCTGGACGGTTTACGTTGAATCCATTCGAGAGCGTCACGCTAGAAACAGAGCCGGACAGATCGAGCAGCAAATTTTGAGCGGTTACGACGTTGGTGCCCATGAGGCCGGGAATCGTTGCGATGCCGGTCACAGGCACGCTGGGGTTGACGGTCGAACTGGCGACAACAACGCTCGGATAGACGTACCACTTCGGGTTATCGGTTCCATTCCATCCGCGTGATGAAGTGAATCGGGCTTCAAAACCGGTCTTGAATGCGTGCTTGGCCTTCGTCCAACTCAGACTGTCGTTGTAGGTGAACAGGGGGCTAGTCTGGCCGCGAGTCGCAGGACCGCCGAAGCCGCTGATGATGTTGTCGGTCAAAATTGCCTGCTGCGGTATGAACGGAATGCCGTTGTGGGTGGGAAGCGCAGCCCGAGCTCGGTCACCGACGGCATCGGGCCTAAGGAAGGATGACCAACTGAAGTTCCAGTTTTTTCGCGTCCCAAACCGGAATTCGTTGACGATCGTCGGTGACAATGTCGAAACAAACGATCCCGTAATGACTCGCGGAGCGCGACGCACGATACCGTTAAAGCCATCGGGCCAACTGGCAATACCAGCTTGTGTGGTCATCGCCCAATCGCGTTCCCACGTTCCACTAAACGACGCTTTATGCTTCGAATTGAAATTGTGATCGATCCGGATGTTGTACTGGTTCCGATCGGTGTTGTTGCCGTCGCCGTTCGTGCTATCAAGGCCTTCGACACGGCGCAACCAACGATGACCTGCCACGTTCAGACCATCACAAATCGCAGGCGTCGTAACGACGAGGCTGCTGGCCGTGCCGCCTGCCGAGCTGCATGTCGTGAAATCATTCGGCAAAGGCATACGGCTGATGAGCGTTTGGATCCACCCTGAGGTGTCCAACGCCGCCCGGTTTGAATCCCACGGAGTGAAGACGCCGTTCACATCTCGCCCGAACACATTAATTGAGGTCAGGGGCCCGGTCGCGCCCGCGGGCGTGACGGGATTGCCACTGCGATCGACCGTCGGATTATTGGCCAATGCGTTGCCATTCTGGACACCTGGGAAATAACGGAAGATGCCCTGGCGAGCCTGTTCGGTCAGGACGGCACCGGTGTAATACCCTTTGGTGACATACCGCTGTCCATCAAATAGAAAGAAGAAGAACGTCTTGTTCTTGATGATGGGACCACCGACGCGTCCGCCAAATTGGTTTCCGTTGTAGTAGTCCTTTCCAACGCCTTGGAAATTGTTGCTCCAGCTGTTGGCGTCGAGCTTCGAATTGCGGTTGGTCCAAAACAGGCTTCCGTGAACTTCATTCGTTCCGGATCGGGTGGACATCTGGATTTGTCCCGAGCCGCGGCCGGTTTCCGCGTCTGCAGGAGCAACGATAATGCGGACCTCATCGACGAGATCCGGGCTCACATAAGTTGTCGTAGCAGCGCCGATGTCGTACCGGCCGTCGCTGACGGGGATGCCGTCGCGCGTCGTATTGAGTTGGGTCAATCTACCGCCGGCGAAGTTGCTTCCTTGAACTCCCGGTGCAGCCGCAATAAGGTCGAGGATGTTGCGCGTCGCAAGCGGAAGATCGCGGATTCTATATTCCGGGAGAACCACGCCGACGGATGCAGAGGTCGTCGCGATCAGTGTGTCGGCTTGGACGCTCACTTCGATGCTTTGCGCCTGGCTACCTACTTGAAGCGTGAAATTCAGACGGACCTGCTGCGATACACCGAGCGTGACATCGTTATAGGTGTGAGTCTGAAAACCCGCCAGCTCCGCCGAGACCTTGTAAACACCCGTTTGAAGTGATGGAAAGTTGTATGCCCCGGTTTCATTCGTAATTGAAGTCGAAACGATTCCGGTTTGAGTGTTCGTCGCCGTCACCGTCACGCCGGGAATCAGCGCACCCGTTGAATCCGATACGGTCCCGCCCAGAGTCGCGTTGGTGGTTTGAGCCAATGCGCTACTAAACACAGCGAAAGAAAACAAAAAACCAGCGGCGCCAAGCCTTTTCATCGCTGCCTCCCCATTGTGCGTGCAGTCTACTACGCGCGGGAAAATCGGGTCAAAGCAGCTGGATGGTGGAGGTGATCGAGGATAAAAAAAGAAATCCCCTCCTAAGTTAGGAGGGGTGCCGAGCGAATGAAATGAGCGAGGCGGGGTGGTTCCCTATGGGAAACTACAACAGGTTTCTTTTAATATCCTCGAGCACGCCTTCCAGGTCCTCAAACACGGCCCTGTTTTCAAATCGAATGACACGCACGTTGAATCCTTTTAAGAACTCAGATCTCCGTGTGTCCGCTTCATTTCCGTTGTCCGTCCAGTGCGCTGCGCCATCTAATTCGACGGCCAGCCGACATTCCGGACAAAAGAAATCGACAATGTACGGACCTATGCTGTGTTGCCGGCGAAACTTCTTGCCGTTGAGTCTACGGCCTTTCAGGTTGAGCCATAGTAGAGCTACTGCGGAAGTGAGACTTTCTCGCAGTTCTTTGCGACGTTCATTAGATCCTGCAACGTTGTGAATGAGACGGCGGCGATTCATGGAGGCACACGAGAGCAAACTTGGTTCCAAGGGAACCACCACGCCTCGCCCTTCGGGCTCGGCACCCCTCCTAACTTAGGAGGGGACTTCAGGACCAAAGTTGCTTGGTGGCTAGGGAGGCGCCTGTGCATAGTGCCTCGAATTTGGCCCAGACTACGGTTGGGTGAACTTCGGTTCGCGTCATGAGACTTGCCGCTAAGCTTCGCTTTCATTAAATCCAGCAGATCTTGGGGCCGCGGCAAGCTCCCCACATGCGTTGTCAAAATCCGGTTGGCACTGTGCTGCATAGTGCGATCTACTATAATGCGGCTTCGCGGGAGGTCATAGGTGAGTCATCGCACACTCGGTTTTGCAGGGGCCTTCGTCCTGGTGCAAGCTCTCTTTGCATTTGGCCAAGACCCGGATCTCGGTAATCAATTTACCGGCACGCGGCGTCCTGCCCAACGGCCGGCTCCGCCGTTCCGGCCCACTCCACGCTATGCCGACGGAAGAGTAAATTTAGGTCCGCCTCCTGGCGAGACAGGCTTGTGGCTGCCTGGTCCGGGTGGCACACCTGGAGAACCATGGCCGCCCCGATCCATGGAGGTTCCGTATCAGCCTTGGGCGCAAGAATTACTTGCGTATCGGCGGCAGAATCAATTCGAACCCCATACGCGATGCAAGCCGTCAGGTGGACCGCGGCAATTCCTCACGCCTTACGGAGTAGAGTTCGTGGATAGGCCGGAACTTCAGCGGCTCTACATCATGGACATCGGCGGTCCCCACACATTTCGTGTTGTTTACATGGACGGCAGACTGCACCCGAACGACTGGGTTCCCGATTACTACGGACACTCGGTTGGGCATTGGGAAGATAACACGCTGGTCATCGATACGGTTGGCTTCAATGAAGGCTTCTGGATGTCACGCGGATTGGTCCACACCAGCCGGCTTCATCTGATTGAGCGGTTCACTCGCACCGACATGAACACGATGAAGTACGAAGTCGCCGTGGACGATCCGGGCGCTTACACGGCCACCTGGACCGCCGGGTTCTTACTTCGATGGGAGTCCGGTACGGAATTGTTTGAATACATTTGCCAGGACAACAACCACGCGCCGGAACTGATGCTCGGCGCGCAGGAGTCTGTCGATCGCAGCAGTCCGATCGTGCCGTGAGCTCCCCTCCTAAGTTAGGAGGGGACGCGAGCGAAGCGAGCGGGGAGGTTCTGTTTGGAACCACCCCGGTGCCGTCTCTTGAGGCTGCGGCCTGTCGGCCTTGCGCTACGCGGGGCCACCCCTCCTAACTCCTGAGGAACTACGTTGGGGGAGGCTATTCCCCTCCTCAGCTGAGGAGGGGTGGCTGCGCGGTCAAAAAAGCCGCGAAGCCACCTTAGCCCGCGCAGACGGGGTGGTGTTGGTCAACCCACCGATAATTCGATGTTGAACCAACCACCCCGTCCGCGCCCATCAAGGGAATGGGACCATTTTCTTGAAGGCGCGGCCACCCCTCCTTTGCCAAGGAGGGGAATGTTGCTCGTTTAAATCTCGTTCCTCTCCTGAAACTGGCCGTGCCCCGGCTACCCGCTTAGGAGGGGAACTCAATCTCATTTCGATGCGCTACTCGCCTACCCTAAACGCCAGATACTCGCCCGAATACGCGCCCCCGCTGACCGCCACCACGATGTACTGTTTGCCATCTACCATATAGGTCATCGGGGATCCGCTCTGGGGAGCAGGCATCCAGACGGCGCCAACTTGCTCGCCCGTTTTCTTATCGTAGGCTCGCAGCATTGCGCCGCGCGGTCTTCCCTGCGGGGCGGTGATCTGAGAATCACCCATGACGACCAACGTCTTGGTGACCATCAATCCGACGCCCGAAGTACCGGGTTGGCCTGTTTTCGGAATGTTGATGCCCTTCAGCGCCGGATGGTTCCGGACGACGTCGGGTGTATCCCCATGCGGCACACGCCACGTGATCTCGCCGCGATCGAGATTAATTGCTGCCAAGGTCCCATAGGGAGGTTTCACAATCGGAAGTCCTTGAACGTTTAGGGCAGTGCGTGCGGGAGGTGGCTCGGCTGGTGAATTGCCAGGTTGTGGTTTGGCGGCGGGCGGTGGAGTGTTTTCCGGTCTTTGAGTTCGTCCGCCGTCGGCGGCGCAGCAATCTCCCGGACCAAGCACAACACGGAATTGTTCACCCCCAACCCCTTCGACGTAACGGATGTCGGAGAAACCGGCGGGTGGGGCGACCAGCGATCGAGCCGCAACCAGATTGGATGCCTGTGCGAAGACGGTGTGCAACTCGGGATCGTAGGCGGAGCCCGGCCAGTTTGTCGCCGTACCCGCGCCGACGGCTCCAACCGGACCGTTCACGCTGCCAAGAATCGGTGGAGTAAAGGGCGAAGTCCCGACTTTGTATTTTTCCAGGACTTGCAGCGCCTGCTCGCGTAGAGCGGGCGTGAAGTCGATCACATCATCCGGTATCTTCAAAAATTGCCGCGAGTATGCGGGCGGCTTGGTCGGGAACGGCTGGGTTGGCGACGTCTTTTCGCCTGGAACCGTCGATTGCTCTACCGGACGTTCTTCAATCGGCCATACCGGCTGGCCCGTGAGGCGGTCAAAGACGTAGAGCCAACCGATCTTGTGCGGTAACGCCACCGCCTTAATGGCACGGCCGTTGACATTGATGTCGGCCAGCATTGGAGCTGAGGAGTTATCGAAATTCCAAATCGGATGATGAACCAACTGGTAATACCACTTGCGCTGGCCGGTCTTCAGGTCCACAGCAACGAGACTCTCTGCGAACAGATTGTTGCCGGGCCGATGCCCGCCGTAGTAGTCGGATGTCGGCGTTTCGACGGGGAGATAAACCAATCCGGCTTCTTCGTCGACGGTGATTTGAGTCCAAACACCGGTATTGCCATTCACGGCCCATGAGCCATTCTCCCAGGTGTCATTGCCAAATTCGCCCGGGCCGGGCATGGTATTGAATCGCCAAAGCTGCTTTCCTGTGCGCGCGTCATAGGCCCGCACGAGACCTTTTGTATTGTTATGTGTCGGAACAGTCGCGCCTTCTCTCATCGAGGAGCCGATAATGACCGTGTCCTTCACGACGATCGGTGTGGAATGGATTCCGATTTCACCCGTTTCCAGATCGATCTGTTCGTTGTTGCCTTTCACGGCTCCAACCTTCAGGTCGACGATGCCATCTTTGCCGAACGAGCTGATGATCGCGCCATTCTTCGCATTCAGCGCGATGAGCCGGTAACCCGTCGTGACGTACAACACGCGGTCGTCACCTTTCCCGTCGGTCCAGTAAGCGACGCCCCGCCCGGATAACTGTCTTGGCGCAACCGCGGCACGCTTGCCTTCACGATAGCTGTGCTCCCAGATCAGCTCGCCGGTTTTCGCATCTAGCGCGACGACCGAGCGCCGCGTTCCGCCGGTCGTGTACAAAACGCCTTTGACCATCAACGGCGTGCCTTCCAGCTTGTATTCCGGAAATGGACCGAGATTGTCGGTTTTGAAGCGCCAAGCAATTTCCAGCTTGTTGAAGTTTGATGCGTTGATCTGATCGAGCGGCGAGTACCTTGTACCCTTCACATCAGCGTTGTAACTGGGCCACTCGCCGTTTGCCGTACTTGGTTGCCCGGTCTGACTCGACACAACAATGGTCAACCCCAACAACACGACGACAAACGACACCAAAGCCGAGAGCGATCGATAAGGTTTTCCCAACATGGTTTGTTCTCCAATTATGGATTGCAGCCTAAAGTGAACTAACCATACGCCAGAAGAGCGCGAACTGTAAACCCTTTTGAAGAGAAGTTATGCGACGTCCAGGAACCCTCGGAAGGGAGCCGCCATACTTGCGGTACCTCGCTTGAATCTTCTATGCTCCTCCGGATGGTCCTGACCGCCCTGGTGATCCGGCTGGTTGTTATGGTCTTCCTGCTCGATGAGCAGCTTGATCCAACCCGCGACCACTGGCGTTTTGGATACGAGACCGGAAGAATCGCGCGCTCGATTGCAGAAGGCCGGGGTTTCAGCAGCCCTCTATTTGCAGACACCGGGCCCACGGCATGGATGACGCCGGTGTATCCCTACATGGTTGCAGGCGTCTTCAAAGTATTCGGGGTCTACACAAAGACCTCGGCCATTGTGCTGGTGTCGTCAAACGCGTTGATCGCATCATTGACCTGCATCCCGATTTTCCTGATTGCGCGCAAAAGCTTCGGCGAGCGCGTAGCGAAGTGGTCGGGGTGGGGGTGGGCTTTCTGTCCCTACGCCATCTACTTTCCAGTGGAGCGAATCTGGGAAACGTGGCTTGCGACTCTCTTGTTGTGCCTGATTTTTCTCATCACTCTGGATCTCGAACGCGACGACCGCGCATGGCGATGGGCCCTGTGGGGACTGCTCTGGGGCGCAACTGCGCTGACCAGTCCGGCCGTGCTTTCGGTGTTGCCATTTCTCGCAGGATGGATCGTTTACCAACGCCTTCGCCGAGGCCGTAGCTGGTTCGGTGTCAATGCCGTTGCAGCCGTCGTTTTCATTGTCGTCGTGTCACCGTGGATTATCCGCAACTACCAGGTCTTTCATCGCTTTATTCCTTTCCGCGACAATATGGGGTTGGTTCTGCGTCTCGGCGTCAAAGCAGAGGGAGTGCACTGGGCGCACTACGAATTGGGCCCCTGGCACAACGAACAGGAATGGACAGAATTCAAGCAGCAAGGGGAACTGCGCTACATGGACACGAAGAAGCAGCAGGCGCTGGAGTCAATTCGCGAGTATCCCGGCTGGTATGTCTGGACGTCGCTGCGACGCGCGGTGTTTTTGTGGACGGGTTATTGGAGCCTGAACAGGGAGTATCTGGTACAGGAACCACTTGACCTGCCGAACATTGCTGTCTGCACCGTTCTGACCATCCTCGCACTACTCGGCCTGGGACGCGTGTTGCGCGCCGACTTCGCAGGCCACCTGCCCTACGCGCTCGTGCTCTTCTCATTCCCGCTGATTTACTACTTCACGAGCCCGGAGGTGTATTACCGACGACCGATCGATCCGTTTTTTGTAATTCTGAGCCTGGCGGTGCTGCCAAAGTCGAGGCGAAAGCAAAAAAGCAGCCACGAGATAGCCGCCTCTTCCACCCGGCCCGAAAAATTACGGCCATCCCCTGCGCTTGACGTTCTTCACTGCGCAGCACCGGCATTGGGTCGAGGCGCGAAACTCTGCGTGCCGGAAGGTATGCCGCGATCAGCCCTGTTGTCGCCAACAAGGTAAAACAACTCTCATCTCAAGTAATGGATTTCACCGACCTCCTGACCGTTTACCCGCCTACCGGCCCCCGACCGACCGAAAGGATTCGTCCATCTGTCTTGAAGATGAAAGCGAACAGTGCGTTTTCCGGCGGCCCGGAACCGGTTACAGTCCAGGCGTTATTGCGGAGTTCTGCTTTAATCGGGGACTGTCCCGCGACCGTTTCGCGGCCATAGAGCGGCGTCCAAATAACCTCGGCAATGCGTATTGCAGTATCGGGATCCGGCACAATACCGGACGCGGGTAACGGCGGCATGGTCGAAGGCTGGAATGCCATGCCGGAAATCCCGGTTGGTGGCTCTACCGGCCACGGCAAGCTAGCCAATTCGGCGCGGATTGCCTCCACTTTCAATCCGCGCTCGTGCAGAATCTGTGCGGCTACACACTTCTCTTCCCGCAGCATCCCAAGCAGCAGATGTTCCGTACCGATTAGGCCGTGCCTGAGTCTCTCGGCCTCTTCTGCCGCATAGGCGAGAATGCGTTTGCACTCGAGGGAAAGCGGCATGTCTATCGAGGTCGACAGTTCAGGTTTTTTAGTGACTCGCTTCGTGACCCCGTCATGAATATTGGTCCAAGCGGTCTTATCGCGGGTGAAACGTTCGGCGACGTTTCTGTCTTCGCGTATCAATCCCAGAAGCAGGTGCTCCGTCTCAATGGTCATGCTGCCGAAATTGCTCGCCTCTTGACGACCAAAGAAGATCACCCGCCGCGCTCTCTCCGTGTACCGTTCAAACATATTGATGCTCCCTTGTCGCGTATTTTACCCGGACTATTGACAAGGCCAACTCACCCAATGACAACGATGGAGCATGTGGTTGATGCCGTTCGTGAACAGGGCCGGGAAATAATGTTTTTATCCGAATTGAAGTTTGGATTAGGATCCAAAAATCACCGGGCTGGCCACGCAGATGCGCCAGATTCAATTCGCGTCGAAGCTGTTGTTCTAATCCGTGGGGCACGCTTTAGCGTGCCGGCGCGAACTTCAGTTCGCGCTCTACTTCAGAACGTACTTCCGCAGTTTGTGCGGGCCGACGTCGGCGGCATAGATCGTGCCCTTGGCGTCCGCCACGATTCCTGACGCGCCGGAGATGCGGTTCACTTCCGCTTGGGCCAGGTCGGGATCGGGTATGAAGTACTTGATCGAGCCGTCCTTGGCGCTGCCCACCGTGATGCCCCTGGTGTAGCCGGGGTTGACGGTCGAATTCGAATGCGAATCGCTCACGTACAGCGTGTCGTCTTTCGCGATAAACACCGCGCTCGGCCGGCCGAACTGCTTCCACGCCGCGATGAAGCTACCGTCCTGGTCGAAGATTTGCACGCGGTTGTTGCTGCGGTCGGCGATGTACACGCGGTTCTGCGAACCGCCGATGGAGATGTCGTGCGGCTGGTCGAACTCGCCCGGCCCCGCCCCGTGGTGGCCCCAGGTCTTGATGAACTTGCCGTCTTTTGAAAATTTCACCACGCGGTCGTTCTTACCGTGCCCGTCAGTCACGAAGATGTCGCCATTGGGCGCAACGGCGATGCCGGTCGGCTGGTCGAAGGTGTCCGGGCCATTGCCCTTGACTCCCTTCTTGCCGAGCGTCATCAGAACCTTGCCCGTGGGACTCATCTTGAAGACTTGATGGCCCCTCACCAGGCCGCTCTCATCCTTGGCGGACAGGCCGAGCACCGTCTCGTTCGCATTGGCGTCGCTGACCCACACGTTGCCCTGGGCGTCGACGGTAAATCCGTGAGGGAACGCGAACATGCCGCCGCCGAAGCTGGTCAGAAGTTTTCCAGCCGGGTTGAATTCCAGAATCGGCGGCTCGGTGCGGCCCACGCACGTGGCGGCGCCGGCGGGTTCGGTGTTGAAGCACCGATGAAAGACCCAGATGTCGCCCTTGGGATCGATATCGGCCCGGATCAACTCTCCCCACCGGCCGCCGTTCATGTTTTGCGGAACCGTCGGCCAGTTCTCGACCAGCCGGTAAGGGTTAGGGAGTTGGGCTTGCTTGGGATACTGTTGTGCGTGCGCTACCGCCGCGAGCGCCACAAACGCGGCGATCAGTGTGCGACTCTTTGGGCTTGTAATCATGCAGACCTCTCGGGGCGTCTTAAATGTTATCTCAAACGACAGCCCGGGCGTGTTGACATTCTCTAATCAGATCTCCCCGTTTACACCAGCCGAGCACTGGAGAGTTTCAAACTTCGTGCGGCAGTTCGTTCAAAATCTACAACGCAGCACGGAGCCGCTGACAACGAGCGTCACTACCAGACGACGATAGGGCTCCGTATCCGCAACCGAAACCGTATCAGTTCTTCTTTACCAACACGGCTGTCGATTTTTGGTGGGCATGCCAACCACCCCGAAAGTCAGGCTAAGTCGTCGGCACAGTGGTGCTCGCAGTCTTCGCCAGGCACTGGAGTTGGTGGCATCGAGCCAATGACGTTTTCGCGTTGAGCGCCAACCGCTATGATCCGGCGGAAAGCCAATTGAACACCGAATACACATTCATCCGAAGTGGCACGATTGAAACCGGGACGGCAACCTACTCCGTCTATACAATCGGCGAGCTCAACAGGCTGCTCTCGAATTGCGGGTTCGTGGTCGAAAACCTCTACGCAACACCGGGCCGGCAGCCGTACTCGCTTGGCTGTCCACGATTGCTGCTTACGGCACGAAGGACGTGACACTGCGGTCACGCCAAAACCCGACGGCCTGGGTGCGGACCGCCCGCGGAAACCCGCCGGCTATCGCGAGAATACGCCGGCTGCTCGCAAGACGGTTCTGAAGATCGCTTGTTTAAATGGGAAATCGGCGGTCGCCATTGTCATCATACGCAGCGCACTTTTGATGACCGGGCGACTGTAACGACGCATGTTGGACTCATACGAGCCAATCGCTTCCGCTAAAGAGGACAGCCTCGTTCCACCTGAGAGCCGCTTCGCGAGGGTCTGCGCGTCCATGAACGCCGTATTCGCGCCGTGTGCGCCAAACGGCGGCATCGTGTGAATCGCGTCGCCGATGAGCGTGACACGGCCCGGCGCTGCCGGCTTGAATGGTGGCGTGGCGCGGATGGGCACCAACGCCGTATCCTTCGGATCCGCCTCTCGAACCAGGACCTGGTAATCATCGTGAAAGCCATCATTCAAGCCGGCAGCGCCGGGCCG
>QHWY01000126.1 GCA_003223875.1 Acidobacteriota bacterium | reverse complement strand
ATGCGATTACGAACATTTGTATATGGGTTTTTGCTTTGCCTGGCGCTGGCTTCCGTGTGCAGTGCACAGGATACTCCGTCGGATCCGTCCGCGGCTCCAGCCGCAGCGGCACCGCTTTCACAGCCCGCTATCACAGGTCCGCTATCGGGACTCCCCCCAGCCAATTTCGAGGCTGGACCGTTAGGGAAGATCTCCGTCAACGGCATTCTCGCCGGGGGCGGGATGGTGCAAAGGAACTTTGTGCCGAGCGACAATAAAACGCAAGCGTCTTTGACGAACGGCCAAGTTTTTATTCAAAAGGGTGACGGAGTGTTTCAGTTCTACCTGCAAGCAGGGGCCTACAATATGCCGTCCCTCGCCACCCCGTTCTTGGAAACCGATAAAACGATATCCAACTTCTACGGTCCTGTGCCTGTTGGCTTCGTAAAGGTGCAAGCGGGAAAGAACACGTCGTTCCTCGTTGGCTCGCTGCCCACCTTAATCGGCGCCGAATACACGTTCACCTTTGAAAACATGAATATCGAGCGCGGACTGTTGTGGAACCAGGAAAACGCCGTCAATCGTGGGGTCCAAGTGAATCAGACAATGGGCAAGTTCACGGCTTCGCTGAGCTGGAATGACGGCTTCTATTCCAATCGTTACTCATGGCTCTGGGGTTCATTATCGTACGCAAGTGGGCCGCACACCTTGGCATTCATCGGCGGTGGGAACTATAAGCAGACAGCGTTCCAGACGTTGGCCACGCCTTTGCAAAACAATAGCAGCATTTACAACGTCATTTATACCTATAACAAAAAAGGTTGGATCATCCAGCCCTACTTCCAATACACGAATGTGCCGGACAATGCGAGGATCGGCATTGCGAAAGGGGCATCGACCACGGGCGGTGCAATCCTGATAAGCCGGGCCTTTAAACACGGCTTCTCGCTCCCTGGGCGCTGGGAATATATAACGAGTTCCGGAAGTGCCTCCGATCAATCCGTCAATCTGATGTTCGGTCCCGGCAGCGCGGGCACGTCCGTCACTGTGACGCCGACATTCCAGTATGGAGGTCTCTTCTTTCGCGGAGACATTTCTTATGTCCACGCAATCAACGCTGTGCCCGGCTCAGTGTTTGGGCCCACTGGTACGAACGCCAACCAGACCCGAGCCGTGGCGGAAATAGGATTCATATTTGGTAACAATATAGAGAAGTAACCCAGTGTACTCGTTGTCATTGGCGCCGGAAAAGAGACCCGCCAGGAAGGCAGACATTCCCTTCTTGGCGGGCCCGCGTTTGGATCGTGAAGCCTTGTGAGTTCCCGCTCGTCCGAAAAAGATTACAGCGGCTGCCCCCCGGGGGGAGCGTTCTCGGACCCATCGTTTCGTCAGAACTGGTACGCCAGACTAAGGTTAAACACATTCGCTGTACCAGACGGCCCCTGTGGGCCGGCCACTCCACCCACAAATCCCCTGGTTTTGAATTGCCAGTTGCTCCACTCGAATGCAACAGTTACTTCATCGCTCAGCTTTCGGAAATAGCTGGCCCAAGCCATGGCATTTCGTGAACGGCCTGAGCCCGTTAAAAGATGTCTGTCCCGCGGATCATCCTCACTGACGCCTAAATAAAATACGTTCTTGCGATCCGTTGTCGCCTTGATGATGAGCTCCGTCCAGCCGCCTCCTGCTCCGATGCGATTAAATCGCGTGGGTGGTGCAGTCGCGATAGGCTGGAGGAAGGCGACACCTTGAATTATGCCCCCCTGAAATGGGACCAAATTACTTCCGACAAAATTTTCGCCACGCCATGTCAGACGGCTATGCAACGGAACGGCGTAATCAATGGCAAAAGCCCAGGAATCCAACGTCCGGGTTGCACCAATCCTTTCTCGACCATAGTGCCCTGAAGCGCCCACCGTCAGGTTCGAGCCGTTCAATGGATAGGAGACGGCAACACGTGATTGATAGAAGGGCTGCGCGGCGCGTTCTCCTAGACCAGGAGCACCTTCAAGGGAGGTTCCGGGAGTTCCGCCATTCGGCAAGTCACCCAAACGAGGGTCGGCAAACGAGGGCCGCAGTATGCCGAACTGAAACAAGGTTGAAGCATTCCCCATTTTGTGGGTCAGATCCAAGCGGACTTGCGGCAGCCATGCCCAGAGATTTCCAGCTGTAGCTCCCAATGGGACGGCGACGTGAGACAGCGACACGGGATCGAGCGGCGCCAGTATGGCCTTGTCCTGGCCGGCCGTGATTTTCCAATCCTTTTTCGCGAATTGAAAATAGGCAAACCGGAGTCGTGGCTGATTCAGAACTCTGCCTTGGGAAAGGTTGTTGTCAACGGGGCGAGTACCAAACAAGTCGAATTCGAGTTTGCCCGATGGCTGCCATGTGTCGGTCGATGGGCTGGATGGTTTCACCATGAACCCGAACACGCTTTGCCGTGCTGTGAAAATCAGGTCATGTACATCGTCTACTCGTTTTGTGGTTCCGTCTAAGAATGTTGTGCGACCCGATCCAGGTGGCGCCCAGAGGGGTACGTCTCCGCCAACCGGGGGAGTATCGGAAGCGGAAATGTTCAACAGCACGGTCCCGTAGGCGCGAAGGTTGTAGTCGCCCAGTGTGCCTTCCAACTTTTTTTGTGAAGGCGGAATGCCGGGATAGGACGGCTGATCACCCGGCTCTTGGGTGGAGGGGTAGTCTTGGGCTGAGACAGAGATAGGGATCAGCCCCGCAGCAACGGTGACAATAAACACCATGCGGCACACCGTTAGCCTGAGCGGTTTGTGCATTTCGATTCTCCTTGGTTCAAAGATAGGGTTGCCAGCGCGTTGGATATGTTTCCAAATAGCCTATTCCTGTTGGCAAACAGCTTACCAGGACGAGCGTGAAACCCAACGAGGTTGTAAATTAAAGTAAATCCACAGCCTGTTGGGTTTGTCAGTCAAGCGTTTCAAAAGGAAGAGGGGTCTTTTATTCAAAATTTTGTAGATGTCTCCCAATTGACGGAAATACAACCATCCCCAGGTTGCAGAGTAACGCTTGGCCCTCCCGCAGCGCGTGCGCCTGTGCTGTGGGGTTAGAAATGCGCCCCCCGTTTAATAAGCTCCCAAGTGTTGGATAGAGCGAAGGTATTGAGATCAGCCTTTGCCGTCCGTCCTCCTTCGCTTTGAACCGTGCAAGCGACAAAATGCGATTACACGCATGCAAACGGGACTGCACATGTGCAAACCGCCGTGCAAATGTACAAACGCGATTGTTTGCATGCAGAGCGCCGTGCGCATTTGCAAAACGAATTGCACGAGTGCGAACGCGCGGGCACATGTGCAAACGCCGGTGCAAATTTGCAAACGCAATTGCACACCTGCAAGGCGGCGTGCAAATTTGCAGAGCACCGTGCACATTTGTTAACGCAACTGCTCACATGCAGAGCGCCGTGCACATTTGCAAAATGAATTGGACACATGCAAACGCGTGCGCAAGTTTGTAAATCGCCGTGCTTATGCGCAAAGCGGTGAACAGACTTGTAATCCGCCGTGCAAATTTGTAAATCGATTTGCTGACGTGCACACGCACGTGTTCGGTTGGCAGGAACCGCTCCTTCCGTTGTTCTAACGTTGTTCCATTTTTCTGTTGACATCCTTTTGGAATGTGCTATTCTGCGTGTGTTGGATTGGAACAACATCGGAACAACTATTATGAGTGAGCGCACCTACAAGGCAACATTGAGTCAGTCGCAGGGGCGGGAAGGATGGTCGGTCATCTTCCGGCATCCGGTCCTGCTGGACAGGGCAACCGGAAAACCGGGACGCCGGGTCCGCCGGGGTCTGGGAACGAAGGATAAAACAGAGGCGCGACGCCTGATTTCGCAATTGAACGAACTGCTCGCCGATCGGACCTTCTGGCAAACGAGCAGCCTTTTCACGGCAACGATGCGGTTCACTCCCATTGTCGTCGACATTTTCTATCACGATATGGTGCCGGAGACGACGGACGCCTTCGCGATTCGTGATAGCGTGATTCCGTTGCCGCGATCATCGGACTCCGGCTATCGGCGCGTTCTGTTGCTCGGCACCACTGGCGGCGGCAAGACGACGTTGGTGCGCCAACTCATCGGGACGGATCCGCATAGCGAGCGGTTCCCTTCGACATCCACGGCAAAGACCACTGTCGCCGATACAGAGATCCTTCTAAGCCCCGGTCCGTTCCGAGCGGTCGTAACGTTTCTGCCCCGGAACCAGGTCCGCGATTATGTAGAGGAATGCATGTCAGCTGCGGCGCTCGTGGCCTATTACGGCGCGTCCGACGCTGAAGTCCGGCGCCGGCTGCTGAATCACGTGGATCAACGATTCCGCCTCTCCTATGTATTGGGCACGGGCGATCCCACGCTCGTCGATGAAGACGATCTGGCTGATGAAGAAGCCCCTACCTCTGATGAATCCGCTGGCATTGATCTCACGGTCACGCAGGCGTTGGTGCGTTCCAGCGCCGAACGGTTGCGCTCGATCGCGGCCGCGCACGCCCCCGCGTTGCGCGAAGAACTCGAAGCAACTCCAGCAGACGAACGAGCGTTTGAAGAACTATTTGAGGAATCTTTCGACAACCGGCTGCGTGACGACGAGCGGTTCCAAACGATCGCCGACAAGTTCATAGACGAGATCGAGCGGCGCTTTGAGCTGTTGAGGGCCGGCAAACTCGAAAAGACAAAGCAGGGTTGGCCGCGATCGTGGTCCTACGAGTCGGAGGATCGGCAAACGTTTTTGAAAGTCGTCTCGCGCTTTTCGAGCAACTACGCGCCGTATTTCGGGACACTGCTGGCACCGCTCGTGAATGGCATTCGCATCGCCGGCCCGTTTGCGCCAAGCTGGACAGATCATCCACCGGCGGTCGTATTGTTCGATGTGGAAGGCCTCGGGCACACGACCGATTCGGCGGCGAGTCTGCCGACGGCGATCACGCGGCGTCTCGAGTCCGTCGATGCCGTCCTGCTGGTCGATAATGCCACGCAGCCCATGCAGGCGGCCGCGGTGGCCGCGATGCGGAGTCTCGCATCCAGCGGCCAGACCGGCAAGCTCATCGTTTGCTTCACCCATTTCGACGCGGTCACGGGGGATAACATTCCCACATTCAAGTTGAAGGAGCAGCATGTCCTGGCTTCCGCGGAGAACGCGCTGACCTCCATCGGCGAGCAACTGGGATCCTTGGCCGAGCGCGCGCTGCGCCAGCGTTTCGCCTCGGCGCGCTTTTTTCTCGGAGGGCTCGACCGGACGCTGACGCTGAATACGAAGCTGGAGAAACGGACTGTAGCGCAATTGCAGGAACTGCTGCGCACCATCGACGCGATTGTGGTCCAACCCGAACCTGTTCCATCTCGCCCCGTCTACGACCGGGTGAACCTGGCGCTCGCGGTGCAGCAGGCCGCGGAAGAATTTCATGCGGCGTGGGATGCGCGGCTTGGGATCATCGCCAAAGCGGGAGTGCTCAAGGAACATTGGGCTCGCATCAGGGCTTTAGCGCGCCGTCTGGCCGAGAGATGGGACGACGAGTACCTGGGCCTCAAGCCCGTTGCGGATCTGCACAGGGAACTGCAGGAGAACATCTATCGTTTTATTCAGACTCCCGTGGTGTGGACCGGAGCGGTTCCTTCCGACGATGAAAAGCAACTGGTCTTCGCCGCCTTCGCTCTAAGCATCAGTTTGCATTTGCTCGTGGTGGTTGCCGCCCGCTTGCGCGATGAAGCCGTCAGCGAGTGGCAACGCGCATTCGGTATTTCCGGCAAGGGTTCTTCATTTGCGCGCGCGAAGATCATCGCAGCCGACATTTACGACAAGGCTGCGCCAATACCGGGGGTGGCGCCGAGTCCGGAGCGCAACAAGTTCCTTAACGACGTGATGGACGCCGTGCGCAAGGCTGCGGAGACGCACAACATCACGCTGCGGTGACGATTTGCCTAGGGGGGAAGGTCCGGCCGCCCTTCTCGAGTTGATTCGGTTCAACCCCTGTTGTTCCACGCGGCCCGTCAGGGGCAAGCGCGCTAACGCGCAGCCTTAACTGATGCAAACCGTTAACAACGAACCGCGGATGATTTCCGCAAAGAGAGTGTCCCATGTCAACGATCAAACAACGTCCGATCAAAGCCGTGTTGAATTTCCGCCGTATGGCGTCGGAGCTGGTTCTCTCGACTTCGTCGCACATCTACACGGAACTGTACAACAATCCCAACTTCACACCCCCGCAAGCCCCGGCGCCGCCCGTCGATCAGGCTACTTTAAAATCGGCCAACGACGCGCTGGCGGCTGCAATTGCGGCGGCTCTGGACGGTGGCAAAAAAGCCATCGCTCAGAAAAACGCGCAGAAGGAAGTTGTCGTGAAGTTCCTTTTTCAGCTCGCCCATTATGTGGAAGCGAACTCGAAGGAGGACATGACGACTTTCCTGTCCAGCGGTTTCACACCCAAATCGTCCACCAAAACGAACACGCCGCCGGTTTCCGAATCGATCCGAAAGATCGATCCGGGACCGGACAGCGGGCAAGTGCTGGTCAGCCTGATGAAATATCCAGACGCCGCCAGCTATGAAGTCCGCTGGGCGCCCCTCGGTGCCGGCGGTGTTCCTGGCACATGGACGATCCAGGCCATCGGCAACGTCAGACCGGCTGTGAGCATTTCCGGTTTAACGCCCGCCACGACCTATGTTTTTCAGGCTCGTGCGGTGAAGAAGGCCGGCGGCTATAGCGACTGGAGCGATTCGATTACTCGCGTCGCGATGTAAGTCGTTCGGCGCTCTCTCCCGCGAAAGCGGGAGAGAGCGGCGCGCAAAGAAACGTCGTGATAAAATCGCGAGGTGCGGGGCCATGGATTCCTGGCAGTTCTTGCCTCATTTTTAATTCTTTACACGATTGCCGATCTCAGCCGCACTGGACTATGCGAGGATTCCGAGTACGCCTTCAGTACTCTTCCGAGATCACACAATCTCTCACAACCGGATTCCACTCATCGGGAGTCATCGGGTGAAGGTTGCTTTTGTTGCTCCATCACCCTCATGCCTGTCCCGATTTTCCAAATTGAAGTACTGGAACTTCATGAAGCGCTCTATCTTTTGGTCAACAGCATTACGCCAGTGATGTCGCGTCCATCGGTATATCACCCTCCGAAGATCGCCTAAGTCCGCTTACCGTCACAGAATTCAATTGCTCCCGCTCTGTCCCGGTTTCTTGAGGAGTTTCGATGCGACTTCGGCAATCGTTCATATTGGGTATGTTCTTTTTCATCTTGAATATTTCTACGATTGAAGGCCAACAAGCGAATAGCACACTCGATGTGCAGGTACGAAACAACTCACGGCCTGTCGAACAGGCACAGGTTACGGTAGGCGACCACACGATTCTTACAAACGCAAGCGGTGAGGCGGCGTTTGATGTCCCGGCGGGCGCGGTAGAGGTGAGAGTCGAACGATATGGGTTCAAACCGCAAACAACAGAAGCGGTAGTTCCCGAATCTGGGACGACTCGTGTGATGGTCGATCTGGAGGCGGAAGCTGTATTGAAACAAGAAATCACGGTTACAGCGACTCGTACGGAAACCCGCATCGAAGACGAACCGTTACGCGTCGAGGTTCTCAACCAGGAAGAGGTTGAAGAGAAAGCTCTCATGACCCCAGGCGACATCGCCATGCTGCTGAATGAGACGAGCGGCCTTCGTGTGCAGGTCACTTCACCGTCGTTGGGAGCAGCTAATGTCAGAGTGCAAGGGCTGCGAGGGCGTTATGCTCAGTTGCTATCCGATGGACTTCCGTTGTACGGCGGGCAGACGGGATCGATAGGACTCCTGCAGATACCTCCTCTCGACATCGGCCAGGTGGAAATCATCAAGGGGGTCGCGTCCGCCCTTTACGGTCCTTCCGCTTTGGGTGGTGTCATCAATCTCGTTTCCCGCCGCCCTTCGAAGAGTGAACGTCAAATGTTACTGAACACAACCTCGCGTGGCGGCAAGGACGCCGCGTTCTGGTTCGCAGAGCCGCCGCAAAACGGTTTTGGCTACACGATGCTCGGAGGAGCGCACTTTCAGGAGCAAAAGGATATCGACAGGGACGGCTGGGCGAACATCCCGAGCTATCGGCGCCTGGATCTGCGGCCTCGGCTGTTTTGGGACAACGGGAACGGACGTTCAGTATTTGCAACATTTGGGGCGATGACCGAGGATCGCAAGGGCGGAACTATCGGCAATGCCACAGTACCGGATGGTCATCACTTCCCGGAAGAACTGAGTACCGAGCGTTTCGATGGCGGCGTGGTCGGACGGTTTCTTGCAGGAAATCATCCTGTGTCGGTTCGCGGATCTGTCATGACACAGTCGCACCGGCATCAGTTCGGAGAAGTGCTCGAAAGAGATCGCAGCGCAACATGGTTCGGTGAAACGGCAATTAGCGGAACGGCCAAAAGCCATACCTGGGTTGCCGGATCCGCGTTGCAAGCGGACGTGTATCGGTCGCGTGAGGTGCCGGCTTTGAATTACACCTACGTCGTCCCTGCGCTTTTTGCGCAGGACGAATATCTGGTCGCTTCAGGAGTAACGGTGTCTGCGAGCGGCCGGGTCGACCTGCACAACAAATATGGCGCTTTCCTGAACCCTCGACTTTCCGCCCTGCTTCGATTGCCTCACAAGTTCACAGCTCGTCTCTCGAGCGGGACAGGTGTATTCGCGCCGACGCCGTTCACCGAGCAGACCGAAGCGGTTGGATTATCGAAATTGATGCCTTTGAAAAACATCCGACGTGAGCGTGCATGGAGCGCGTCAGGCGATCTGGGCTGGACTAGTTCGCATCTCGAACTTAATGGAACAGTCTTTGGCTCCGTTATCCATGATCCGATCATGTTGAGCCGTTCCTCTAGTGCGCCAGACGCATTGGAAATCGTTAACGTGCGTGAGCCGACGCGAACAATGGGATCGGAATTTCTGGCCCGCTTTCACCGCGGCGACTTTGGTCTCGTCTTGACGCACACATTCGTTCATTCGACCGAAATTGATCGAGAGAAACTCGATCGCCAGCTTGTGCCGTTGACACCAAAACACACGGCGGGAATCGTGGGCACATGGGAAAGGGAAGAATGGGGACGAATTGGAATCGAAGCGTTCTATACGGGTGTGCAAAGACTCGACGATAATCCGTATCGAGCCAGCAGCCTTCCATACTGGTTGTTCGGCGTTCTCGTGGAACGGCGACTCGGACGTGTGCGGCTGTTCGTAAACGCTGAAAATCTTGCGAACGTCCGCCAAACCAAGCACAATCCGCTGCTTCGGCCGGCCCGCAGCTTTGATGGGCAATGGACCGTGGATGAATGGGCTCCCCTGGATGGCCGCGTCATCAACGGCGGCCTTCGGTTTGGGTTTTAATTAAGCGTTATCAACGGGACTTGACTTTCCTGGCGCTCTAGGTCCACCTTATATAGCGATGAGTCTATTGAGACCAATCAGCGTGATCCTCGGATTCGCGGTTCTCCTGGTGAATTCAGGAGATTGCGTCAACTTGTTATTTGCGGATGCGAAAGAGGCTGAATGCTGCATCCGAGCGGATTGCCCATTCGCTGCCACAGAGCAGATGGATTCATGCTGCGCAACGCCCGTTGCTCCTGCGAAGTACCTTCAGGCGGCAACACAAGAGTCGATTTCACAGCCTTCAGTGAGCTACGTTGACTTTCCGACCGAAGCATTCGCTGGCCCGATTGTGAAGATCGCGGCTTACTTCTTGACTGACGCAAAGTCGCCCTCGCCGCCAGGCGCTCCCAAGGCCTTAAACACACCTCTCCTGATCTGATTCCTCACACCGGGTAATTCCGGTCTTTTCTCTCTACTGTTCCATCGCCCACTTAATTCCGGTCCTTCGAGGAGGACAAATGTACCGACTCGCTATTGTTGTTGCGATATGTCTGATGGGCACGGTTCTGGCCGGCACGGTATTTGCGCAGGAGCAACCGCGCGTGACGTTGCTTCAAGAACTGACTGCTGAACTTGAAAAGAATAATCCGGAAATCCGCGGGGCTCGATTTCGGTTCGAAGCCGCAACGAAGCGGCCGTCACAGGTCGGAACTCTGCCCGAACCGAAACTGACACTGGCGAATGTTGGCGTGGGGCAGCCGTTTTCCAGATTGCATGTCAGCGAGTTCGCATATCGCGGAATCGGGTTCGCACAGGAAATCCCGTTTCCAGGAAAACTCGGACTCGCCGCGGAGGAAGCGGAGCGCGAGGCGGACAGCGAACGGCAGAATTATCGATCGATCGTTCTAGAGAAGACATCACAATTAAAGACAGCCTATTACGACTGGTATTTCGTAACGAAATCCATCGAGATCACCACGAAGAACCGCGATCTCTTGGATCGGCTCGAGCAGATCGCTAGAGCACGATACGCCGTAGGCAAAGGGATACAGCCGGACGTGCTGAAAGCGCAGGTTGAAGTTTCGGGACTCGCTCAACAATTGGAACTCCTCGAACAGAAAAAACTGATTACCGAAGCGCGTATTCGTTCCTTGCTCAATTCCGAGGTCCCGCTCGGCAGGCCCTCCGACATTCGACAAACGGCGATGCCGCTCCAGTTGGACTCGATTCTTCAAATCGTCGAAAACCGATCGCCACGGCTTCAATCCGAACAAGCAATGGTGCAGAGCCGGGCCGTGGCCATCGACCGCGCTCGCAGAGAATACCGGCCCGATTTCAATGTCGCGTTCCAATGGCAGCACACCGCATCGGGATTTCCGGATTACTACATGGCGACAGCGGAAATAAAACTGCCGGTCTATTTTGGCCGGAAGCAACGTCTCGGTGTGGAAGAAGCTCAAGCCCGATTTCAGGAAGCCCGCGAAAACTATCAGGCGGCGCGCCAGGATCTCGTTTTCGCAGCAAAAGACAAGTACTTCACAGCCATGACGAGTGAAAAGCTTTTGGCTCTCTTTCAATCCGGAATCATTCCGCAGTCGTCGACGGCATTGGAATCGGCCCTATCAGGCTACGAAGTGGGAAACGTCGATTTCCTGACGCTGCTCAACAATGCGATCACGTTGTTGAATTATGAAATGCAGTATTACCAGGAGTTGACGAAACACGAGCAAGCGCTCGCAGCGTTGGAGCCACTCGTGGGAGTCGAACTGATCTCTATTCGTCCGTAGCCGGACCAAGAGGAATGGGTTATGACAGAAGACATCAATCAATCGACCGAGCGGCCCGAGCCAATGCCGCCACGCAGACCCCGAACAGGTTGGCTCATCTTGTTGATCTTAGTCGTCGCTGTCGTGTTGACGAGTCTTTACCTGTACAGCAAGAGATCATCATCAGGCAACGCGGCTGCGGCGGATGGCACGAGTCCTCTGAAGGCAGACAACGCAATGGCCGGGATGCCGTCGGGCAACACTCCGTCAAATCCTCTCCCCGGCGCAGGCTCCGGCGTTGGGCAGATCTACATTGCGCCGGAACGTCAGCAACTGATTGGGGTGAAAACCGCGACTGCCGAAATGAAATCGCTTACCAAAGAAATCCGAACCGTCGGTAGAGTTGCATACGACGAAACGAAGATCACGCATATCCACACGAAAGTCTCGGGCTTCATCGAGGAAGTCTTCGCGGATTACGTGGGGAAGCCTGTCAAGGCAGGCGAACCATTGTTCACGATCTACAGCCCGGATCTTCTCGCAACGCAGCAAGAGTATTTGCTTGCACTCAAATCCAATGCGCTTCTGAAGGACAGCGCGTTTCCGTGGGTTGCCGGAGGCTCCAATAATCTCCTCGAAGCCGCGCGACAGAGGCTCTTGCTCTGGGACATCAGTCCGGAAGAAATCCAAGCCCTTCAAGAACGCGGTGAAGTCAAGCGCGCTCTCGCCATACATTCACCGGTCACTGGAATTGTGACGGACCGGCAGGCTTACCATCACGGCAGATACGTCACTCCGGAAATGGACCTGTACACGATCGTGGATCTTTCCGGCGTGTGGGTTCTCGGCCAAGTGTATGAAGCCGATCTGCCTGTCTTGAAACTCGGTCAAATGGTTCAGATCGAACTGCCCTACGGTTCCAACCTTGCCCGGCGGCAAGGCCGGATCGTCTTCATCTCGCCGAC
>QHWY01000228.1 GCA_003223875.1 Acidobacteriota bacterium | reverse complement strand
TCTACGCATGTATGGTTTGCTGGAGATCGGCATCGGACTTTCTGCTGCCCTTGTTCCGTTAATTTTTCGCGTTTTGGATACGTTCTATTGGGCCGTCGCGCCGTCGGTGTCTTCGGTTCCCGCAGGCGCCGTTTTCGTTCGTTTCGCTACGAGCTTCGCCGTTTTACTCACTCCAACATTTTTGATGGGGGGGACACTGCCGGTCCTGACGCGGTTTTTTACTGAAAACGTCGATCAGGTGGAAAACAAAGTCGGGGTTCTGTACGCGTTGAACACATTCGGTGCGGCTGCCGGGACAATAGCGGCTGCTCTCGTGTTTATTCCAGGAATCGGTAACACACGAACGACTTTGATAATCGCGACGGTCAATGTCGCGATTGGATTGTTTGCCGTGTGGACGTCGGGGATAAAGGAAGCATCCGTCGAGACCGAGACCCTCACCCGGCCTTCGGCTGGCCTCTCCCAGGGGGAGAGGCCATCAAATCCAACAGCCGACAGGCTCGTTCTTGTCACGCTCGCGGTGTCGGGGTTCGTCGCGATGATGTACGAAGTGTCCTGGACGCGAGCACTCTCGGCCGTAATCGGCAGTTCAACGTATGCGTTTTCGATCATGCTGGTAACCTTTCTCACCGGCATCGCACTGGGGAGCTCGATCGTTGGACGCCGGAAACCCGCAGTGACACTTCGATTGCTGGGTTTGTTGCAGCTTGGCATCGCGATTGGCGGCCTCGTTTTTTTAATCGGTTACCTTGCCGCGCCCAACGTACTGATCGCCTTGATTCGCGCCTTCTACTATTCGTTTCCGGCGGTCCTGGTGATCCAGTTCGTCTTGTCCGCTGGCTTGATGATCTTGGCAACGCTGTGCATGGGAGCGACGTTCCCCATCGCGAGCCAGTTATATTCCAGCAAGTTCATCATTCTGGGCAGGAGTATCGGAAATATTTATTCCTTGAATACGATCGGGGCTATCGCCGGATCGCTTTTTGCCGGTTTCGTTTTGATGCCTGCTATCGGGACCGAACGGACCATACTTGCCGGACTCTTCTTCAATGCCGCGATGGCGCTGTTGTTGTTGGCGGAGGCGAAGACATCGCGTATCGCGCAATCCGTAGCCGTTGGACTGCTGATCGTCGCGACCCTGGCCATGCGAGGCGGCGTGTTCTGGAAGCCGGACATCATGGATCGCGGAGTACTCATTTATTCGCACGCGTTCGAATCCCGGCCGGAACTGACCATCAGTGAGCATTACGAAGACACTGACGTGGTCTATTTCAAAGAAGGCAACAACGCGACAATTTCGGTCCGCAAGGGCGAGAACTACATGGCATTGCGGACGAACGGAAAAGTAGATGCCTCGAACCGCGACGACATGATCACGCAATTGGCGGTGGGATGGCTTCCGGTCTTTTATCATCCCAATCCGCAATCGGCCCTCGTTATTGGCTATGGCTCTGGAGTTACGGTGGGGGCAGTTGCGGGTATTAAAGAGGTCGCCGATATCGACTGCATTGAGATCGAACCGGCAGTGTTCGCCGCCGCTCCGTGGTTTTCGGAGATCAATCGAAGAAGCTACGAAAGCCCGAAGCTCCACATGATCTTCAATGATGCGCGAAATTACATGAACATCACGCGCAAACAGTACGATGTCATCATCTCCGAACCATCCAATCCATGGATCGCAGGCGTTGCCAGCCTATTTACTGCGGAGTTTTACGACCGTGCGGTCCAGGTCTTAAAACCTGATGGCGTCTTTGCACAGTGGATCCAACTGTACGAACTCGATCCCGAAGATCTCCGGATGATTCTTTACGAAGTCCAACGGAAGTTTCCAGAAGTATCCGTTTGGGTGACCGATTCGGATCTAATCGTCATCGGATCGCGCCAACCGCCAAAGCTCGACGCGGCGAGGCTCGAGAGGACGGTGAAGTCCGATCCCGCGATGACCCGCGATTTTCGCAACTTTCTGCATAGCGAACACGCGGAAGGACTGCTGGCTTATTACGTGATGTCGACGGAGACCGTTCGTAAGTTTGCGTCGAAGGCCCGGCGCAACACCGACGATCACCCGCTTCTGGAATTCCATGCGCCACGCGAACTTTTTTCCGACACACGTGACTTGAACATCGATCTGTTGTATCAGTCGAAAGATGGTCTGACGCCTTACGGCGCAGAGATTTCCGATCCGGAAAGCGCCTACTACGGCATGATCGATCCGTTTCTGCACTTCAAGCGGTCGAATCTTGCGAACCAGTCCATGGCGTTGCTTGCACAAGTCTCCCGAAAGGAGGAAGCCTCCCTACAGCTTGCAATCGCAAAATTGAATCTGGATTCCGGAACTCTCGATCGCGCCGCGGATGCGTTGCGGGAAGCCGACTCGCAGATGAAGCCAGGAAGTTCGTTCATGGCGGAGAAAGAGGAATTATGGGGGATTCTCAACGAAAGTCTTGGCGAATCGGAGAGCGCAAAACAGCACTATGAGATGGCCGCGACAATCGATCCAAAGCGTCCGCTGCCGTTGCGGAAGTTGGCGGAGATGGCTGCAAAGGACCAATCTTGGAGCGAGGCTGCCAACTGGATGCAACAATTCGTGGCAACCGAACCCACTTCGCTCGGCCACTTTTGGGCAATGCTTGGAGACTACCGGCTGGCTGCAGAGCAATTGGATGAAGGGATTCGCGCGTTGGAGACCGCGCTCACCGTGGATCCGTACGTATATTGGGGACACTATCGAATGGCGCGCGTTTTCGAACAGAAAAAAGACATGGAGAGCGCCGCAAAAGAATATGAGTACCTTGTCAAGTACGCGTTCGATCGTGATCCCGATGTCTACCTGAAACTTGCTAACATTTATAAAGACGCCGGCCGCAAGCGCGACGCGCTGAGGGTTCTTGCAAAAGGAACCCGAATTCTTTCAACGAACGCCGCGATCTACCGTCTATACCGGGAGGTTCAGGAGGGAAGTTGAGAGAGAAGAAACTATTGGAAATTGTAAATTGGAAGTTGCTGGATTGTTTCATCCGAAAAAATCTCCAATGAAACAACCTCCAATTTTGGAATTTACAATAGTTGTGTGTCTGCTCTCTTCCGTCATCTTCGGCCAAACCCTGAAAGTCGATGTCAACCTGGTCGACGTCTTTGCGACGGTCAAGGACGATCGAGGCAATTTCGTCACGGATCTGTCGAAGGAGGACTTCCGCGTCTACGACGACAATCAACTGCAAGACGTGCGGGTCTTCGAAAAACAGGACAAGGTCGAGTCCTCGATTGGTCTGCTCATGGACGCGAGCGGCAGTATGGTCGACATTATTCCTTATATGAGGCGCGGCGTCCGCGATTTCACGCGAACACTTCCTAAGACTGACGATTTCTTTCTCGTCTCATTCGGAACAACAGTGAAGCTGCTTCATACCTCAAAGCAGCCGGCGAAGCACCTGGAAGAGAGTTTGGCGGGGTTACGGGCTTGGGGAACGTCGTCATTGTACGACGGCCTTTTGTACTCGATGGAGAAGGTCGAAAAATCCGATCGTCCTCGAAAGGCTCTCATTGCGTTTACCGACGGGAACGACAACGGCAGCACTATTACGCATGCTCGGGTCGTTCAAGAGATCCAGGAGTCCGCGGTTCTACTGTACTTCGTGGCGATCGGGTCCGCCGTGCTGGTCGATTCGCACACGCTGGAATCTCTTTCTGAGATCAGCGGTGGCCGCACTCTTTACGTTCCGAAGCAAGTTGCAATTGCGCCCGTTCTCGAGGAAATCCGGACCGAACTCGGACAGCAATATTACCTTGGCTACTACGTGCCCCACCGCGCTGGGTTTCATCACATTCGCGTCGAAGTGCTGGGTCGCGAGGTGAAGATTAGGGCGAAGACCGGCTACGCCGGCTAAGCAACATTCCCCTCCTCGCAGAGGAGGGCGCGAAGCGCGAGCCCGACAGGGCGAAGTCTGCGCCGAGCGCAGACGGGGTGGTCAGCCCGGCAAAATGTTCGGGCCGAACTTCGATTGAGGCTTCGCCCTATCGGGCTCGCGCTTCGCGTGAGGCTTCGCCCTATCGGGGTCGCGCTTCGCGCCCACCCCGGCGTGCCAGCTTCTATTACGCTGTCGCGCCTCCCCTCCTCTGCGAGGAGGGGAATGGTCGGCACTCACGCTGCATCGGCAAACCGGAATATTTGTTTGGGACCGCTCTCGTGATATCCATTCCACTGTGCTTCGAACGAAGCATCATCGATTTTATAAATCCTGAACACGGGTAGGGGATTACAGACAGAATGGATGGGGCATGCCTGCTTGATTTGCAACACGGTCAACGGCGGCTCGGCGGCCAGCTTGCGAACCAGCTTGAGTTCGACGCCGGTAAACGTGGTCATCACGTTTATGTTAATCGAAATTGGACCACATCTGTCCGGTAGTCGCGTGATAACACAAGTAGTTGTGTTGGAAAACGTCGAGGAGGCAATAGATGGTCGAGTTACGATTTCGCATCCGGAACAACGTTTTCAATCCCCAAGATCCGCCGCGAAAGTCAACGATTCGCCCGCTCTCGCTATGTTTGCCGTCGGTGGAAGAGGCTGCTCTACTTGGTGAGGTGGATGAAACCGGACGCGTCATACCTAGGCGCGGGGTGTTCTTTCTGACGAATCTTAGAACGGGGCCGGTGATCGAAGGATTTGAGGATTGCGCTCTGGGCGAATTCGTAAAGGCGCAGCTTGAAGGACTGTCTCAAGATGGTGAGCCGCCTGTAAAATGCGAAGTCCACGGGCTGGATCCCTTCCTGGAAATGGCAGAATCGGACCAGGCGGATCGTCTTCGCGATCTCATCAGCGTGTGCGAATTCCGGTCTAATGAATTCACCCCAGAATCCGCAATCCGATTTCTTAAAGAAAGCGGATTTTTCGACGAATACATCATCGTCGGCGTGAAGCGGGGCAATGGTTGGCGCCGGTCCCGATGCATCACAACGTTTGAAGGCCGGCCTTTTGATGCTGCAACCATTCTCGGTCACCTCGCGGAGTATTTCGGAAAAGAACAACAGGACGACAAGCCGCATGACGACCGGCACATGTAACGAATCACAGGTGGAGAAAATCGAACGTACCTGCCCAAACTGTGGGGCACAACTGGACGAACAGAAATGTAAGCTGGTGTGCCCCAAGTGCTCGTATTTCAAGTCGTGTAGTGACTACTAAGTATTGTAAATTCCAAGACTGGAGGTTGCTCATTGGAAATTTTTTCGGATGAAACAATCCAGCAATTTCCAACCTGCAATCTCCAATACCCTCAGGTCAACGCTTTCAGCATGAGCGCGAAGGGATAATCCGGCTGCTCGCGCAATAATTCATCCAGTTTGCGGTTGGCTGCGGCTTTGTCGCCCGATTCGAACAGTCTGGCGGCTGCGAGGTATTTCTTATTTGCCTTGTAGAGACGCTCCAGGCTTGCCCACGGATCTGCGATATTCGTGCCTTTTTGCGTTTTCGTTTGTTTCCTTTTTAAGAACCCTTCTAAAATCTCGCACGCAGCGCGCGAGGTTTCCTCGCTGTTGAAAACCTTCAAAAGTTTCTCTTCTGTTTGCGGATCTTGCGCCTCGGCGAGAAGCTCGACGAGAGCCAGCAGATCCTCGCGATAATCGGGATGCTTCGCATGCGCGAGAACTTCCTCCAGAATGCGGTCAACCGCAGAAGCTTCGCGGCAGTCGATTAAGAGCTGAAACCACCGAAACGGAATGTCCTCGTGCGCGTGCGGCTTCAGCGAGTAGAAGATGTATGGACGAGGCAGCGGCCACATCGCACGCACATAGGTATAGGCTTTCACCTCGAGGTCTTCTTCAAGTATTGGCTCGGAAATAACGTGCGCCAGAACGCGCGCGCTTATGGCGGATTGAATAGATCCTAAAGTCTCTATAGCTCGTTCCGCGGCAGAGCCGTCTTCCGGAGATTCCAGCAACAGATCCGCAGCAGCTTCGATTTTCTCATCGGGTTTCTCATCCGCACATTGCTCGAGTGTCCGGATAAGGTAAGCCGTGTAACTCTGAATGATCGTTGGAACGTCGCGTAACGGAGCCTCAATATCTTCGACGAACTGCAACACTCGTACGGGCATCGATCGCAATTTACGGAGGCGTGCGGCAATCTCCGCCCGGATGTCTAGACGCCTCTCGACGTGCTCATGGATACCGGCATCGACAAGCCTCCGAAATTCTTCATCATCGAATGAGGCACGATCCTCCTCGACTAGCCGGCCGAGCTCGTACACGAAAAAGTCATCGCACTGGACGCGGTAATCGAAATTGTCGAGAGGATTCTTCATGGAAGCACCGTAACTCCCCTCCTAAGTTAGGAGGGGAGCCGAGCGCAGCGAGGCGGGGTGGTTGCCAAAAGAACCACCCCGTCTTCGCTCACTTCGTTCGCTCGCCACCCCTCCTAACTTAGGAGGGGATACGGAACCGTACGTCTCCCTTGCCGGGATCGATTGTTTCAATCCGGACATTGATGGTTTCGCCCGGCTGTAATTTCACCGCACCTGAAACTTTGCCGCGCAGGTAATAGTCCTGCAGTTCGATATTTCCTTTTTGATCCAGAACTACTGCGGCAAGCGGCTCTTCTCTCTTGTATCGTTTCAAATATTCCAACAGCCAATAGTTCGTCGAGCGATCTTCGATGGTCCTGATTTCTTGTTCTGCCGCCTCAGCGGTAGCAAGAATTTGCAGTAGTTCCTCCCGGCCGTATGGTACTGGAACACCGGTGAGCATCGCGGTGAACTGGCGCTGAGTGACCAGGTCGGCGTATCGCCGGATAGGCGATGACGCCTGTGTATACGCGCTGAGACCAAGACCCGAGTGTAATCCCGGCGTGAGCGACAGCCGGGAACGCTTGAAGGTCTTTCTCAATCGTTCAAACGCCAATGCTTCGCGGGGTTCTTGCGTCCGATAGATCACGGGAATGCTATTCAGCGATGCGAAATCCGCCGCGAGTCCGTTCGCAAGAATCATCATTTCGCTCACGATGAAACGCGAGGAGGAGTTCGGATTGATCTTCGTGATTTCAATCTCATCACCTCTCACGCGGATCTTCAGTTCAGGACGGCGGAACGTGATAGCGCCTCGCTTTGACCGCGCGTCGTGCAACTGTTTCGCAAGCTGGCGAAGCGCGCAAAGGACAGGATCGGTTTCTATAATCTGATCCGCCTCATTATAGGAGAGCCGCTTTTGGACCTGGATCGTAGACAGCGCGATGCGATAGCCGATGCGGTTTCCTTGCTTGTCAAATCGCACCTCCACTGTGAAGGCAGGCCGAGGCACGCCCACCCGCAAACTTGCGAGGTCCGTGGACAGGCGATCGGGAAACATCCGAACTGTTATCGATGGCAGGTAAATCGTCGAAGACCTTCGCGCTGCTTCCGCATCGAGAAGATCTCCCTTCGTGACGAAGGCGGAAACGTCGGCGATGTGGATGCCGACCAGAATTTCATCTCCTTCCCATCGCAGAGTGAGCGCATCGTCGACTTCGCGCGTATCTTCGTCGTCAATCGTGAAAGCCGCTGCGTCTTGGTAGTCCACCCGGCTGGAAACATGCGTATAGCCTGGGAGCTGCTCAGCCGCCTCCAGGAGTTGAGGCGAGAAGTGGGGTTCAATACCTGCGGTGACCAGAAACCGGTCCAACGATGGGTCCACGCGGCCGCCGCGCAACAGGATGTCATATGCAGTGTCGCGGGCTTTAGCGGCGCCGGCGATCTCTTCCAGGATCGTACCGATTTCATCGCCGGTCCGATACCTGAGCCAATTCTGGATGCGATCGAGGATGACAATCGATTCTTCCGGAATCCCAGAGTTCTTTTTCATGATTTGTTCGAGGATCTTCAGAACGCGTTCCCGGAATTCTTCCCGTTCCCTTTGACGTTGCCGGCGTGTCCGCTCGCTGGAGACTTGCTCCTCGGTTTTGGGTAGAAATTGCGCGCCTCTGCGCTTGAAGAACAGATTGTCTTCCGAAAGCGCGCGAAAGACCGCAGACTCGGCCTCTGGTGTCGTTTCGGCAAAAAACAACTCCGCCAGTTCGGCCGGGTCCATTTCGCCTTGCTTCGTTCCGAGCGATTGCCACAGCAATTCGACGTCAACCTCGGACTGGCGGGCGGCAACTTTCTCCGAGATTTGGCGGGCGAGCGCAGGAAATTCCATTTCACTTGCCGGACGGTGCACGACCACAACACGATCCCCGTGAACCGTCAGATTGCGCCCGCGCGGATCGATCAAGTGCAGGCGATCGCGTTCCTGCTTTCTCACATAACCGACGCGCAGTTCTTCCGCGTCGAGGAATTCGATAATCCGTCCTTCGAGCGACATGCCTATAATTCTGTCATATGCCGAATGAGATGCTCAGTCCGTTGACCGGCTCCGCGCTAAGGGTCGAGAACAAGGAACAGCTCGACGAGTTTCTGGCGCGGCCGGATGCCGCGCAGGCCGTAAAGGCTGCATCGTTTGAGGAAATCTTTTTTACGGTTAAGCATGTCGGCTTGGCCGACAGTCTCGATCTCCTGCCGCTGGTTTCGGGAAAGCAGGTCCGAGGCTTTATCGATCTGGACTGCTGGCGCAAAGATACGTTTGTGCGAAAGCCGTTCATGGAATGGGTTGCCGCATTCATTCAGGCTGGGCCTGAAGAAACGATGAAGGCAATTTCCGGAATCGACGATACGCTCATTTCACTGTTCTTGAAGGACCTCGTTCATGTCTACGAAATCGATCGCGACGATCCACCCACGGGTACGCAATTGATCTTCACGCCTGATAATCGTTACAGCGTCGAACCTCTCGACCAAGGCGAAGCCACAACGATTGGTATGCTGATCCTGGATGCGCTTTTCAAGTACAACCCAAACCTTGGGACACAGATTTTGGCGAAGGTTCGCTACACGACGCGCGTCGAGCTTGAAGAAACGGCTTACGACAACAAGAACCGCCGGCTTGAAGCACACGGTTTCGTCGACTACTACGACGCACTGTCGATTTATGCGACAAGCAGCTTGGATCAGAGCCACCCGCCGGGAGATCGCAAACCCGAAGTCGAGAAAATTGCCGGAGAAGAAAATCCGGGCAACCTGCCGGCTGTTTTTGCGGATTCCCTGCTGGGCGGCGCCTTTCTGACGAAGGCTCTCGAACAAATTACCGATCCGGCAGAGTCCGATCGTTTTGCGCAGGAACTGACGGCCCTTGGCAATCGAATTCTTTCGGCAAATCTCGTGAATCTTGGCGAACTCGAAGGCATTCGGCCGGCGCTCGAGGAAATGCGGGATTTCCTGACGATCGGGCTCGAGCGTCTAACTGGCGGCAAGCCAGAAATCGCGCCCGATGTGCTCCGCAAGAATTACATTCAGACGGTGTTTAAAATTGGTTTCGATCAGGTGGCGCGTTTGCGCGACGAAGCGGACCGGCTGGCGGGTATCCGCGGCTTTCGGGTCTCGATGCTCGACGAATCCGATCAGCAATTCATTGAAGGACTACGCCGGTTCAAGCCGCTGCTCGCCGAAAACGGCCGCTACCGGAATTTCCAGTCCATAGCCGACGTCGAGCGGGCACGCCTGCGCCTGGACGAACTGGTTGGCATGGTCGAAGTGTTTGTTCAGTCATTTCCTGCCATTCGCGAATCGCTCGCTAAAACCTTCAATACCGCTACCGTGCAGTTCGCTGTCAACGGAAATTTCAGCGCAATTCCCGTCAAGGTCATTGAATTGGAACGATTCCTGGCTGCCGGCGTCACCCTGCCGGCGATCGACATTCCGAAGGCGATCCGTCCGTTCGCGGAACGTTGGTGGCAGGAACTGCGCGAGGAGCTCGAACCACTCGCTGGTAAATCCATCGATCCAAGGTTCATTGCCACCATTCATCTAGGGGGCACGCCATAAAAGGTAAGGCTGTCATCCTTGCGGGAGGTTCGGGGGGCCTTGGAGCCGCTGTCGCAGAAGGCCTCGCCAAGGCGGGTGCCATACCCGTCATCGGGTATCTCCGCAACCGCGAGCGCGCTGAAGGCGCCGGGAGGAGGCTTTCAGAGAAGTACGGCGTTACCATTCCACTCGTAGCCGGCGATATTCTCGATGCCTCCGTTCGCCAGCAGCTTATCCATAGAGCAGAAGTCGCAGGGGAGCTATACGGTCTCGTACCGCTCGTTGGAAACCCGGCGCGCATTCCGATCGAGAAAGCAACCGAGCGAGATCTGATCGAATCGATGCGAACAAACTTCATCGGGCCGGTATTGCTTGCGCGTGATTTTGCCGCTGCTGCCGGTGATCGCGACGCCGCCATCGTCTTCATCTCGACCATGCAAGCCACTACAGTTTTTTCCGGCAGTACAACATACGCGGCGGCCAAAGCGGCGCTCACCCACACGGCGCGAATTCTCGCAAAGCAGTGGAAAATCCGGGTGAATGTTGTCGCCCCGGGAGTCAACAACGCGGGAATGGCCGAGCAAAGCGTTCAAAGCGGAAAATATGACTCCTTCATCGAGAAGAAAGTCATCCCTCGATTCGGGCGCCCCGAAGACGTCGCTCGCGCCATCTTGTTCTTCCTCGAGCCGGACAATTATATAACGGGACAAGTGCTCACGGTGGATGGCGGACTGAGTTTAAAGATGTAGAGGTCTAATGCCTGCTGCGAAGTTCCTTAATCGTTTGCCGAACTTTATCGGCCTCCGGAGCTTTAGGGACGAGCTTTAGATACGTTTCAAGCTCGTCTGCGGCGCGGCCGTATTCACGGTTTGCCCAGTAGATTCCACCCAAGTAGTAGTGTGCCTTGGCAACTTCAAGGGAGTTGGTGTTGGCAGCAGCTTCCAGTTCGAGTTGAGCTTCAGCGGATTTCTTTTCCCCGATTAGCGCGATACCCAGATACATATGAGCCGCAGGCGAGGAAGCACTTGCCAGGATTACGGTCTTCAACTTGGATTCGGCGGCCTCGAATCTTTTCATCTCCAGCAGCGCAATTCCAAGATTCAAATTTGGGCGGAACGCATCGGGAGTAAGCTTCACGGCGGCTGTCAGCGATTCCGCCGCCTTGTCTGCCTGACCCGTTTTCAAGTATTGAACGCCGAGTTCGTCCAGTGCTGCAGGAAAAGATGGAAACGTCGAGATAGCGGACCTCAGGTTTTCAATGGCTTTCTTCGAATCGCCGCCTCGAGCGAAATCCAACCCTTTTTCGTAAAGCTTACGTGCACTTTCCGGAACTTCTGCAACCGCCGCCGCATCAATCACCGAAGGCTTGTCTTCCCTTGCCTTCGGCTTCGGGCGCAGGTGAATAACAAGCGTATAAGGACGAGAACTCGGTGTAGATATTCCCGAGATCTTGACGTCCGTATCGATAAAGACGCTTTCTTCGGCTCGTTCATAGTCTTCGCCTGCATCGATCACTACGTTATAACGGCCAGGAACCAGCGAGTGGAACGTAAATTCGCCGTTACCGGAAGACATTACCGAAAGTTCGCCGGCTCCAAAGCTTTGGAGTTTGACTTGTACGTTTTCCGCTCGGCGACCTGAAGGTAGATACACGTGCCCTTGGATGACGTGAGTGCCTCCGGTGCCGGTGGGTGAAATGCCACTTCCCTGTGCCCGGGCTGCTTCCGGCGAGAGGACACACAAAATAATCAGAAGCAATACGCTCATATAAAAATTTGGGGAGAACCGCGACTGCCATCGCGCTCTCCCCAAATGTAACTAAACTGCGAGTTTTTTAGAAGCTGAACCTCGCGCCAAACCTCCATTGGGAAGGAGGCTGAACTTGGATTGCGGCTCCATAAAATGGATTGCTCACTGGCGGCACACCGGTGATGCCGCTGTTGATCAAAAATGTCTGATCAAGTGTAACGGCTCGCTGCTGATTGAAGACGTTGAACCAATCCGCTTGCAACCGGAGTTCGCGCCCCTCGCCAACCTTGACTGGATAATAAACACCCAGATCTGTATTCCAAGTTACTGGCGTTCGGTTCTTTCCGATACTGTCAACGACATTGGGGAATCCTGGTTGGGATGCGGCAACGGTCGGAACAATGGCCGTTCCTCTGGGTATGCCGAATCCTTCGTTATCTCCGTAAACGGGATGCGGGATCAATTGGCTGAACGGGGTACCCGACTGAATATACCAATTTCCGCTGACGAGGAATTTCCACGGTGTCCTATAGCTGCCGTTGATTTTGAACTGCTGCGGCCGGTCATTCGGCAAACGACCGTACATGTTTTTGAGCAGGCTCACGAGATCGAACAGCGAAGTGATGTTGGGATCCGATTGGCCGTTGTCGTTGCGGAAGAGGCCCTCGTAATTGCCGATCAAGCTCGAGTACGAGTAAGAGGCGATGACCTGATAGTTGCTCGTGAATCGCCGGGTAGCCGTGAATTCCACGGCCCTGTAGTAGCGCCGAGCATGTCCGAAACATCCTATCGCTGGATCGGCGCACGCCTTGTCCTCAGTCGTTTCACCGTGACCGCGGCGTCCGGGATTAAAGAGGAAATAGGTGTCACCGTCATCAAACGAACCATCTTCGATCACGTTCACTTGGGCGCGATAGATGCCTCGCGCTCCCAGAACGAAATCCTTCACAACTTCGTAGTCCAGACCCGCTGTCCATTCGTTGACGGTCTGAGGCCTGAGGCCCGGATCGATCGGAGTGGCATCGTGACCCAGATTCACGGCCCCCACGGTAAGATTGGCGCGAATTCCTGGAACAATCGTGGAACCCGGAGGAGCATTCCACCTGTTCACGTTGAAATTTTTGTCGATCTGCACGTCACTGCTCCCTGAACGAATGTTGACATCCAGGGGAATTGGTGTCTCGAGATAGCGCGAGAAGTTGCCAAAGAACTTGCCTCTGCCCTTTCGTGTAAAGTCCCACACGACGCCTACGCGCGGTTGCGCGTCTTGGAGGAATCTGTTTAACTTGATGTAATTCACACCACCGTTGCCGTATGCCTGCTGATAGTCCCACCTCATTCCGACATTAACTTGAAGATCCCGGACTACCTTCCATTCGTCCTGAACGTAATTACTAATGACTCGTGTTGAGGTCTCGGCGGGGACCAATGCTTGCTTTCGACCGTCTCTCCATGAAAAATCGCGAACACGGGTGCTGAGCCGGACCAAAAAAGGATTGTTGCTTGCTTCGGTCCCAGTGATCGTACCGGAAGGCCCTACGGTGAGCCCAGCCGGCAAAGCAGATCCCGGCAATGAACTCAAAACCGCGGCGGCCGTTGCGGAAGGACAAATGATTTGGCTTCCCCGGACGGTGCAAACGCTGAAATTGTTCGTCACACGGACACCGTTGGTCACATTATTGTCCGGAGTTTGGAAGCTGAGCCCAAGGGGGTTTCCATAGGTCACCGGTGGACCAGGAGACGTTCTCACCGTGTTGTATACATTACGGCCCCATTCAAAACCATACTTCAGATTGTGCTTATTGAACGTATTTTGGAGACGAGCGCTCAATTCATAGCGGTTACGGTCTTCGTTGGTAATGATACCGGTACTGAAGCCTGAGCCGCGGAAGAATCGACGCTGTAGCGAGCCACCACGTCCATCGACGTAGTCCACAAACCCCGTTCCATTGTTATTAGCCGTCGTGGTGATGCCCGTTTGAGTGGAAGCAAGGACTGCACCATTCCTGAGAACGGCGAAGTTATCGAAAGCTTGAGCCTGGTCATTCACGCGCGGAATATCGTTGTATCTCTGGAAATGGAGTCCGGTTGAAATCTCGGCAACGAAGGTCGGGCTAATCGTAGAATTCAGCCGAACCGTGTAATTGTGTCCGCCTCTCTCGGCTTTCCCTTGGAAAGCATTCGGGTCAGACCCAAATCCGTTACAGCAGCTGTTCGTGACGAAATTACCGATAGCGGAAAGGAATCCATCAATCTTCGTAAAATCCGAGAATGTTGATACCGTGAGAATGTTTTTGCTGTTGACGGCCCAAGTCGCTTTGCCCGCGTAAAACGGGATAGTCACCTTGTTGTTAACAGGGGTGTGGAACGTCTGGGCGAGGTAATAATTTGTACGCCATTGCGGATTTACAGCGGCGAAGTACCACAGTTTGTCTTTCTTGATCGGTCCACCGATGTCTCCACCAATATCCGCTTCTGAAAAACCATTCGCGGCTGGGCCTGTAAACGCAAAATTCTTCACAGCACGAACAAGGCCCTGTGATGTGCCATAGCCAAAAACGTCGCCGTGAATATCGTTACCGCCACTCTTCGTGATGACGTTGAAGATGCCGCCGGTCGACTTTCCGTACTCGGCGCCGTAAGCACCAGTTTTGATCTCCACCTCCTGGATAAATTCAAATGGAAGGTTTGCGCCTCCCCCTCCGAGGGCTGGATCCGAAACGCTGACGCCATCCAAAATATAATTATTCTCAGGTCCGGACGAGCCGGCGACTGACGGATCACGATCGCGCCCCGTCGCGTCACGTAAACCTGAACGATTGATCGACGGAGCGATGTTGTAGAGGCCTTGTACGGTACGCTGCGTTGGAAAGTTGGAAAATTGGTCGGTAGATACGTTGTTGCCCGTCGTCGTTTGCGCGACGTCTAGTGGGGCTCCAGCGGTAACGGACACTTCAGCCTGAATGCCTCCCACTTCAAGCCTGATGTCACCGGGCGAGGTCTTTCCAAGATTCACATCAACATTGGTCTGCTGGAGTTTTGCAAAGCCCTTTTGGGCTTCAACGTTAATCGTGTATTTCCCCGGCGGCAGATTCAGAATCGTATATCGGCCGTCAGGTCCCGAGGTTGCCGATTGGGGCTGAATTAGATTGGGGCTGGTTGCCCTGACCGTAATGTCCGGCACCGCCGCACCACTCTGATCGGAGACGATACCCGAGATCGAGCCGGTTGTAACAGTCTGGGCCATTGCGCCGGTTACGAAAAGAGCAACGATCATGAACGGCAAAACAGGCCTCAAGATTCGTTTCATGGTTTATTCCTTTCTTGCAAATTGAATGAAACTTCACACATCGCCATTTGATGCATGCGAGCCGCTCGTAACCGAACGCGAACGCACATCAGCGAGAGTTGATGTCTCAGAATGTTTTGGCATCCGATAACCGAGAAACCATGTACTTAAGAAGCCCATGGCGACAGGGGATGAAGGGCGCGACAGACAGCATTCAAACAGCATTTCAAATGCAGTCTCCATCACACAAGGTTATCGTTCGGCCTGTACATGTCAAGTGAATCGTTGCGTTAGGCATGTAAAATCTGGGGTTTGCGCCCGATCGTGCTAGGAAATCCGGAGGAAGACTACCGGCTCATCCTAATAAGATTTCGGAGGTCTGGGCCCGGACTTTGGCCCTCGCCGTCTCGATTGTAAGCGCCCCTGACCTGTCCGGCGGGCTCGGATAATGGCGTTATGGGACAGCCCGCGACACTTGTCATCGATATTGAAACGGTTGGGCAGGACCCCGAGACGATTTCCGCACGAGCACGGGAGATTCTGCTCGATGTCGAGAATGACGAAGACCGTTTCAAAGTGCTCGAGAACCTGGGTTTGGATCCCTGTACCGGCCGCATCATCTGCATTGGTGTGTATTGGCTCGAATTGGACCGGTCGCGCGCGTACTGCCAGGCAGACGAGCGCGAGTTGCTGGCGAATTTCTGGTCCGACATCGGACAAATCCGGCCTCAGCGTTTTGTGACATTCAACGGGAAGTCATTCGACTTCCCGTACATCAACATCCGCAGCGCGATCATGGGCGTTCCCATTCCCCGCGACATTCTGCTCGATACCCGCCGGTTCAGTACCGAACGGCACTTCGACGTCCGCGAAGTGTTAACGAATTTCGAGCGTTACCGTAAGGGCACGCTCGAGTTTTTCTGCGAAATTTTCGGAGTGAATTCCCCTAAAAACGGCATCAATGGAAGCAAAGTTGGGGATTATTTCAAGCAGGGCCGCCTCGATGAAATCGCCCACTATTGTCTGGCGGATTGTAAAGCAACCGGCGAGTTGTATCAGCGATTGAAAAATTATTACAGATAAATTAGAAGAGAGGTATGGGCGCGTGGTTTCAGTTCCCGCTTCTTTTCCTCTGCTGGCTCGCCGCCCTGGCGACCCTCCTGGTTTTTCTGGAAACCTGGTTTGGACTCTCCGGCCGGAACCGTTTCATTGCCCGTCGCGCTTCGGGCGCTTACGGCGTCATCAGCGTCTTTGTGCCGATGTACGGCCGGCGCGAGAAGGTCGAGCAGACGCTTCGATCCGTTCTTGGGCAATCGTATCCTTTCGTCGAGCTCGTACTGATCTACTCCGAGGAGAACCGTCAATTGTCCGAGTTGGCGGCTGAGGTACGTGCCTTGCGCTCGCATATTCCCGTTCGTTTAGTTCGAACGCCGTTCTCCATCGATTCTCATAATGACCGAATTCGCGCCCTGGAGACGGCGGAGCCGTCCGCGCACGGCCGTTGGTTCGTCATTCTGGATCCGGATGTTTTGCTCGACCGGTTTGCAATTGAAATTGCAGTTGAATTTGCGGGATCCAACGAAGTGTCCGCGCTCGCTCTTCATCCCGGCGTTCGATGCTCTTCGCTTATGCAACAAATCATTGCGCCCTCGATGGAGCAACTGCTTCAGATGAACCGCATCGCGAGCCGCTTCGAAAGAAGGAAGAACGCCGAGTTCGATTCGTCATTTCTGACCGTTAATCGCGGAGCGTTCGATGTGATGAATCGTATCAATCGGCTGCCGGGAATCTTGAACGAATCCGGATGGAGCATGTGGGCATATCAAGTCGAGGGGCTCCGAACATTTGAGGCGGACGGTTCTCGATGGATGTGGCGCAATGCGGATGTGCGGTCGTGGTCTGCGGATACGAACGTTCGCCGGCGCTATAGCTCAACGTCAATGGGATTCACCGTTCTGAGCGCCGCCGTTTCGCTGCTGACTGTGATTGGTATTGCCTTCGGACTGATTCACGGCATCGACAACTTCACCGGAGCGAGTGTTCTGGCTTTTGCAGCCGTCAGCTACATGCTCATGTGGATCAGTTATTTCTTATTTGCGCGCAGGCTTCACGCCGCGGTCTGGTTTGCCCCCTTGTGGGTCATCAGCCATTTACCCGCTGCGGTCCTGACGGTGCTGGAGATGCGGCGTTTGTCTCGGGCGACGCCGGGGATTAGCCACAAAGAGGCACAAAAGGCTCAAAAAGAATTCTTGTGAGAATTCCGCAAACTCCGCTCCATCCGTAGAAGATCAACTATTCAGCGGCGTTTCATTTTGGTCAACGTCTGCTTCGGAATCCTGGCGTCGCGGAGATGGTCGAGATTGTAAAAAATCGCGAACGCGGCCGCAGCGGCAACGATGCCGGAGGAGATGAAAGATACGGTTATATTGGCTTGAAGCGCGCCGACCATGATGTATAGGGCGATAAGAAACACCACTACGGCTCCGGCCAGCAGCATCATGCGATAAGCGAGCGTTTCTCGAAACGGAATGACCGTTTCCTTCTTTTTAATTCGCAGACGCCCCATGCCGCTATTATAGGTTTCAGATGGGTCTCGACGAATACAAAAGGAAACGGGAGTTTGACAAAACCCCAGAACCGGCGGGCACCGTCAAGAAACACGCAGGTAACAGCTTCGTTATCCAGAAGCATCACGCCACTCGTCTCCACTATGATTTCAGGCTCGAGATGGAAGGCATCCTGCGATCGTGGGCGATTCCAAAAGGTCCCTCCTTCAATCCAGCCGAAAAACGCCTCGCTATGGAAACGGAGGATCATCCGATTGATTATGGCGAATTCGAGGGCGTAATCCCGAAGGGAAACTACGGCGCCGGCAAAGTCATCATTTGGGATAACGGGACGTATGAGATGGTCGATCCCGAAACACCCGAGAAAGGATGGAAGAAAGGTAAGCTGCATTTCGTTTTGAAGGGCAAGAAACTCAAAGGCGAATGGGTACTCGTGAGGGGGAGTCGCGAACCGCGGCAGTGGATTTTTTTCAAGGTACGCGACAACTACGCTTCGACCGAAGTCAACATCACCGAGGCCCGGCCCGAATCGATCGTCTCCGGCCAGCTCGTCGACGAAATCGGAGAGAAGCATCGCGGAAGGCAGTGGGTCACTCCTATCGAGCGCGAACTTGAACAGTTCGGTATGAAAGACGCCGGCCGTTCGCCGATTCCCAAAATCGTCCAGCCAATGCTGGCAACGCTCGTCGAGAAACCGTTCGATAATGACGACTGGCTTTTCGAATTGAAGCTCGATGGAATGCGGGCGTTGGTTGTGAAACAAGAGTCCAAAATCGAAATGTGGACGCGCAATGCGAAGAGCCTGACGCAACGGTTTCCCACCCTGACCGAGGCCGTTCGGGAACTTCCAGCCGATACCGTAGTGCTCGACGGCGAGATCGTGGCTCTAGATGAGAGAGGGCAGGCGCATTTCGGTTTGCTTCAACCGCGAATCCACCTCTCTCGCGCGAAAGACATCACTGAGGCCGACCGACAGATCCCTGTGTATTTTTATGCATTCGATCTCGTGTACCTCAACGGATACGACTTGATGAAGTTTCCCCTAGAACAACGAAAGGCTGTGCTTCGGAAATTGATTCCTGACAACAGCGGCTGGATCCGGTTTGCGGATCACGTGGAAGCCAAGGGCGGCGCATTCTTCAAAGCGGTTGAAGAGCATGGCCTCGAAGGCGTCGTTGCAAAGCATAGGAAAAGCGAATACCAGCAAGGGCGCTCGAAATACTGGCTCAAGATCAAAACGCTGAAGACCGACCATTTCGTCGTTGGCGGATTTACGTCACCGGAAGGATCTCGCAAATACTTCGGCGCACTCCTGGCCGGCCTTTACAGGAATGGTGATCTGATTTATGTCGGCCGAGTCGGCGGCGGTTTCGATGACCGCATGCTGGCCGACGTTCACAAGAAGTTAATGCCGCTGATCGTCAAAGATCGTCCATTCAAGGACATTCCTGCGGAAGTGAGAAAAGCAACTTGGGTCAAGCCGCAGTTGGTATGCGAGGTCCGTTTCAACGAGTGGACGTCGGATCAAAAACTGCGTGCGCCGATATTCCAGGGTTTTCGGAATGATCTTGATCCGAAGGACTGCCGGCTGGAAGATGCATTGCCGAGTTCCCCTCCTAAGTTAGGAGGGGGGCCGGGCGAAGCGAGGCGGGGTGGTTCCGTAGCGGAAGTTCCTCGTTTTGGAACCACATCGGCGCGTCCCTTGAGGCTTCGCCCCGTCGGGCTCGCGCTTCGCGGGGGCACCCCTCCTAAGTTAGGAGAAGAGTCTCACAAAATCGAGTTCACCAACCTCGACAAAGTCTTCTGGCCCGAGGACAGGTACACGAAGGGTGATCTGGTCGATTACTACGACAAGATCTCACCCTACATCATTCCCCATCTGCTCGACCGGCCGCTGGTCTTCGAACGGTTTCCCGACGGAATCTATGGTGCGTCCTTCTATCAGAAAGACGCACCCGACTACACGCCAGACTGGATTCGTACCGAGGAGATCTATTCGGAGGATGTCGATCGGCACATCCGCTACTTCGTCGGCGCCGATCGCGACCAATTGCTTTACATCGCAAACAGCGGCAATATCCAACAAAACCCGTGGATGTCCAGGGTCCAGCATCTCGACTATCCCGACTATCTCGTGTTCGATCTAGATCCGGTCGAGGCACCGTTTCCGACCGTTCAGAACGTGGCCCTAGTTCTCAAAGAGACCCTCGACGAGCTTGGCCTGCGTGCTTATCCAAAAACATCGGGCGCCTCAGGGATTCACGTGCATTTACCTGTTTTGGAGAATACCTACACGTATGAAGACGTGCGGATTTTTGCCGAAGCTATTGCGTCAATCGTCGTTCAGCGAGCACCGGAATACGCGACGATCGAGCGCGTCGTCCGAAGGCGGAAGGCTCATCAGGTGTACGTGGATTATCTCCAAAACATCCGTGGCAAGACTGTCGCATCGGTATATTCACCACGGCCCCGCGCCGGGGCGCCGGTTTCGACTCCGTTGAAATGGGAAGAACTGAACCGAACGATTGATCCGGCACAATTCACAATCAAGACGATTTTTAAACGCCTGGACAAATTCGGTGATCTTTTCGAGAAGGCGCTTACGGACCGGCAAGACATTTCCGGATTTTTGGAAACCTTAGCTACAAAAAGGCACAAGGGGTACAGAAGAAACTCATTGTAAATTCCAAGATTGGAGGTTGTTTCATTGGAGATTTTTTTCGCGCGAAGCGCGAGCCCGATAGGGTGAAGCCTCAAGGATGAAGAAATGAAGCAACTTCCAATCTTGGAATCTACAATACGTTGCGTTTTGCGACTGTCTTTAAAATAAATACCTTGTGAACCAGTCCACGCCGAACCAGAACGTGTAGACGAGGGCCGTGGCAAGCAGGATCACGGCGAGCGCGACCGCAAGAGGAATAGCAGACCCAACGAGGCTGTGAAGGAAAGTAGGCTCCTTAACCATGCAGGAAATTCTAAACGAATACCGGCCCGATTTTACGCCTTCCAACTGGTCGGAACGCGACCGTCATTTCCTTTCGGCATTCGCAAGCAACCCGGATGGAATTGTGTCCGTACTCCGCAACCTGCCGCCCGAAATCACCGGCGCGCTCTGCTCTCGCGCGAGCCGAGCGGCGGGTTCGCTGCTTGAAGTGCTCTTGAAGGAATACATCTATCCGATCTTGAATGGCGAGGATGCCCAGCTCGCCAGAGAACTGGAGGAGACGGTCGAATTCCTGAGGGAACACGGTTTCAAGCACATTCTCAACAATCAGCGAGCGCAGGCATTTTATTCCAAATGGCTTTCGCAATACGGGGACGACTCGATTGCGCAGGTTACCGGCACGCACATCGTTGTATGGGGAATGTCCCAAGTTGCGATGAAATTCGTAGAGGATCAGCGCATTGGTCTGGAGCCGATCGAGAAATCAACACGCTTTGTGAACTTCGGCTCAAAGGTTGGCGGCCGGTTTCTCTATTACATTTCGAAGCCGGATCTGGAGCGGTTGGGCCTGCTTTCCGACTACAAAGCGTCGATGGACGCACTATTCGAGACTTATGTCGCCCTTCTTCCACGGTTCCAAGACTGGCTCCGGAAGAATTTTGACGAAAAGGATTCGATTCTCGAAAAGAAAGCATTCGATACGCTTCGCGGCTTACTGCCCATGGCGACGCTCGGGCAGGTCGCGTTCCGCGGCAATGCCCAGGCCTTCGAATATCTGATCAATCGGACGGCTCGGCATCCGCTGGGCGAGTTGCGCTGGCTATCGAGAGAACTGAAGCGCGAACTGGATCAGGAAATTCCATCGCTGTTGCTTCGCGTGACCGAAGAAAAATCGGGAGACTACCAGACCTACTTGCACGACCGCTACCGTGCCGTGCGCGAATTCGTCGGTGAGAATGCATCCGAGGCTGCCATCAAAACTGAGGTGCGGCTGGTTGAATACGATCCCCAATCCGAATTGAAGATCCTTGCGGGAATCATCTTCGAGCAAACGCACGGTAGCTGGGCCCAGGCGCTCGAAAAGGCCAAGACATTGAATGACCGCGACCAGCGCGATCTGTTCAGACGTTATTTGTTGAATCGTTCGGCGCGTTGGCAAAAAGTGGGACGCGCTTTTGAGAACGCGTATCTCCGGTTTGAAATCATCATGGACATTGGGTCGTATCGCGATCTCCACCGCCACCGGATGATGACTCAGGAACGTCAACGCTTCTCTACAGTTCATGGATACAGCGTTCCGATCGAAGTGGAACAAGCTGGACTGGCCGAGCCATTTCGGAAAGCTTTGGACAACGCCGACGTTCTATTCCGCAAACTCGAACCCGCGGATTCTGAGTTGGCCCAGTATGCGGTGCCGCTCGCGTATCGGATGCGATTTTACCAGTGGCAAAACTTCCGCCAGCTCTTCTGGGAAACCGAACTACGCACCGTATCCCAGGGTCACCCCGAGTATCGATTCATCGAGCGGGAAAAGTATCGCCGGGTGCAAGAGAAGTTTCCGCTGATCGCATCCTTCATGCTGATCGACACGAATGACTATGCGATTGCGCGGCGCGGTACCGAAGAACAGATTGTCGCGAAAGAGAAGAGGCTCATCGAGCGGCTGAAGGATAGGAAATAAAAAGAGAAGAAATACGCTCTCCCTTCGGGAGGGCTTTGCACAAAAAATCCTGGGCGGTCATAGACCGCCCCTACAGCTTGGCGTGCGCAACTGTAGGCGCGCTCTATGAGCGCCCACGATGTATTTTTTGTGCAAAGCCCTTCGGGAGAGGGCTCAGTCCGCGCCCAACAAACCTTCCAGTGCTGCTTCCAACTCGCCTCGCGTGTGTTCGTCGCCTGCCTTGGCGGAGACGGTGATTCCTGTGCGATACGTTTTTTCCGCATCGTGCTTTCGTCCCAACTTTTGATAAAGCTGACCGAGCTGGTAATAAGTCGCGACGTATTCCGGGTCCGCGTTTCTTACGGCCTCGAACTCCCTCAACGCTTCGTCATTCTGTCCAAGTTTCACGTATTCCAGCGCGAGTGCATATCGCGAGAAGGAATCGTTTGGATTGTCCTTAAGAAAGCCTTTTAAAATTTCGATTCGGTTCACGGACGCGGTTTACCCCCTGATCCGGATGAAAGATTTCGGAAAGGATCTCGACACCATCGATCAAGCGTGGACCTGAACGATTGAAATAGGACGACCCGTCGACGGCGTAAAGATGTCCCGCCCAACGCGGGAGAAACTTAGTGCGCCGGTATTCTTCGATCGTCCTTTCGAGCGAAAATCCGCAAGGCATGAGCACGATGATTTCGGGTTGGGCTTCGAGAATTCGTTCCGGAGTAATGCGTTCTGATTTCATGCCGGCTTTTCCGAGCACTTCATGCCCGCCCGCGATCTCGACCATCTCCGGAACCCAATGCCCCGCGGAAAACGGCGGATCAAGCCATTCCATTGCGTATACGCGCGGGCGTTGACGATCGCGCACGCGTTCGCGCACATGCTGCAGTCTCTCCTTGAGCTCCTGAACCTTTTTCACCGCTTGGTCTTGCCGGCCCGTCAGCTCACCGACCATCAGAATGGTCTCGAGCATTTCATCGAGTGTATTCGGTTCGAGGGAGACGATGCGGGTCTGTCCTTCCAAAACACGTGCCGCTTGCTGCACTTCTTTGTAAGACACCGCGCAGACTTCGCATAGCTCCTGAGTCACGATGAGATCGGGCTTAAGCGTTTCAAGCAGGTCTTCCTTGAGGCGGTAGATGGTTCCATGCCGGCCGATATTCGATGAAACATGGTGATCGATCTCGACGCTCGTCATGCGTTCGTGGTCGGTGAGGTCTTCGGTAATCTTGGGTTTCTGCGCAGTTTCCGGCGGGTAGTCGCATTCATGCGTGACCGCAACGACCTGATCGCCCAATCCCAGTGAATATAAGATTTCGGTACCGCTTGGCAAAAGCGAACAGATCCTCATGGTCATTCGTTGCTCCCCGCACGTTCGGTTTCCGCCCATTTGCCGTGGCCTTCCCACACGCGCAAGGTAAAAGGAAACAGCAGCCGGTCCTTCAGTTTGGCGCTGAGCAGCTCGCAAACATTTTCAACCGACGGGTATTCGAGAAAATCATTCCACGATCGATGATCGTAGTGCGCGAGGACTCCGCGAAGGGCTTCCTTCAAATCGGCAAAATCAACGACCATCCCGGACTTGACCTGTCCTTCGATGGTAATTTCGACTTTATAGGTGTGGCCGTGCAGCCTTCCACACTTGGGGTGACCGGGCAGAAAATGAGCGCAGTCGAAGTACTCGCTCACACCAAGCTTCATGGTGTGAGAATAGCATAGAGCTGCCCTGTCCCTCTGGGAGAGGCTTTGCACAAGAGTGCATGATGTCTGGCTCTCCCGCTGTAGCGGCGGTCTATGACCGCCGACAATACAGCAATTTGCGAGATCGCCGGCGGTCATAGACCGCCGCTACAGTGGCCATTCTCGATCCGGGAGAAGGCAGCGCGACAGCCGCAGGCTGACGCGCCGGGTGAGGGTCGGAAGTCTATCCGAATCTTGAGACCCTCACCCTTTTTTTTAGCCTTCGCCCTATCGGGCTCGCGCTTCGCGCCCTCTCCCAGAGGGAGAGGGGCAAAATCGACTAGTGCTTTCGGATGCCGCAAAGCGGCAATGGAAGGACGGTTTCGCCACCATCGGGCGCAACTTTCGCTTCGAGTTCTTCGATTTGAATTTCGAGTTCGATTCCTTCTTTCGTCGTCATCGGGTTCATCCTGTCCCCCTCCAGAAAATTTTAGCGATCGAATCCTATGGTCGGAAGCGGGAGAACGGTTTCACCGCCATCTGGCGCAATTCTTTCCTCGAGCTCTTCGATGTGTAGTTCTAGCTCGGTTGTAGGTGGTTTTTCTTTCATCGGATCCCTCCGATCGGCTTCCCTGCAATGATGTACTTAGCTTTATGCATCCAGGGCGTCTGCTTGTAAAGAAAAAATTTTGCAAAGAAAGAATTTTCAGCTGCTGTCGATTTTAGACATCGACCGCCGCTGGGGATAGGTGTTCGGGCCCGCAGATGAAGCCGCGAACCGCCGAGGCTGCTACAACATAGGGATTAGCGAGATAGGCGTCGCCTTCGCCCATACGGCCCGGCATATTGCGATTGGTAGCGGAAATGGCGACCTGCCCCTTTTGCGGACCACCTGGGCCTGCGTTGATACAGGCACCGCAGCCCGGCTCTTCAATCATATGAACCCCAGCCGCCAGCAATACTTGGTGAACGCCACGCCGCTTCGCGTCTTCCCGCACGCGCTCCGAGCCATATTGAATAAAGGTGGGGATCTTGACTTTCCGTCCGCGAAGGACTTCTGCGTACATCAGGATCGACGTGATATCGCCGGCCGTGCACGAACCGGCGTATGCCATGTCGAGCTTCGTTCCCCGAAGCTTTTCGAGGGGAAGGCCATTGCCGGGATGACCTGGAGAGGCAACCAGCGTCTGAACGGTTCCTAAATCCAGTTCAATGATCCGATCCACATCAGAATCCGGATCCGCGTAAACGAGCATTCGCCGGACCTCTTCACGCTGGAGACCGCGCCGCTCGATCAAATACCGGATCATGGATTCGGTTGGCTCCATAATGGCAGTCAGCGCATTGCACTCGACGGCCATATTTGAAAGTACAGCCTGTTCTTCAAACGAGAATTCCTCCAGTCCCGGTCCCGTGAATTCCATGACCTTTCCGGTGAAAGCTCCGGTGCTTTTACCTTCATGCGCGAAATATAAGATCACGTCTTTCGCCGTGCACGACTGCCGCAATTTGCCCTTGAGGTAAATGCGGACCGTGCGAGGAACCCGCCCGGCGATCTCGTTGTGTTCCCATATACACGCGATTTCCGTGTTACCGATACCGTATGCCAGACAATTGAGAGCGCCAGCCGAGCACGTGTGGGAATCGGTTCCAAGAATCACCTGGCCTGGTAGCGCAATTTCCTCGCGAATCACCGTATGACAAATACCCGTGCTTCCACCCGATGTTGTAGCGTGGAAGTGAATACCGGTTTCGCGCGCCACGCGTTTTTGCCCTTCACGAAGATCCTGGATTCCAGCCAAAGCTTCCGACGTGATGCCGGGAAGATTTCCAGCAAGCGTCAGATGATCAGGAAAGGTGTGCATCGAGTTCGGATTCTTGACTTTTGGTCCGCGCCCAAGCGCCGACCGGATCATCGCAGCCGCAGGTGCCGTTGTGTAGTCGTGGGAAAATCCGGCGTCGACTTGAATGAATCCGGAGTCGCCCGGTTTCACAGCCCCGTGAATGGTGTTCATGTGACGCGCGAGGATTTTCTCAGCGATCGTCATTGGCCGAGGCTGTGACTCGATTGGCCGATCGGTCTCTCGTCCTTGCGATCGAGCTTCCATGAAACGAAACAAACCACCATAGCGTGCAATCTTTTTCGAGAGCTCGTCAAAAGAGCGGGTCAAGTCGTCGAGGAGGACGCGCTCACGGGCGGCGAGACGTCGGGCAATTGAGAAATCCGCCACCGGAAACATGCCGTTGTTGATCAGATTCTGGCGATGGATTGGTGCCATGCTGGGCGCGTAGACAATTCCGATTCCCGCGTACAACAGCGCCAGCGCCGCGACTTCGCGAGAAGATCCTTCACCCCAACCTTCACCGGCAAAGAGCATGCCGAAGCCGCCGTTCCGTATATCGCCCGGCTCGATCAGTCCGCCTCCACCCAGCGAGCGGAGCAAGAGCGTCCCGAGCCGGTCATCATAGTAGTAACAATCAGGATTCGCTTTGATGATCGCGTCCGTTGAAACATGACTATAAAGCTCTGTCACGGCCGGGGGCGGATCCAGGATTTCACCGCCAAATTGCTTTCGAAGAAGGGCAGGATTGGTGGTTAGATACAGAGCTCTGCCGGCCAGTTGAACGGATTGGACGAATCCGCCGGCATCGAAAAAGACATCGACGTTTCCAACTTTCCGGAGATCCATAATAAGAATGTATCATTCCCCTCCTCGCAGGGGTGGCGCGACAGCTTAATAGAAGCTGGCGCGCCCTCCTCTGCGAGGAAGGGAATGGTCATCAGACTTTCTTCAGCAACTCCATCGCGCCGATGATTAACCCTTTGGAGTCCTCAATTTGTTCCATGACGAGGCGCACATCCATTGCGGGATACTGGGGCTGGCGTTGGCTTCGGCAATAGAGACTATGTTGGCCGACAAGAGCGAGCGCATCTGTCAGCATGTCCAGCGCCGTAGCGAGAGGGCCGCGGATCGGGCCCATTTGGAATTCGTAGCGCTCTTTGGCTTCACGATAGTGATCGAGCAATCAAAGTCTCCATCAGTTGATATTCGTTAAATCGTTCGGCGAGGTCGACCAATGTCTTCAATCCGAAACCGATCGCGCCGGCTTCGTAGTATTTCCACTCCTTTTCGCGGATAAATGGGCCGGCGATATCGAGGTGCACCCAAGGTGTTCGTTCCGGCACGAATTCTTGCAGGAACAATCCCGCCGTCAGCGCTCCAGCCACCGGCCCGCCGATGTTGTTGAGATCCGCATAAGGCGTCTTCAACAAGTCCTTGTATTCCTCGGGTAATGGCAGTTCCCAAAAGAGTTCACCCTGGTTTTGGCCGGACCGAATAACAGCCTGGACTAATTTCGGCGCATTGCCCATGATCCCTGCAACGCTCAAGCCCAAGGCGCGTACACATGCGCCGGTGAGTGTCGCGATATCGAGGATGTGCGTCGCTTTTTCTTGGCCCGCCAGATGCAGTCCGTCTGTAAGAATGAGGCGGCCTTCCGCATCGGTGTTATCGACCATGATGGATTTCCCGTTTTTGGCGTAAAAGATATCACCGGGACGCTGGGCGTTGGCGTCCGGGAGATTCTCGGCTGTGGGAACAATGCCTGTGACATGGACGTCGGGTTTTAATTTCCCAATGGCTTTCAAAGCATACAGGACCGCAGCGCCGCCCGACATGTCGCCTTTCATTTCGTACATCTTGTCAGCCGGCTTGAGCGAAATACCTCCGGAATCGAACGTCACGCCTTTGCCGATGAACGCCAGGTGCCCCTTTGCCTTTCGCGCACGATAGGCCAGACGGATCAGCCGCGGCGGATGCGTGCTTCCGCGGCCGACTTGCAACAACCCGTTGTAACCCTCCTTGTGCAGCTTTTTTTCATCCCAAACTTTCAAGTCGAGATCGGATTCTTTCCCAATTTTCCGCGCCGCTTCAGCAAGGTATTCGGGTGTTGCCACCGAGCCGGGTTCATTGATCATGTCGCGGGCTTCGTTGACGGCCTCCGAAACGACAGTGTAGCGCGCGAGATAGTGACGGTTTTGCTGGTCATGCGATTTGAGGGCGACGATCGTCACTTGGACCTTGTGAAACTCTGCCTTTTCCTTCTTGTACCGATCGAAGCTGTAGGCGCCGAGAATAGCGCCTTCGACGGCTTTTCCCATGAATGCCGCCGCCTCATCCGTGTTCAACAGGATGCATACATGATTGAGATTTTGATCCTTTGCCATCCGGATCGAGCGTGCAACAAAGGTCTTCAGATTCTCCCAAACGTTATAGCCGGGATTCAGAGTGCTGGAAAAGACGACAAGATGTTGGGCCGCAGCTCGCGAATCGAGCGCCGCGAAGTATTCCTTTTTGAGTCGCCTTTCGTTCAGATCACGGCCCACACGCCGGACGATCTCATCGAGCGGGGAACCCGTCAGATCATGCAACCGGACTTCGGAATCGACAATAACGACGAGCAGATCGGCGCTGATCTGGGAAGGCCGATCGTATGAGAGCCGAATTTTCATGGGCGTTTGACTCCTCAGAATCGAGCTAACATATTCATATTACTACGTTAGAACGAATTTCCGCCTGGTGAAACAATCCAGCGTGCTGGCGGAAAAAAATTTTTAGAGAAGACGCCGCATGAAGTAACCCACAGCCTGCTCCAGTCGTATAGGTTTATGTAATTTATAGATTTTCTCTCCCTCGCCCACTCCTCTCATAGGCGCGAAAGGCGGTTTCGATGGTCCGCTCCCAACGAAACCGCCTCTTTTTTTTTATTCCCCTCCTCGCAGAGGAGGGGTGGCGCGACAGTCGCAGACTGAAGCGCCGGGGTGGTCAGTTCGGCGAAACGTTTTTGCCGGGCTTTGATGAGCCTTCGCCCTGTCGGGCTCGCGCTTCGCGCCCTCCTCTGCGAGGAGCGAAATTCTCAGGTCATCGGATTCTTCGTAAACAATTCCACAATGTAGTCCGTGAGACAGTCATAGAGAAGCTTCTGGAAGCTCCAGGTGAACTGTGAGCTTTGGATATCGCGCTCAGCCAGCGTGATTTTGTATTCGGGAGAGACGACCTCGGGGATTTTGGAACGAATTAACAATTCCACGCCTTCTTTGGTTGCCCGCGCGTCGAAGTCAAAGAACGGGTGCTCGTAGTTGGCCAACTCATCGCGCACGCGTTCGAGTGAAGTCATTTTGGACGGTCTTTTCGTAAGATCATCGCAGCGATCCAGCTAAACAGCGCGATGGTTCCCGTTACCGAGAGAATCGCTAGTGTCCACTGAAGGACGCCGAGAAAGGTTCTCACGTCACACCGTTTTATCTGCGGAGTAACAAAGGTCCTCAATCGGACATTCCGCGCATTTCGGCCTGATGGCGATGCACTTGGACCGGCCGTGATGAATCAGCAGGTGAGCCAGTTGGATCCACTGGTCCCGCGGGAACAATTGCATCAAATCCTGTTCGATCTTGTCCGGACGCTCTTCTTTCGAAAAATCGAGCCTGCGTGCGAGCCGCAGCACGTGAGTGTCGACGACCACGCCTTCTGCCTTTCCGAATGCAACACCCAGCACAACGTTTGCGGTTTTCCGGGCGACGCCCGGCAGCTTGAGCAGCTCTTCCATTGTTGCGGGAACCTGGCCTCGGTGTTCTTCCGCAATAATCCGGGAGGCGGCTTTGATGCTCTTCGCTTTGTTTCGGAAGAAGCCGCTGGAGTGAATCATCGCTTCCAGTTCCGAGGTATCGATTGCGGCGAAATCCCGCGCCGTCTTGCACCTTTTGAAGAGCGCGGGCGTGATCAGGTTCACCATCTTGTCCGTGCTTTGCGCCGATAAGATCGTCGCCACTAGAAGTTGAAGCGGATTCTGATGGTCGAGAGCACACTTCGCATCGGGATAAGCCGCGTTTAGCCGCTCATAGATTTGGGAGGCACGGAGGTATTTAGTCTTTTTTGGCGTCGGACTTGGACGAGCTGCTTTTACCGGTTTTTGCGGCGTCGGTTCGCGCCGTGGCTCCGCTTGTCGAGCCTGAACTGCTTTCCTTGCTGCCATTCGTGGAGGTTTCCTTGGATTCGGTCTTGGTTTCTGTTCCTGTTTCCTTCTTATCACCAGAGGACTTGCGGGCGTAATCGGTCACGTACCATCCGGTTCCCTTGAATTGAAAGCCTGCGGCCGAGATCAACTTCGTTAGCGTGCCGCCGCAGCCTTCATGTTTTTTCAAAGGTTTATCCGACATTTTTTGTATGACTTCGATTTTTTGATCGCACTTGGCGCAATGGTATTCGTAAATGGGCATGGTTGAACTCTAGCACAACCGCGCGGCCAAATACGCTAGACTAAGCGGGTGCTTGAAGAGATCCGCTCGATGCTGATCAAGATGGGTGAAGATCCCACGCGGGAAGGTCTTCTCAACACGCCGGCGCGCGTGAACGAGTCATTGCGGTTTTTGACCAGCGGTTACCGGATGAATGCCGACGACCTCCTAAATAAGGCCTTGTTCGATGTGGCTTACGACGAAATGGTCATCGTTCGCGATATCGAGCTATTCAGTCTTTGCGAGCATCACCTGCTTCCGTTCTTCGGTAAGTGTCACGTAGGCTATATTCCGAACGGCCGTGTCATCGGCCTCAGCAAAATCCCGCGGCTTGTGGATATGTACGCCAGGCGCCTCCAGGTTCAGGAACGGCTGACGACTCAAATCGCCGAAACCATCAATCAAAAGATTCATCCTAGAGGCGTGGCTGTCGTTATCGAGGCCCAACACCTTTGCATGATCATGCGAGGTGTCGAAAAACAGAACTCGGTTGCGGTTACCAGTTCCATGCTAGGCGTCTTCAAAGAGAATCAAAACACTCGAAACGAATTCCTGAACCTGGTACGTCACCAACCGAAATGAGCGACGAGCTCAAGCGCCAGGCCGCACTCCGGGCTCTCGCTGAGATTCGCGACGGTATGATCGTCGGATTAGGAACGGGTTCAACGGCTGCGCACTTCATTCGCGAGCTCGGTGGGGCGCGACTGAAAGTTGCCGGGATACCTACTTCAGAAGAATCGCGCCGGCTCGCCGAGGAAGCCGGTATTCGACTGACGACGTTCAAGGAACATCCTCGCATTGACGTAACCGTCGATGGTGCCGACGAAGTCTCACCGGAGTTGGATCTGATCAAGGGCCTCGGTGGGGCGCTCGTTCGCGAGAAGATCGTGGCCCACGCGTCCAAGCGCGTTGTCATCATTGTCGATGAGAGTAAGCTCGTCGACCGGCTGGGACAAAAGGCCGTTATTCCGATCGAGGTGATTCCCCTTGCAGTGCCCTGTGTTTTGCTGCTCGTTCAGCAGTTGCGCGGAGAAGCTCGCGTTCGCGAACGCGACGGCCTGCCTTTCGTCTCCGACAACGGCAACAGCATCGTTGATTGGAATCATGGAATCATCGACGATCCCACCACCCTCGAAAAGCAGTTGAAAGCCATGACCGGCGTCGTCGATTCCGGAATCTTCGCCAACGTAGCGCATTGCGCCATTGTGGCCGGCGGGCAAGGGATCCGAAAGTTGGAGCGCGCCTAATCCGGACCGAATGCGAGGAGCACATTTCCGGGCATTCCGCCGAAGCGGGGATAGCCGGAGTTGACCAACAACATGCCATCGGCGATGACGGGACCAGCGCCGTCGAGCGAACCGCCATTGGCTCGAACACCATTGACCGTGGCATAGTTGCGAACCGTATCGAAGTCCCAAAGCACTTCGCCGTCCTCCGTCGCAAACGCACGGATGTGTCCGTTGAGGGATCCGGAGAAAACCACGCCGGGCAGAGCCGTAACTGCGCCCGGTTGCGCCGGACTGCAACCGGGTCGCGGCGGATCGCAGGGTTGCCCCGGCACAAACCAGGCTTTGGTTCCATCGTTCATGCGCGCGAGTATACACCGCCACCCCCTCCTAAGGGCTTTGCACAGAAAGTGCATGATGTCGGGCTGTCTCGCTGTAGCGGCGGTGTGAATGGATTGGAATCAAGCAGATATTCCCCTCCTTGCATCAACCGCAAGGGGTGGCCGAGCGATCAGGAAAATATCGCGAAGCGTCCGCTGATCGCGAGGCCGGGGTGGTTTTCCGAATGAATCCAATCGAAAACCACCCCGGCTGCGTCAGCTTTACTTGAGGCTGCGCGCTATCGCGCTGGCGCTTCGCGGGTGGCTTCGCGAAATTTCTTTGATGACGCAGCCACCCCTCCTTGCGGTGATGCAAGGAGGGGAATGGCACCTCATCACAATTGATTCACATCTTCTATGACCGCCGCTACAGTGGCAATTCTCGACTTTCTGTGCAAAGCCCCTCCTGACGGGCTTTGCACAAAAAATACATCGCGGGCGCTCATAGAGCGCCCCTACAGTTGCGCGCCGCAAGCTGTAGGGGCGGTCTATGACCGCCCAGGACTTTCTGCGCAAAGCCCTCCTAAACGTAGATGGGGAGTGCTCAGGGGTGTAGTGTGAGCTTCTGCACTCTCATATTCGCGATCTCACCGACGAGCAGGTTGTTCTCGCTGCGACAGTCGATCGCGTTGACTGTGCCGAACTCCTTCGGCAGTTTCCCAGCCTTGCCGAATTTGCCGACGATGGTTCCGTCCAATTTCATCTTGTAGATCTCACCGGCGACGTCGAAATCTTCCGGCGGATTTGAGTTGGAGCTATAGAGAAATTGGTTCGTTCCCGGCGTGATGCAAAGAGCGGTGGGAGTTCCAACGTTGGTGTACTGCGTCTTGAAAGTTCCGTTGTTGTCGAAGACCTGGATCCGCTTATTCGTACTGTCGGCGACGTAGACATTGCCTTGCGCATCGACGGCAATCGCGCGGACCGTGCCGAATTGGCCGGCTCCGTCTCCTTTTGAACCCCACGACTTGATGAACACGCCCTTGTTGCTGAATTTGGCGACGCGAGCATTGCCCACACCATCCGCTACAAAAATGTTGCCGGCGGCGTCCCACGCGACATCGGTAGGCCGATTAAAGACATCGCTTTGAGCGCCTGCCCCGGGAAGTCCTCCGCCGCGGGCTCCACCGCCCTCGCCACGGGCGCCGGCACCGCCGTCGCCGCGAGGAGCCGGAACGGGAATCGCCTCGGGTTTTCTACCCAACAAGAGTTGGGGATGTCCCGCAGGATCGAGCTTCACAACGAAGTTCGTCATCTGATCGACGATCCAGATGTTGTCCTGCGGGTCGATACGGACCTGCTGGGCGAAGATGAAGCCGTAGCTGTTCTGTCCTATCTCGCGAACGAATTTGCCGTTTCGATCGAACTGGAATAGCCGCGAGCCTCCATGCGCGAACGGGCGAGCGGTTCCGAGTGAAACCGTCGGATGGCCGGTTCGGGTGTAAACGAAAATATCGCCCTTCGAATTTGCGGCAACGCCGCCGATTTCACCCAGGTAGATGTCGTCGGGCAGTGTCAGCGGATTCGCGACAGAATCAAATGCAATCTCAGGTACTCGATCCTGGGCTGCGGCTGGGAATGCGCCCAGGAGCATCGTGGCAAGCAATAATGGCATTAAGCGTTTCATAAAAAAATCTCCTATCGTGCGCTCGATGTCTTCGTGGTAGCTGGTTGTTGCAGGATCAGTTTCTGCACGCGCCAGGATTCGATTTCCCCGACAAGGATCTCGTTCGGATTACGGCAGTCCATCATGTGGACGACCTGGAACCCGCCGAATTCCTTGCTCGCATGACCGAATTTACCGATGACCGTGCCGTCCAATTCCATCTTGTAGATCTCGCCTGTGATCTCCCACGAACCCGGAGTATTGCCGTTGGGATTGGAGTTCGAGGCGAAGACATATTGATGAGGGCCCGCCGAAACGCAAACGGTCCAACCCACGCCAAGGTTGTCGTAGATCTTCTTCGGCTTGAGGTCATTGTCAAGAACCTGATACCGGATGTTGGTACGGTCGGCGACCCAGACGTTGCCCTGCCCGTCGACCTGAAGACCGTGCGGCAGGTTGAATTGACCCGGTTCCTTTCCGGCCTTCTCGCTGCCCATTTGAGCCACGAACCTGCCATTCTTGTCGAACTTCACGACGCGGTTATTGCAGTATCCGTCGGAGACGAAGATGTTACCTTGAGGGTCCCAACCCACGTCGGTCGGGCGGCAGAAAATGTATTTCTGCGCCGGCGCGTTCGGACCTGCGGGCGAGGCAACAGCGCCCAAGACAGCAGGCGGCCTGCGCCCGAGCACCATAAGGAACTTGCCCTCCGGACTGAACTTCGTGACGGTGTTCGTGCCTTCATCGACGGTCCAGATATTGTCTTGCGCATCGACGCGGACCGAGTGCGCGAATTCGAAGCCGTAATAACCTTTGCCGATTTCCTTGACGAAGTTGCCGTTCTTGTCGAATTCCCACAGCCTTGTGTTGTTGCTGCGGAAAAAGACGAAGATATGGCCTTTGGAATTCGTGGCGATGCCGACAGCTTCGCCCAGAGTTTCACCGGCCGGCACCTTCAGTAAGTTCGGCACCGAAGTGTAGGAGATTTCCGGCACATTCTGTATCGTTGCCTTCTGCTGAGCGAACAGCGGAGCGGCACATAGAACCAAAGCTACGGCGGATACGATCACGAGACAGCGCTTCATTGGGACCTCCCGAGAACTTTAAACGTAACCTCTATTCGTGCTGGAGAGTATAGCAACAATCCATTCGTTTCAATCGAAGACGAATAAAGTTAGAATCCAACGTCAGTCCAAACAACAGGCGAAGGGAGGAATCATATGTCGCTGAAGGGGAAGTACGCTCTCATTACGGGCAGTTCGCGCGGTATCGGACGTGGGATTGCGCTGAAGCTTGCAGAGAGTGGAGCCGGTGTGGCTGTTCACTACTTCCGAAATGAAGCTGCCGCAAAGCAGACACTCAAGATGGTTCAGGATCGCGGTTCTCGCGGCCTGATCGTGCAGGCCGACACCACCAAGCCGGACGAGATCAGCCGGATGGTCAAAAAAGTTCATGCCGATTTCGGCGCACTGGACATTTTCGTCAGCAACGCTCGACCTGAACTGGCGGCATTTTTTCAGCCGCCGATGAACATAACGCTCGAGCAGTGGGACGCCGCATTCGATTCGCAGGCGAAGGGATTTCTGGTTGGCGCTAGGGAGGCGGCGGCAGTCATGCGCGATAGCGGACGAATTTTCGCGATCACCTATGCTCAAGGCAGCCGGACTGGCGGGCTGCAGCCCTGGGTCGGGATGGGCTGCGCGAAAGCAGCAATGGAATCACTAGTCCGCTATCTCGCAGTGGCACTGGCGCGTCGAGGCATTACCGTCAATGCAATTAGTCCAAGCTGGACCGAAGACAGCGTTTTGAACACGCTCCCTGCGGAAGCTCAAGAACTCATCCGCCAGTGGCATTCGGGCGGCTTTACACCAATGCGTCGCCTCGCTACACCAGCGGATGTCGGCAATGTGGTGGAGCTGTTTTGTTCCGAACAGGCGAACTTCATCACAGGTCAAATTATTTACGCCGACGGCGGAGCGTCTTTGATGAATCCCGAGGTTCCTCCGGAAATCCAGTTGAGGTAGCGAAAAATGAAACGGCTAACCCGAGCATTCTGTCTTGTATTGGTGATGTCGTTCGCACAAACGGCGGCGCCTGGCGAGGACACGAAGAGCCGCAACCGGCTTCCCGTGATCGGTGGGCAGTCGCTTGAAGGCGCGGCGGCCATACGGCTTCACGGATCACAAGGCAATGTCCGGTTTCAATCCTCGGTTGGCCGCGACTTGACCGAACTCGCGATCCTCACATCCGCGCGAGAACACGATCAGCCCTATGAATGGTCGTTGCATGAAATGGAAGGCATCGCCGTCGGGCTGAGTCCCGCTGTGATTGATGTTGTACGACATCGTAAACCGCTCTCTGGAACCGGCGAGAAGGAGTCTGCCATCATCCAGCTTGGGCGTGAGCTTTTCGGATCGCACAAACTCAGCTCGGCCACTTACGCTCGCGCCTTGAAACTTTTTGGTGAGCGCGATCTCGTCGATATTGTGGATTTGATGGGCAACTATGCCGGAACGGCTATGAGATTGAGTGTCTTCAATCAGCAAATGCCAGCGGGTTGGAAACAGTTCTTACCGCTGCCATTCACTCCTCCGGATGACATTCACCCCGATTCGAGAAGCCGCCTTCCTCTCGTTCAAAGACCAACGCCGGCTTCGGCGACCCCGGCTGCGCTCTATAGCCGCACTCTTGCTCCTGAGGGTACCGGTCCCGCTCACATCAGGCGGCATGGATCGGGCCTGAAGTCCTTGGAAGCGAGCGTTGGGCTGCGCCTGATGGGACTTGCGGTCCTTGTGACGGCTCGCGAGCACGATTCTCAATATGAATGGACGATGACCGAACCCATAGCGTTGAAGGACGGATTGGAACCGGCAGTCATCAACCTGGTACGGTTGCGAAAACCTGCCACGGGAGTTGCGGAAAAAGATGCCGCGATCATCGAACTGGGACGCGAAGTCTTTCGCAAACACATCGTGAGCGCGCCAACCTATGCGCGCGCATTGAAGGCTTTTGGAGAAAGGGACCTTGTAGACATCATTGACCTGATGGCTCAGCATACTGCGGACGATGTCTTGCTGACCGCTTTCGATCAACAGCTCCCGCCGGGCCAGGAGCCGCTGTTGCCTATTCCCTGAAGAGGGCTTTGCACAAAAAATACATCGTGGGCGCTCATAGGGCGCCCCTACAGTTGCGCACCCCAAGCTGTAGGGGCGGTCTATGACCGCCCAGGATTTTTTGTGCAAAGCCCCTGAAGAGCAAGAGTGCCGCTAGAGCCGCGGTCCTGTTGGAACGGGTTGCACATACCCGCACGCATTGCAAGTACGAAGGGATTTACTTGCGTTGAACTCGGCCGCGACCCGGCGCAGGTCCTCCAGCAGATCCGTTTCGCCCCGCGTTAATTCGTACAGCTTCTGGTCGCATCGTTCGCAGTGCCAGGCATAGCTTTCCGCTTCGCTGGGTTCTCTGAGCCGTTCGACCACGAGACCAACGGAATGGGCTGGGCGCTGCGCCGAGTGGGGTGTCCGGGCCGGCAGGAGCAGAACGTCTCCTTCGCGGATGGTTTCGCGCTGTCTCTTGCCGTCACGGTCGATGTATTCGAGGACGATGTTTCCCTCGAGTTGGTAGAAGAACTCGTCTCCGGGATTGATGTGAAAATCTCTGCGGGCGTTGGGGCCGCCGATGATCATGACCATGAACTGAGAATCTTTCCAGATCATCTCAGCACCTATCGGTGGTCTCAATAGTTCTCGATGTTCATCGATCCAGCGCTTGAGGTTGAAGGCTTTGAGTGGTGCATAATTCACAGGCACCTCCGAACGAATTGAGCCGTCTGCCAATCTCGCCGCGAAGCGGCGTCAAGACATTAGCCCAGGGCGTAAGCCCTGGGTCAGAGTTGATCGCAGCGAAAAGCCCTGAAAGGGCGACATATTCTGCCGCCCCTTCTGGGACCCCTGGGCTACCTTCTGTCGCCGCTTCGCGGCGAGACCGCCGCTACAGTGAGGAATCTTCAGTCACTAGCCGGCTTCGACCCGTAAGTTTTACTGAAACCGTTGCGCATATTCGTAATCGTAAAAACACCGTCCGGTTGCGCCGAAATCTTGATGTAATACGCTTTCCCGTTATGTTCCGGTGGCGGAGGCGCCTGTGGACCTGGCGGTGGGGGCGCCAACGGCGCGACGGGCATAGCCTGCTGTTGTTGGTCGATCAAATTTCCGATGAACATTCCAGGGACGGTGTATTCCTGGCCGCTGAGCTGCGAAAAGTGAATCTGCCACACATCTTCGACACGAGGTGACGTGAAGAAGATTTTCATCGCATCCGGCTGCGCGCCTTTCCGGGTGCCGTTGTTCGTCACGATCACGCGAGGGCGAAGCGCGTGCGCGAGGAATTCCGCATTGACGTTTCCGTGGCGTGCCGCAATCAAAAGATCGACGGTACCGAGGCGGTTCATCGGGCACATTAACTCGAATTGTCGATTCAGTGTCAGATCCCCGAGGTGAATGGTTCTAAATTTTCCGAATGTAATAAAGCTCCCGAGCGACTGATCGTCTTCAGTGAGGTTGACGCCCTGCTGAGGCGTGAAGTTCGCGCAATATGGATTGGGTATGGCCTTGCCCTGAAGTGGCGTCTTGATGACCTGCATGGCCGACGTAACGATGCGCCAATCCACGCCGGCAATCGGAATCTTGTCACCGGGTTTTGCAACAGTATGTTTCGTCTTCGTGTAAAGTTCGCGATATCCACCTTGCAGGAACGGATCGATGGCTGGATTGGGCTGCGTGTTGGGACCATGATCGATGAACTCTTTGATCGGGATGCGCGCGGCCAGTTCGGCGAGACCGCCGATGTGATCGCCGTGATAATGCGTGGTGATCAAATGATCGACGGCTGTCACTCCCGCGTCCTTCGCGGCTACCACAATGCGTTCCGCATCGCGCACCGCGGCGGCGCCGCCGTTTCCGGAATCGACGAGCATCGATTCGCCCGAGGGTGTGACAAACAGAACCGCGTTGCCGCCTTCAACGTCGACAACGTAGATGTCGAGCGT
>QHWY01000377.1 GCA_003223875.1 Acidobacteriota bacterium | reverse complement strand
TTACGTTTGTTGTATTGGCTACCCATAGCCGTCCCATCGAGCGCGGGATGGCGGGCCCAGGACTGCTGGCCCATGTGTTGGTGTCGAAATATGCTGACCATTTGCCGTTGTATCGTCAGGCAGAGATCTACGCGCGGGACGGAGTGGAGCTGGATCGCTCGACCATGGCGGAGTGGATCGGAGGATGCAGCCGGTTACTGCAGCCATTGGTGGAGGCGTTGCGACGTCACGTGATGAGCGCAGCGAAGCTGCACGCCGACGACACGCCGGTGCCGGTGCTGGCACCGGGCAATGGCAAAACCAAAACGGGGCGATTGTGGACCTACGTGAGGGATGACCGACCCTGGGGAGATCGGACTCCGCCAGCAGTGTGGTTCGCCTACACACCGGATCGCAAGGGCGAACATCCGAAGGCTCACTTAAGCGAGTTCACAGGCACGCTGCAGGCGGATGCTTACGCGGGGTACGATGCGATCTATGAAGATGGGCGAGTGAAAGAAGCGGCCTGTATGGCGCACGTTCGTCGGTCGTTCTACGATCTGTATGAAGCTCACAAGTCTGCGGTGGCCAAAGAAGCGCTGGAGCGGATCGCGGCCTTGTATGCCATCGAGGAAGAGATCCGCGGACGTTCCGCCGAAGAGCGGCGGGAGATACGGACCGCGCGCAGCCGGCCGTTGCTGGAATCGCTGAAGGAGTGGTTCGACGAGACCTTGGGAAAGCTCTCGACAAAATCGGATACCACGAAAGCGATTCGCTATGCGCTGAAACGGTGGGATGAGTTGCTGCGCTTCTGCGACGATGGCCACTTGGAGATCGACAATAATGCTGCGGAACGTTCGTTGCGCGCTGTCGTTTTAGGCAGAAAAAATTATTTATTCGCTGGATCGGATGCCGGGGGTGCGCGCGCCGCGGCGATCTATGGGCTGATCGGAACAGCAAAACTCAACGGCCTGAACCCGGAAGAGTACTTGCGCGAAGTGCTCTCGCGCATCGCCGATCACCCCATCAACCGCATCGAAGAACTCCTGCCTTGGAACCTCGCCGCGGAGCTCACTGATAGCTCACGCCGCGCAGCATAGACAGCATGAAAAAGACAAATAAAAAAGAGAAACCCGGGGCTGCGTTGTCACTGCGCCACATCTCGGAATTGATTGCTTATGGCGAAATCACGGTTGGCGAAAAGGTTCCGATGGGTTGTATCGCCATTGCTCACGATGGGCACAACTCCTTGGCCATGCTAAAGCGCCGCAACGGCGAGAGCCTAATCCAGCTACTGACTCGCCTTGATCAGGCCATCGCGATGGCCGACAAAGAAGGCGTTTTCACCGACGAAATCAACTCGCCTCTGGACTCAACGCGTCGATAGTAGTTCACACGCCCTTTGCAAGACGGCCCCTGGATGACGCTTACTTACCAGGAGTTGTCCGAAGTTTGAACTACGCAGCAATGCGAGTGGCTGTATGCTCTGCTACAAGGGGAAGAGAGTGTCCTCTGTTGACGTGCTGATTGTCATTCTGCTGATATCGATAGTTGGCCCTGATGAAGAGGAGGATGGATGAAGCGAATTTTGCGTTTCTGCTTATTGGCGGGCTGCGGTGTTGCGTCGATGACGGCAGCGCCCCAGCCTCCACAGAAAACGTCGATGGAAGGTTCCCGCGCAAATAGGTCAAAAGCCACGATTGAGGGCTTGGTTCGAGATATCGCATGCCCCATTCAGAACCTCGATGGAAATGCGACTCACTTGAGCATGAAGTGCGCGCTGGAATGCGTGAGGGCCGGTTCGCCGGTCGCTATTCTGACCAAAGATGGCGACCTGTATCTGCCTATCTCTGACAAAATGCCGGATTACGACCAGAGGCAAAAGCTGATGCCCTTCGTGGGCAAATATGTGCGAGTGAGCGGAATCGTGTTTGAGCGCGGCGGGACGCACGCGATTGTCATCACCGAAATCAAGGAAGTGAAGGAGGTGCATGTGACATTTGAGGGGGAGTAACCCGTTCCGGGAGTCCTGGTGAACGCGGAAATCGTCCATTTGAAGTCGGCTTCTCTCCAGAGATTGATCGCTCGCTGCGGGCGCGTTTACCAGGACCTGACTCTGTCGTGGTCACGAATGCCCAAGCGGATTATGGTATCGTCCGCCGTCCTCAGAAACTTGCAACAGCCGCGGTTTCGGTCGGACATGTTTCGAATATTGGCAGCAGCCGGGCAATTTCCAACGCTCGCCTCAAGTTCGGGCCGAGATTACAAAGCTTGAGGCCTCCCCCTTTGGCTTTTGTCTTTCGATGAATTTCGATGAGTGCGCCGAGGCCCGCGCTGTCAACATAATTGACTTGCTCCAGATTAATGACAATCCGTGTGGCGCCGGATGCGAGGAGATTGTCGGTCATTGCAAGCAACCCGCCGTTCTCTTGTCCGAGCACAAGACGCCCTTTGAGCGCAAGAAGGTAGATTCCATTCGTCTCACGCTGAGTTATTTCCAAAGGCATCGTTTGGCTCCCCAAGGACCATTACGCGGGTTCGAGAATGCATCCATAATAGCCTCCGGGTTCCCGATACCAAAGGCTCGTCAATGACCCCGTGCCTGAGAACAGGCACTTACCGACTAGCTGGTCATAAGCCCTGATATCCACGGGCGTTCGAATGGTCGAAACTTCCACTTGATAGCAGTGGATTTGAATTCCCAATTCCTAGCTCTTACACAGGTCGGTTTAGGGCGGGCTCAGGTCAGAGATCTAATCGACCTTCTTTTCGAATCGAAAGTTTCGAATGCGGCCGGCGTTGAGGACCAAACCGGAGATGTGCTGCCTCGAATTACGCGTGAAGCGCACCGTACCAATGTCCCCGGTAAAAACGTCGCGCACAGCTGGCCGAAGAGCCTCTGCTTTCCTCTTCAGCCTCGTCAGACTCAAATTCCCGTCCAGCAGCACAATGCGGTAAACCAGGTCGATTTCTTCGCTGACGTAAGCGCCCACATACTCACTCAGTTCCGTTCCGCTCGGCGTAAACGCGGTCGCGGATTCAAATATGTCCGGCTTTTCGCCCCCGAAGCTCTGCTCCAATTGGCGCGGCTTTTCCGAGCTGGCGGGCAGGAATCGTATCTCCACCTGATCGCCCCAGGGAACGTCGGCAACGTGGAAGCTGGTTTCTCCGGCGGGCTTCAGCGTATGAAACTCATCGCCGCCAACGTTGATCTGCAGCTTGCCATCCTTCACCAGGATTTTATGGAAGTCATCATCTTCCCGGTTCCAATAAATCCCCGCGAGCGCGGCCATCTGCTCCGCGCTAAGTGGCGCTCCACTGCTCTTTGCAATCTCTGTCGCAGGGGTTGGTTCGGGAGCCTTGAGATCCTTAGCGAGAAGGATGTCTGCGACCTGTCGGACCAACGCAGGCGGATTTGTGTTCGCTGCGTTGCAGAGCACCGCTGCGGAGAAGTGTTGCTCCGGGAATCGTGTCATGTCCGAGCGATATCCGGCATCGCCGCCGGCGTGGTCTACCGTTGGCAGGCCTTTGTACTTGCCCACCACCAACCCAAAAGCATAGTCGAGCTGCTCGCCGTTATTGAGTTTGCCGCGTTCGAGCATTTGCTGGAGGAACGCCGGCCCGCCAAGCCTTGGGTGATAGAAATTCTCGTCCCACAGT
>QHWY01000125.1 GCA_003223875.1 Acidobacteriota bacterium | reverse complement strand
TTTGAAAAGAGATTGCAGGTCGAGGTATTGAGACAGTGCTGACGAAAACTCCGAATCCGGCGCTTCGTTGATCGTCCGGACCATTTCCACAATGGGTTGCGGATCCAGATTAATCAAATTGTTTTCAGGCTTTAAAGGCAACGGAGAGTACGCTAGTGAATCCGACCGCGGTAATCGAATATCCAATAGTCTACCCACTCATAGCCGTAGAGCCGGCCATCGCTCGACTTCGTAATCGAAATATTTGGTGACCTTTCCTTTCAGCCCAACCCGAGCGCGAGTAAGATAAAAAGTAGGAGGTGTTGAGGGAAGTGCGGTGACTTTCGCAGGAGCATCCCACTTAGGCGGATCGAACCCGAGAAAATCGAGATGCCACTTCGTCTTGACGTCGACGTTGGCGATTTCGCCGATGCGTAGTGAGGGCCTATTCTTGAACGAGAGTTGAACCGGCTCCGTGGAGCTCCCGAGTGGCTCTTCATCCTCGACGAGAGCTGTTTCATCTGAGGGATTCTGCGCCGGAAGCATACTGGGCAGCAGCAACAGTAATGCAATTAATAGAAAGGTTCGCAACAACCCTCCTCACTTCATTCCATACTTGCGGCGTGACTGTTCGCGGAATTCTAGACCAACTACACTGTTCTTGAAAGCCTCTGTTGAATAACGAATAATGCGTCACACAGGTCGCAGCACGACAAAGGCCGGACTTAGCGCTTAGCGTTGAAATGTCCCGGAGGCGTCGCGATGAAAAACCGTCTATTCGGTATTCTCAGCATCGTCATGATTGCCGGTTGTTCCGGCTCGCCGGAGCCGGCTGCTGACCGGACCACCTCCATGCCGCCGGCGTCGCTGGTTTCCGGCATCGACGCTGGCGCGATGGACAAGGGTGTGCGCCCGCAAGACGACTTCTACCGGTACGTGAATGGCAGGTGGCTGGATCAAACCGAAATCCCGGCCGACAAAGCGGTGTACGGCTCGTTTACCAAGCTCGACGACGATACGCAGGCGGAGTTGCGCGTTCTGATTGAGGACGCTTCGAAAGTACAGAAGCATACAGATCCTAACGAGCAGAAGATCGCCGACTTCTACAGCAGTTTCATGGACGAATCGCGTGTGGAAGCCACCGGGAGCAAACCGCTTGATGCCGAACTCGCACGGATCGATGCGCTGACGGACAAAAAAGAAATCCCTGCGTTGGTGGCACATTTGAACCAGATCGGGGTCAATGCCCCATACACACCGCAGGTTCATCAGGATAATCGCGAGCCTACAAAGTACATCGTAGACCTTGGCCAAAGCGGCTTGGGATTGCCGGATCGTGATTACTACCTTCTCGACAAGGACGCCAAGCTCAAGGCTCTTCGCGAACAATATTCGAAACATGTCGAGAAGATGCTGGCACTCGCAAGCGACGGATCCTCGGCGACTGATGCCAAAGACATCCTCGCGTTCGAGACCGCCCTCGCGAAAGTGCAGTGGACCAAAGTCGAGAATCGCGATCCGATCAAGACTTACAATAAATTCGAGTTCGCAAAGCTGGAGGGGTTGGCGTCCGGTTATGACTGGAACGCTTACCTCAACGCGGCGGAGATTGCCGGTAAAACGGATTACCTGATCGTTAGCCAACCGAGCTATATCGCTGGCTTCAACCGGGCTCTACAACGAACACCGTTGCCGGTGTTGAAAGCCTATCTGAAATGGCACGTGATCTCAGCAGCCTCTCCGTACCTTTCTAAGCCATATGTAGACGAGAACTTCGCGTTCTACGGAACAGCCTTGCGCGGCATCCCTGAAAACGAACCTCGCTGGAAGCGCGGTATCGAATTGGTAAACCATTCGATTGGCGAAGCGCTCGGCCGGTTGTATGTCGCCAAGTACTTTCCACCGGCCAACAAGACTCGCATGGAAAAGCTTGTCGGCAATCTTCTCGAAGCCTACCGTCAGAGTCTCGATACGCTCGATTGGATGGGAGCAGATACAAAAACCAAAGCCAAAGAAAAACTCTCGAAGTTCACTCCGCATATCGGTTATCCCAATAAATGGAGGGACTACTCCTCTCTAACAGTTGCGCCTGATGATCTGTTCGGTAACGTCATACGTGCGACGGTCTTCGAGTACAACCGCAATATCTCCAAGCTCGGAAAACCCATCGACCGCGAAGAGTGGGATATGACACCGCAGACGGTCAACGCTTATTACAATCCGGAATTGAATGAGATCGTGTTCCCGGCGGCAATCCTGCATCCGCCGTTTTTCGACGTGAATGCCGACGATGCCGTCAATTACGGTGGAATCGGCGCAGTCATCGGTCATGAGATCAGCCACGGTTTTGACGATCAGGGTAGCCAGTACGACGGTGACGGCAAGCTGCTCGATCCGCCGGGCTGGTTCACAAAGGAAGACCACAAGCGGTTCACTACCAGGACAGAGGCGCTGGTGGCCCAATATGATGCGTACGAGCCAATACCGGGGTATCAGGTCAACGGCAAATTGACACTCGGCGAAAACATTGCGGACAACTCCGGCCTCGCCATCGCCTTCAAGGCATACAAGATTTCACTCAATGGCCGTCCTGCGCCCGTCATCGACAGTTTCACCGGCGACCAAAGGTTTTTTATGGGTTGGGCTCAGGTGTGGCGAGGCAAATATCGCGAGTATGAACAGATCCGCCGGATCAAGGTCGATCCGCATTCGCCGCCTTCGGTTCGTGGGGTCGCCCCCCTGAAAAACCAGAATGCATTCTTCGACGCGTTTAGTATTAAGGATGGCGATCACATGTTCCTCGTTCCCGCCAAACGCGTCACGATCTGGTAGCTGCACTACAGAGGGGCGGCAACACCTCGCCGATGGGCATTCGCAACACAGCGTCGGCCAGGTTGTCGAAAGGAGTGGCCTCCGCGTTCAAGATGACGAGGCGCGCACCGGCTGCTTTCGCAGCTGCGACCGCGCCAGCGATCGGGTACACCTGCAAGCTGGTTCCAACCGCGAGCAGCAGTTCGGCGTCTGCTGCGGCTTGCATCGCGCGTTCGATCACCTCCGGAATCAGCGGCTGGCCGAAGGAGATGGTCGCGCTTTTCAAGATTCCTCCACAACGCTCGCACGGCGGATCCTCCTCGCCGGCGCGGACGCGATTCAGTACATCCTGCATGCCACCACGCCACTCGCATTGCATACACATAGCCTGATGCAAGGTGCCGTGCACCTCAATCACTTTCTCCGGCGAGTTACCTGCCTGCTGGTGCAGACCATCTATATTTTGAGTAATTAGAGCGTGCAGCTTTCCGCGGCGCTCGAGTTCAACAAGCGCGCCATGTCCCGCATTTGGCTTAGCCTGCCATGCGGGATGATCGAGGCGGCTCTTCCACGACAGCTTGCGAACCTCTGGGTTCGACATGTAATGGTGGATGTTGGACAGCCGCTCCGCTTTCGGATCCCTGGTCCAGACGCCCTGCGGCCCGCGGAAGTCCGGTATACCCGAGTCGGTAGAAATACCGGCGCCTGTCAGTGCCACGATTCGCGTTGACGCGTCAACCCACCCGCGAACGATGTGGATGTCTTGAATGAAAGCAACCTCCAATGTTGGAATTTCCAATCTCTCAGAACATAAACCGGATCGCAATGGAAAGCGTCTCCTGTTCCTGTCTCGTTCCAAAGGCTGCGTATCAGAAGAAAGTTGCGAGCAAAAACGTTCCTATGTCAAGCATTGAACGTAGCGACAAATCGGATTTCGTGGTGGGCGGGCCTGCGATCAAGGACAAGTTGTTTTTTCAAGAACCCCAAATCGAAACGATAAATCTCCCTTCAATAGTTTCTCTCGTGCCATGGCCACGGGTCTCTCTCGCCCCCTGCTTAAAGCATCCGCGCCGGTGCGCCTCCTGCGAGCAGGACCAATGCATCGGGCCTTTCAGCGTCTTCACCAATTCGTCTTCTTCAATGTTATAGCCGCACCAGTCGCATTCCAGAAGAAGGCCGAGTTCCGAAGAGTCACGGAACTGCCAGCATTCGAAGGTGATGTCATCTATATTTTTCATCGAATTTCACCTGTTCATCCAAAATGAAAAGGGCTGCCGGAGGCGGCTGGCCTCCGTGCAGCCCGTCGAAGGGACTTCCTGAGCAGATATTGCTTAGCGACAGCGGTCCCCAACAGGCTGGGTTTGTGTCTCTAAGCCCCGCCGGACCGGTTTACCTGCTCAGCAAGAGCGGTTAGGTTTTTTACCCTTCAAACATATAGATCGTCGAGAGGGGTCCAAAAATACATCTTTTTTGTAAAAAGATGCTTTTTGATAAATTTTTTTGCGGCGCGCTGCCGTTCCGCGCCCTCATTGCCAGTTTCCAGTGGCCACGGGAGCCAGGATTACTGGAAACTTTCCATGATCCATGGCCTCCCTCGCGGGTTTCCAAACACCGTTCCCTGTTCTTGACAACGAGTTCCCCAGCCAGGAAAACGACATGCTAGGACTTTCTTATCACATGGAACTTTCACGTCGAGCGTCGCATATCTGCTGCGGGGCAAATGCGAGGCTTGGAGGTCATATGCAAAACGAATTCACTGTAATGAATCCCTCATCGGTTGGGGAACGCAAGGCGGATACACAGCCGATCAATGACGAGATGAATCAAGTTCGCTCAACCGTTGAACAAACGCGGCACTCTATCAAAGTGGCACGCCGGGAATTTGATGAGCACGTTGAGAAATTTCGGTTCGGTGTTCGGGTACTTTGGGCAGTCGTCATCCTGCTCGCCGCCACCTTGATTGGCTTCTCATGGTTCGGCCACTCCGACTTGAAGGAGTACGGTACGCGGCTGGCTCAACTACCCGCTCTCCAAAACGTGGCTAGTGTCATGAGTGACCGGCTCGCCGCTACGGAAGGAACGCTGACCGACTGGAGAAACGATCAAACATCGCTGACGGAGCGAATGGCCAGGCTGGAAATGGCCGTCAGTTCCAATCTGAGAGGAGCACGGAACCAGGCGCAGTCGTTTGCCAATCAGATCGGCCAACGCATCCGCGATGAGATCAATCAGAAGCTGGAGCGGCTGCAATCTCGTATCGGAAACGTGGAGTCCGTCCAACGCGAGACTCAGGATCATGTCGCACAGCTCCAAACCGAAATCGGCAACATGCGCCGCGACATGACAAGCATGCAGCAGCAAAATGCCCAGAAACTCAGTGAACTGCAAGAAGCAAAGCAAGCAACCCAAGCAGATATGAATACGGTAAACAGCCAGGTGACCACAATCAATAATCAAGTGATCACCCATGCCAACAGACTCAACGCTATTAGCAACCAGATGGGCCGCGACCGCGTCGCATTTGAGGTTTTCAACAACAGGACCCAGCAAGTCGCGCCGGGAATTTACGTGACGGTGAAACATACGGACGTCGCGCACCAAAGGGTCGACGGCTGGTTGCAGCTCGCCGATGAAGGCCGGATCTTCTGGATTCGCGGACTTGGATCACAGGAAACGTTCCAATTCGTGACGCGGACCGACAACCGAACACACGAACTCGTGTTCACAGCTATTCAAGAGACGGGTGCAACCGGCTATCTGCTTCTCCCAACTCCGATGAGTCTTTCGCCGGTTGGGTCAAACTGAATTGCAACCGACGTAAACTTCCGCGATCCGTCTTGATTTAAGATGTAGGTTCCTCTGTTTCCAATCGCGCGAGTTGCGTATTGAGATGAGAGAGTGAGCGCTCCAGAAGAGCACGGTAGCGGCTGTGGCACGCGGATTCCAAGGAGCTCAGAATTCGCGAGCGGGCCAGAAGGATGCTTTCGCGTTGTGAGCGCAACTCTATTTGGCGCGACGTGAGTTTCTGCTGCGCAGATTTCTGAGAATCGCCTTCTCGCTGGCTAATTTGTTCCTCGACCAGTTTACTTTCCCAGCCGCGGGCCATGACCAGAGTATACCGTCAAGGGCCCGCTGCGGGGATCCGACTTTTTTCTTGTGACATCGTTGCTCGAGCGCATCAGTGGTAGAAATGCATCCAATCTGGTTTTCTTTTTGTCTGCTTTTCTTCCAGGAGCCGGTTGCCGATCCTCCAACTCCTATCCTCGTGTCTGTGGAGCCGTCGTCGGTAGTGCAGGGAACGACGGTCGTAGTCACATTCCGTCTCGATTCAACTCTTCGAAAAATCGCTCTTGCCACAGGCGAAGTCACCACGGTTGGGGCAAGGGGACAATTTACAGCGACCGACATGTCGGGATTTGGACGTTATGGTAAAGCACACGACTTCCCCGGTAGACTATCGGCAGTAATGAGACCTCCAGAGGTGGACAGAAAGTGTGGGATTGTTTGAAGAGGCGAAAAATTCCCCTCCTTGCTGTGATGCAAGGAGGGGAATTCGCCTCTTCAAACAATTCGTTCATCCCCAACGAAGATCGTGATTCTTCACAGGAAGCGCACGAACGCGTTTGCCGGTAACCGCGAAAATGGCGTTGCACACGGCCGGGGCGACCCACCCAACGACTTCCTCGCCCATGCCGGCGATCGGTTTATCCGTTGCCCGGACAAAATGAATGGCGATTTCCGGCATTTCCTGGCGGGTCAAGAGCGGGAAGTTATTAAAATTGCTCTCGACGACCCGGCCCTTCTCGATCGTGATCTGTTGTTTCAGCGCAGCCGCTACTCCCATCACGATCTGCATCTCCACCTGTCGCTCCGCCGACAACGGATTGACCAAAAATGGACCGGTATCCAATGCGACATCGAAACGTTCGGCGCGAACGATTCCCTGTTTGCTAACGGAGACGGTGGCGACAATAGCGCAGATGGTGATTTCGTCCCGAGTCACTCGCCGGCTGTCACCGATGGCGATTCCTCTGGCCGTTCCGGGCGGCAACTTCTCGCCCCATTTGGATTTCTCCGCCACTTCGTCCAGAACCTGAATCCAACTTTTCGCCACCGGAAAATCCGCATTTCCCTCGAGCAAAGCGCGCCGGTATTGATAGGGATCTTTTCCGGCCGCGTGAGCGAGTTCATCGATGAAGGTCTCCAGGAAAAACTCGTTTTGCGATCGGCCCACCGATGTCCAAGGCCCGGTAGGGATCTGATTTTGCCGATAATGATAGTCGAACAGCTCGTGCCTTATCCGATAAGGCAGTTTGTGCAGGCCTCGGATGGTTTGCTCATCGCCGGGATAGGGTGTGTCAATCCCGACCACTCGTGTGTGCCATGCGATCGGCATACCGTCCGGTCCCAGAGCGGCGCGAAACCTCGACACTCGCATCGGGCGATAAGCCCCGTGCTGCATCGTTTCTTCACGGCTCCAGATCACCTTTATCGGACGTCCGACCTGCTTGGCGATGACGACCGCCTGACGGACATTATCGTTTTCCCCTCGCCGGCCGAAGCCGCTTCCCAGAAAGCAATTGTGGAGGTAGACGTTCTCCAGCGGAACGCCCGTCAACTCGGATGTTTCCGACACGGCCCCTTCCGGGTTCTGTGTTCCGACCCACACGTCCACCCGATCCGCCGTAACGTGAGCGGTGCAGTTCATTGGCTCCATCATGGCATGATCCAAATAAGGGACTTCGTAGACGGCCTCCACAATCTTGGTGGAGTCCCGCAGCGTTGACTCGGCGTCTCCCTTCTTGGTCACCACGCGAGCGCCCGGTTCATCCAAGAGCTTTCTCGCCATTTCGAAGAAGCTCTTGCTGCTGTCGTTGCCATGAGCGCCCTCGTCCCACTCGATGGGAAGCATGTCCAGAGCGGATTTAGCGTGCCAATAACTGTCGGCTATAACTGCCACTCCATCCTCGATGTTGGGCCCACCAAAGCGAACGACGGAATGAACACCGGGACGTTGCCGAATAACATCCGCGTCAAACTTCTTCACTTTTCCCTGAAACACCGGTGACTGTTTGACCGCCGCATAAAGCATTCCGGGGAGACGCACGTCAATACCGTAAGTAGCGCTTCCATCCACTCGCAACGGCGTTTCGAGCAGACGAGTGGGCTTGTTCATGAACGTGAATTGGTCCGGTGTCTTGATCGCGGGCTCTTTGGCTAATCGAACCGAAGCGGCCTGCTGCGCGATCTGCCCATAACGGAGGGACCGGCCGGTTGGTGTGTGCGTGATCACGCCCGCCTTGACTGTCAACTCCGATCGGGGCACGCGCCACCGTTCGGCCGCGGCCGCCATCAGGCGCTCGCGCGCGCTGGCGCCCGCTTGCTGCAAGTACGTACGGCTGACGCGAACGGAACTGCTCGAGTTCGTCGTCATCCGCTGGTAGACCTTCTTCTCGCGGAAGTGCCGATTGACAGAAGCATATTCTGCGCGCACTTTGGACCAATCGCATTCCAGTTCCTCGACAATCATCTTCGCCCAGGATGTAAACGTCGCTTGTCCCATTTCGGATTGGGCAACACGGATTGTCACCGTATCGTCCGGTGCGATGACGAGCCAGGGATTGATTTCGATGTCCTCTTTTCCAGCGAGCGCTTCCCAGGGAGTTCCGGTGATCTGAGCGCTGAGGCTTGCGGCTGCAGCTTGACCTCGAGGAAATACCAAAGACAGGGCAAAACCACCGCCAAACGCAAACGACGTAACCATGAATTCTCTGCGATTGATTTTTGCAAGGTTCGTTGACACTTCCGTCGTCTCCTATTGCTTACGAGCCAACTCGGCTGCACGGTGAATAGCTTTTCGCATGCGGGAGTACGTCCCGCACCGGCACAGATTCGTAATCTCCCGGTTGATATCTGCATCTGTGGGATTCGCTATTTTTGCAAGCAGCGCCGCCGCGGCCATGATTTGTCCCGACTGACAATACCCACAGTCCGGAACATCACCTTCGCGCCACGCCTCCTGCACCGCGTGTGTTCCGCCCAATCCCTCGATTGTCGTGATTTCCTGCCCCACGGCCTGGCTTACGCGCGTCGCACACGATCGCACCCGTTTTCCATTTACATGAACCGTGCACGCGCCGCACAGTCCGATACCACATCCAAACTTTGTACCTGTTAAACCGATCGTGTCCCGAATCACCCACAGAAGCGGTGTCTCAGGTTCGACGTCAACTGAAAAGACCTTTCGATTGACTCTAAGTGAAAGCATGAAATTACCTCGGAAATTCAGCTAACGCATTATTCGACATTCGACACAGGCTTTCAAGAACGGTGTGGTTGGCGCGGCTTTGCCCAACATAAGCAGAGCGAACCACAAAAGGCACAATGAAGATCACAAAAGACCAAGAAATGGGTTTCTTTGTGCTTTTCGACCTGCTGTTTTTGGTTCTCCGACTGATTTGTTGACAAACGTGGCCAGACTCGCATAAGTAATCGTTAACACAAAAATCTTAAACGCTTGAAGCGGATATTCATTTATTGAGACTGCTGTTGGCGCGACGCATTTTTATAGAGCGGTAGATTCGCCAGTTGAAGCTGATCTTTTGACTTTGTTACTCATTTGGATCCATCGATGACGATGGGTGAGGAGAGGGAGATGAACAAAACAAAGTTCGGTGCGCACATTTTTGCATGCTTGCTAGTCGTGGCACTGTTGGAATCGTTCGCCTCTGCACAGAGCACAATTTCAGGCGTGGTGAAAGACACGAGCGGTGCCGTCATCGCGGGCGTGAAGGTGGAAGCCGCCAGCGAAGCACTGATCGAAAGATCGCGAACCACCACGACCAGCGAAGACGGACGCTACTCCATTATTGACATCCGGCCGGGCCTTTACACGGTCACGTTCATTTTGCCGGGCTTCAGCACGGTAAAGCAGGAAGTCACTGTACCGTCCAATGTGTCGGTACCTGTTGACGCCGAGATGAAAGTCGGGTCGGTCGGGGAAACGGTGACGGTCGAAGCGACGGTGGCGACCGTTGACATCGAGAATGCGGCGCATCCCCAGGTCCTGTCGCGCACGGACATGGACACGATTCCAAGCGCGCGGAACATGCAGTCGCTCGGTTCCTATGTTCCTGGTGTGCACCTGAACACGCCGGATGTCGCCGGCTCCATGCAAGTCCAGCAAACTTACCTGACCGCGCACGGCAATCAATCCCAGGATGCGACTTATTTGCTGGATGGCATGCTCGTCAACTCGATCATCGCCGACGGCCGGGCCCAGAACTATATCGACAACGCGATTCTTCAAGAGACTACTTATCAGACGAGCAATGTCACGGCGGAAGTTTCCGGCGGCGGTGTCTACACCAACATGGTTCCCAAGGACGGCGGCAACGAGCTTCACGGCGATTTGTTCCTCGGCTGGTTGAACTCCAAATTTGTCGGCTCCAACGTCGATCAGAAGCTGATTGACCGCGGTGTCACGGGCCAATCCACGGTCGATAAGATCCAGGATTTCGACGGCTCTCTGGGAGGAGCCATCAAGAAGGACAAGCTGTGGTTTCTTTTGACCGGCCGCAAACAAGCCACTAATCTACGATCATCCGGCTCGTTTTTCTCTAATGGCAGCCCCGGCATCGAAGAGGATGGCCTGTATACCGGAACGCTGCGCCTCACCTGGCAGATGAATTCCAAGAATAAAGTCAGCGCGATGTGGACGCGGATGTGGAAGTCCATCTCCGCCGATATCGTCTCCAGCCTCTTTGGCTTGGGCCAAGGGATGTCCCCCTACAACGCCACCAACCCGGAGATCTCCTCGCTTCGTCGCGATCCGGTCATGTATTACATCCTGCAGTCCAGATGGACGGGGACAATCACGTCGAAGCTGCTGCTTCAAGGCGGCTTCTCGCTCAACAAGGAGGACTTCAATGTCCTCTACCAACCGGGCGTTCAAAAGGTCCCGTTTACGCCGGAATGGTATGCCAATGCGTCGCAGTTGGATGTGGCGCTACTGACCCGCAGCGTCGCGGGAGCTGTGAACAGTTACAACGTGCGGGATCGGTATGTTTTGAACGGCTCGGGGTCCTACGCCACCAACTCGCACACGATCAAGTTTGGAATACAAGACAGCTTTGGTCCCGACTATGTCAATAACGTCGCGAATGGAGATGCTTTCTACAGGTTCACCAATGGCGTGCCGCTCGACATCACCGCGTACAACACGCCGACATTCTCCAAAGCGCGACTGAAGGCGGACCTTGGTATCTATGGAATGGACACCTGGCGCTTCAAACGGTTGTCCCTGACGGCCGGCCTGCGTTGGGAGTATCTGGCGGCGACAATCGAACCTGAGAGCGCGCCCGCCGGCCGCTTTGTGCCGGCCCGTAGTTTTGACAAAGTGGACTGCACGACGGTCAAGGGGTTGGGGTGTTTCAAAACCTGGTCGCCGCGGATTGGCGCCGTCTATGATCTGTTCGGCAACCACAAAACCGCGCTGAAGGCCGGCTTCGGCAAGTACAACACTCCCATTACCACTTCCATCACACAGAACTTCAACCCGATGTTCTTAACCACCGTGAACGTCCCCTGGATCGGTGCTCCAACAACCGCGTGCCAAGCCCGCGGTTGTTACCCGGCCGGATCCGGCTTCAGCGAGGGGAATGTTGGCGCCAATCCCAACCCCTTGTTTGGAATCTTGCAGAACCGGACGCTCGATCCCGATTTCAGCCGCGAATACAATTTGCAATACAGCGCGGGCGTTCAGCACGAACTCACTCGGGGCGTGACTCTGAACTTCAACTGGAATCGCCGCACGGATTATCAGCAGATCCTGACGCTCAACAATGCAGTCCCAGCCTCGGCCTGGACGCCGTACTCGATCATCAATCCGCTGGATGGCACGCCGCTGACGATTTATAATTTGCAGCTCGCCTATTTCGGGGTGAAGCCTCAGGTGTATCAGACTAACGGCCGCCACAGCACCCGCTCGAATACTTATAACGGCTTCGAGACATCCGTAACGGCCCGGCTGCCGCGAGGAACTTTCATGTTCGGTGGATGGACTATCGAGCGGATCGTCGACAGATCCTGTGACATGAACGCCGGCTCGAACCTGCTGAACGATCCGAACTCTCTCCGGTTCTGCGACTGGTCCGGCAAGTTGTATCAGGAACTCGGTCGGGTGCCAGGCATACCGTACCGGAATGAGTTCAAGCTTATAACGAGCGTACCTCTGAAGTGGGGCTTCCAGATGAGCGCCTCGCTCTATGCCGATCCCGTTTACAGTACCAATTTCGCGACCAACCTTGCGACGAACAATACCACCATGGTGTACTCGCCGACGGCTTACTTCTCCGGACAGCAAAGCGGATTTTATGCCGTGAACTGGAACATTACACCGGCCACGAGGTATCCGACCGACTGCAGCGTTTGCCCTCAAGACGCAAGTGATCCCAATCTGAAAGCCATCGTCGACCCGGGCCTAAGACAGGGTGCGGAACTGATCCCGCTGGTGGCGCCGGGTAGCCGGCTCACGCCTCGGTTGAATCAACTGGACATCGGTTTGAGGAGAATCTTCCATCCCCGCGAGGACATCACTCTTTCAGCAGAGGGCACGGTTTTCAATGTCATCAATGCAAATACAGTCCTTACCGAAAGTGAGACGCTCGGAATCAGGGTCGCGCCCTACTTGCCAGGAGGAATCGGCGGTCAGCCGTCGGCGATTGCAAACCCGCGCATGCTGCGTCTCTCGTTGCAGTTGAAGTTCTAAATCGTCGAGAGAATTTAACTCGACCATCACGCAAATCGCTAAATCGTCTTTCGATTTCTGGACAAACCTGGGAAACGGCACAAAAAATACATCGCGGGCGCTCATAGAGCGCCCCTACAGTTGCGCACCCCAAGCTGTAGGGGCGGTCTATGACCGCCCAGGATTTTTTGTGCAAAGCCCTCGGCATGTTAGGCTGAACCTGCTCTGCGTTCATCAGTGAGCGAGGATCACAATGGCCACGGCCTACAGGATCGGCCGTAACATGCGGCCGATCGGCTTTCCGACGGGCTCGCCGTCGAGCATCTGAACGTGGCCGCGGACAATCGTGCAAACCGGTATGCCCTTGACCTTCCAGCCGTGCCATGGTGTGGGTTTGTTCTTGCTGTGCAGTTTATTGCCGTCGATGACACTCTCTTTGTTCATGTCGACGATGGTGATGTCACCATCAGATCCGAGTCGAATCGCTCCCTTCTTTGGATAGAACTGCCAGATCTTCGCCGGATTTTCGCTCGCAAGTTTGACGTAGTGGTTTAGGGTCATCCGTCCTTTGTTGACCTCTGTCAACATCAATGGCACCGCGGTCTCGATGCCGCAAAAGCCCGAAACGCAATCCCAAATCGCGGGCTTCAGCAACTTCCCTGTCATGTCGCATCCCTTCTCTTCGAAGGTGTGAGGAGAATGATCGGTCGCAAGCATATCGACGTATCCGTGGAGCAGCCCGTCCCAAAGCACCTCCGCATGATCGCGTGTGCGAACCGGCGGATTCATCTTCAGAAGCGGCCCGACTTCGGCCATATCCTTCGGCTCGCGCAGTAGATAGTGGGGTCCTGTCTCGGCGGTCACTCTCGCGCCGCGTGCCTTGGCATCCCTTACAAGGAGTGCGGCCTGTTTGGAGCTCATATGAAAAACATGTAACTTGGTGCCGAAGCTCTCGGCGAAGAACAAGGCGTGTGCGACAGATTCAGCCTCGCAGAGAGCCGGTCTCGATGCCTCCCAATAAATTGGGTCGTCCTTTCTCTCGGCTTTCAATCTATCGGTGTAGTGATCCATGATCTGGCGATTCTCGGCATGGATCCCTAGAGGAAGTTTCGATTCGGCAATCCGGGAAAAAGCTTCCAAGCAAACCCCGTCATCGGGGCAAGGCAGATTGCCGACGGTGGCGCCGAAAAAGATCTTGTAACCGATCACGCCCGCTCCCGCCATCGGAGCGATCTGGTTTGTATTGGTCTGAAGGATGACCCCGATGATCCCGAAATCAACTAGAGATTTTTCTTCAGCCAGTCGCTGTTTGACTGCCACCTGTTCAGCGTCCGCCGTCGGAGGAATCGTATTTGGCATATCGATCACTGTGGTAATGCCTCCGCAAACCGCTGCAGTCGATCCTGTTCCGAAGTCTTCTTTATAGGTGAGGCCCGGCTCTCTGAAATGCACGTGTCCATCGATCAACCCTGGAAGAAGGTGCTTGTCCCTGGCGTCAATGACTTCTTTGCCATCGGGGAGGGAATCATCTGTTCCGATAGCAATAAATTTTCCGTCCGAGATGGCAACGCCTCCCTGGAAAGTTTCCTGCGGCGTAACCACCCAACCGCCCTTAACAACGACATCGGCTTTCATGTTTTCACCCTAACCAGTTTCTGTCTCGAAACTCTCGAATGTGGACAGTGCGCGGTCACAGACCGCGCCTACAGTGTTGATTCCGCTACTGTAGGGGCGGTCTATGACCGCCCAAATCCGAGTTTCGAGACAGAAACTAACTAACTAGCCTTCGAAAGAAGTCCGAAGAATACCCAACACACCAGAGCACCCACTACGCTCATGGATAAGCCCCAGGCCAACATCTTATTAAATAGTGCTCTCCGGTCTTCGGAGGCCGCGGCGCTCGCGATACATAAAGCACCAGTTGTGGATAACGGGGACGTATCCACAATCATCGCGCCAACACTGATCGAACCGGCGATTGCGATAGCATCGCCTCCACCCAGTTTCGCGATCAGACCCGGGATCGTCGGAATAAATGCCGGCATCACGACACCGGCCGAACTGCTGTAAACCGAGATCAATCCGGCCACAAAGGCGATGACTCCGTTAACAGAAGTTTTCGTTGCGAACTTGGCGAGACCAGTAATAAACAAATCCAATCCGCCTTTTTTTTCGAGGATGGAAATAAGAACGATTACGCCACAGACCATGACGATCACGTTCCAGGGAAGTGCCTTCATGGCGGCCTGTTCCTCCGATGCACGAGTCAGCGTGAGAACGGCTGCGGCCACGAATGCTCCCATCGCAACGTCGATTTTCAGTAGGACGACAGCTGCAATCAGCAGAGCGATCAGCGCCACCGTTAATTTCTGATTCCACGTCATCGGTTCCGCACGGCCGAGAAGGAATGCGTTTTCCTCGTTGATCCCTTTCGCAGGGGGGCGAGTCAGCAATTGATATCCACCGAGAATGAAATAACCTCCGAGGCCGACAATCGACTCTATATAGAGGTTGTTCAGGTAAATCGCCGATTCCTGCCCCGTGATGTGAATTCTGGCCATCAAGTTGTTCGCTATCACGCCCGAGGGTGCGATCGGTGAGAGAGTCCCTGCATTCGCGCCGGAGCACAGTACGATGGCCATGAGAAATCCGCTGATTCCGACTCGGCCTGCCAGATTCATCGCGACCGGTGCGAGAAACGCAACGGTCGCGATAGCGCCTGGCCCGATCGAAGAAAACACCAGCGATATAAAAAAGAAAATGACGGGAATCATTCCGACCCGGCCGCGTGCCAACTTCAGGCTGCTTTGCGTGAGCTTGTCGAGAGTGCCGTTAACCGTCGCTTGACTGAAAAAGAACATGACACCGATCAACGTCAGGAAAAGACCTGACGGAAATCCGGCCATCACTTCGGCGACGCTCATCTTGCCGAAGACCACGCCAACAAGAAAAGCGAACGCGATGGAGAGAAGACCGACGTTGAAACGCGAGACACAGCTGATGACGATTGCCACCACCAACGCCATTATCGAGAGGACTGGTAAGCTCATCGGTTCAGGTTCGCAAATTCCCCTCCTAAGTTAGGAGGGGTGGATTCGCGAGCGAAGCGAGCGAAGACGGGGTGGTTCCCTTGGGAACCACCCCGCCTCGCTGCGCTCGGCACCCCTCCTAACTTAGGAGGGGAATTTTTAGTCTGTTGCTGCCTGGATCGCCCAGTAAACGCGTTCAGGCGTTAAAGGCAGATCGTAAATCCGGATCCCCAGAGCGTTGGCGACGGCATTTCCGATAGCTGCAGGAGTCGGGGCCAATCCAGGTTCTCCAAGCCCCTTCGCACCGTAAGGCCCGTCGGGGGTCGGGCATTCCACGATAATCGTTTTCATTTCCGGCATGTCGAGCGACGTCACCAGGTGGTAGTCCAAAAACGAAGAGTTTCTGACCCTACCGTGATCGTCAACAACCAATTCTTCGTGCAAGGCGGCGCCGATGCCCATCGCGAGACCGCCCTCAACCTGCGCCACGCAGTTCAGCGGATTGATCGCTTTTCCGACGTCGTGGGCCGCAACAACGCGAAGAAGACGCACTCGCCCCGTTTCCTCGTCGACTGCGACCTCAGCGGCCTGTGTCGCATACATATAGAACGCCGAGGCGTGGTCACTGTGTCCCGTCTGCGGGTCGACGTCTTTACCAAGCTCGTACGTGTAGGACCCATTCCCGCGAACGACTCCATCCGGTCCCAGTTGCCTCCGAATCACCTCCCCTATGGTCAACGCATGCTGCGGATCGTTATCCAGAAAGATCTTACCGTCCGAAAACCGAAGCTCCTCCTGCGGCGCTTCGAGAATTCCACTTGCAATCTCCGCGAGCTGCTCGCGAGCGTGAATAGCCGCATGCCGAACGGCGTTGCCCATGTGAAACGTGCTCCGGCTCGAAGTAGTGGACGAGTCAAAGGGAATCACGTCTGTGTCGAGCGGGTGCATGCGTGTGTTTTCGATCGGGATTCCAAGTTCCTCGGCTGCCACCTGAGACAGCATCGTGCTGCAGCCTTGACCGATTTCCACCGTGCCCGCAAGTATGGTCACCTTGCCCTGACTGTCAACCAGAACAGATGCATTAGAAGTTGTGGGCGTTCGCGTAGGCTTCGCGATACAGGCAAATCCTTTCCCGATCTTGAATCCTTTCGGATCTAATTTCTCCGTCTTGCCCCAGCCGATGCCCTCTGTCGCTTTCAATAAGGTCTCCTTGAGACCGACATTGTGAAGCTGCTCTCCCCAGTAAGCGACATCCCCATCGACGAAGATATTCTTCAGACGAAATTCAAGCGGGTCCATGCGCAGGCGTTTCGCCAGATCGTCCATGTGCTGTTCGCAGGCCCATGCCGCTTGCGGGATTCCGTATCCTCGGAATGCGCCGGCCACAGGCTTGTTGGTGTAGACGGCGTATCCATCGACCTTGACCTGTGGAATGCGGTAAGGCCCGGGCGAGGGGAGGCTTCCCCTGATGCAGACAGTGGGACTCTTTTCAGAATACGCGCCCGCATCCCAATAAATCGTGATTTCACGAGCGACGAGTTCCCCGTCGCTTTTCACACCGCTCTTGATTCGAACAATGGCTCCATGTCGCGTACTCGTCGAGACGAAAGTTTCCTGCCGGTTGAACTTGACCCGAACGGGCAGGCCTTTCGTGTGATAGGCGAGAGCGATAGCAATACGTTCGACCTTCAATCCACCTTTGGAGCCGAAGCCGCCACCTTGATAGGGATTGATGTAGCGAATCTTTTCAGGGGGTAATCCCAAAGCTTCGGCGGTCTCGGTGCGGACGCGGAATGGAGCGTCGTTCGGGACCCAAACCGTCAGCTTTCCGGAGTCGTCCACCATTGCATGCGCAGAATGTGGTTCCATTGCTGCGTGCTGAATCGCTGGAACCCTGAAGCTTTGCTCGAGAATGAGGTCCGATTTGCGAAAGCCCTGCTCCACATCGCCGGTTCGAAGCTTGAAATGTTCGCAGACATTCGGCAGCGGGCTGGTCACGATGAAGTCCGCTTTGTGGTACTCCGGATAATCCTCGTGGATGGCCCGCGCGCCGGGTTTCGAGGCTTCCTCCGGCGAAAAATACGCCGGCAAATCTTCATATTCGACTTCGATCAGAGCAACCGCAGCCTGCGCGGTATCCTCGTCGACAGCGGCAACGGCTGCGACCGGTTCTCCGACGTAACGCACCTTTCCCTGAGCCAAGAATGGAGTGTCCTTGATGGTCTCGCCATGAATCCACGGTGCATCTGCTCCCGTGATGACCGCTTGGACTCCCGGATAATTTTTGGCTCTTTCCGTGTTGATCCGTTTGATGATGGCGTGCGGTCGTGTGCTGAACAGCGCCTTTCCGTAAAGCATGTTGGGAAGGACGAGATCGTAGCCGTAAACCGTCTGGCCGGTTACTTTCTCCTCCGCATCGACGCGCGTCACTGGTTTCCCGACGACTGCAAGTTCTTCCATATTTCGTTCCTAGTCTAATTCCCCTCCTCGCAGAGGAGGGGTGGCGCGACAGCTTAATAGAAGCTGGCGCGCCGGGGTGGTCAGTTCGGCGAAATCGATGGGACGCCGATCTGACCACCCCGTCTGCGCCGCTTTAGTGGCTTCGCGGCATTTTGTTAGTGGCGCAGCCACCCCTCCTCTGCGAGGAGGGGAATTCTTCATAACTCCTCCGAAGCTCTGCGGCAGCAGTCTGCACCGCTTGAATAATCTTGGCGTAACCTGTACAGCGGCATAGATTGCCCGACAATGCGAAACGAATTTCTTCCTCTGTGGGGTTGATGTTTTCGTCCAGAAGAGCCTTCGTCATCATCAGGATGCCTGGTGTGCAGTAGCCGCACTGCGCGCCGCCTTCCTGAACGAATGCCTGTTGAACGGGATGCAAATACGGACCAATCTTCAAACCCTCAATCGTTACGATGTCTGCGCCTTCTAGTTCACCCGACAGGACAAGACAGGAGTTCACTGGCTTGCCATTCAGCAGCACGGTACACGCTCCACAGTCACCGGTTCCGCAGCCTTCTTTCGTTCCCGTTAAACCAATTTCGTCGCGTAAGAGATCGAGGAGAAGCCTGAATGGGGGTACCGTAAGCGTCTGCATTTTCCCGTTGAGCCGGATCTGAATTTTTGTGTGCATTAGTACCTTCGATCTCTTCGGGCCGTCCAGGAGAGATTTTCCACATAACCGGCTGCCGCATTCAGAAGCGCGCGCTTGGTATTCACCCGGACCATTTCTTTTCGATAGGCTGCGGAGGAACGCACGTCGCTGATGGGCTTACATTCGTTGGAGGCTTCTTCGCCAACACGTTCGGCGAGCGATGGAGTAATCCCCTGGTTCAGCATGAGGGGCTCCGCCTTGCGCGCTCGAATCGGGGTTGGCGAAACCGCGCCCAACGCAATGCGAACGTCTCGGCATATTTTTCTGGAACCGTCGACAACGACACCAACAGCTACCCCGACATAGGCAAGATCCATCATTTCCCTCGGCGAAAACTTGATGTACTCCCCCCGAAAATCGGGCGGCGTCGGTGGAATGACGATTTCGGTCAGGATATCGCCCGGCTCCATGATCGTCTTGCCGGGTCCGATGAAGAACTCTTCAAGCAAAACGATTTTCTCGCCGCCGGACCTGGATATTTTCACTTTCGCATTAAGGACCAGCAGCGCCGGTGCAACGTCCGCGGAGGGCGTGGCGTTGGCCATGTTCCCGCCAATGGTGGCGCGATTCCGGATTTGTATCGATCCGACTTCAGCCGCGCTCTGCGCCAAAAAGGGATACTTCTTGCGAATCACGGATGAGGTCTCGATCTCGCGCATCGTCGTGAGGGCCCCAATCGTCAGTGATCCGTCGCAGGATTCACGAATTCCGCTTAATGAAGGAATCTTCTTGAGATCGACCACGTAACGGGGAACGAGTCCCTTCTCTTTGATCGCGATGACGAGATCCGTCCCGCCCGCCAGAAAATGTCCTCCCGGCCCATTTTTCCTAAAAAATTCGCGCGCCTCCGGAACCGAGGCGGGTTGAAATACTTCAAACGGCTCAGGTCGCTTCATTTGCACGCATTCTACAGCATTTGGTTCTATCGTGACCCGATCGTATGGTAGTTCGGCTGGAAATCACTCCGTAAAGGATTGGGAGCATGGATTTGAAGGCGGATGATATCAATGACTTACTGAAGGCCCGGTCGGAAATCGACGAAGAACTGCGCCGGCACAAGGCAAAGCTTACAGTTCTGTTCACCGACGTTGTCGGTTCGACGGGTTACTTCGACCGGTTTGGCGACACTGCGGGTTTGCTACTGCTTCATCGTCATGATCATCTCGTCATCGCGGCGGTAGAGGAATTTCAGGGCAGTGTCATCAAGACAATCGGCGACTCCGTTATGGCCGAGTTTCCGGAACCTCAACTCGCCGTTGTCGCGGCTATTGAAATCCAGCGGCGCCTGTTCGAGCAAAACCAAGAGCGCGCCGATAGCGAACGACTCCACGTCCGTGCGGGTATCAATGCCGGCGTGGGTTTTCGCCGCGGTAACGATCTGCTCGGCGACGCTGTCAACGTCGCCGCACGGCTGACGAAGTTGAGTGGACCGGCGCAGATTCTTGTTTCACGCTCGGTCTGGGAAGCAACACTCGACTCCGATATCTGGTACAAGCCAATCGGGCGCCCCAGTCTCGAAGGAAAAGCGGAGACCGAAGAAATCTACGAGGTCATCTGGACCGACAGTGAGGTCTACCAGCAATTACGCTCAAGCCTTGGCAGCGTCTTTGCGCGCACCGTAGTGGACGAACTCATGGAAGCGAGTCCGGTTCGGGAAAAGGCGCCTGGCGGCTCGCCCGTGGATGCGCCCGCCGCGCGGCTGCACACTGCAGGTCTGCTTCCTGCGCGATACGAAATCCTCAGCCGCCTGGGTGAGGGCGGTATGGGCGTCGTTTTCAAAGCGCGCGACCATGAAACGAAGGAGATCGTGGCGCTCAAAGTTCTGAAACAGGAAATCGCGGGCAGCGCCACTCTGATGGAGAGTTTCAGGAATGAGTTGCGCGTGGCGCGAAAGATCACCCACAAGAATGTTTGCCGCATTTTCGATTTCACACGCACCGACGATGTTGCCTTCATCTCGATGGAATTTGTTCAAGGAGAAACTCTCCGCCAGGTGTTGAATCGTTTCGGCGCGCTTGGTTTTCGCAAAGGTCTGAAGATCGCAGAACAAATGTGCGATGGACTCCGCGAAACTCACACCCAAGGCATCGTGCATCGCGACCTCAAGCCGGACAATTTCATGATCGACGAGGCCGGCAACGTCAAGCTCATGGACTTCGGGCTAGCGCATCTCGTTCGAGAAAAATCGACCGTGGCAGCAGGAACTCCTTCGTACATGGCGCCCGAACAAACGCAAGGTGAGCCATTTGATCAACGGGCCGACATCTACTCTCTCGGGCTTGTGTTGTTTGAGATTTTTACGGGATCACCCGCATTTACGGGTGAAACGCCGATGCTTGTCGCTTTGAAGCAGGTCCAAGAACAACCGCCAGACCCTCGCGAGATCGAAGACATGCTGCCGGAGCACGTCGGAGCCGCGATTCTACGATGCCTGGCGAAAGACCCTTCAAAACGCTTTCAATCGGTTGATGCACTTCAAGCGGCGCTCGGCCAACCTGCGAAGATTACAAAAACATTCCGCCGAATGCGGCAATCGTTGATCAAGGTCGCTGCACTCGCGATCCTCACCGCGGGTCTCGTTGGCGGCGTCATTGCATTCAATCGCAAAACCGTAAACGAAGCCGAGGTTGCGGCGTTTCGCCTGGCTCAATCTGTCGATACGCTGGACGCTTGGGCGCAATTCTTGAAAACGCACCAGGATGGCGAATTGGCTTCGGCAGCGCGCGACCGGCTCGTTCAAATGCGGCTCCGTGAAGTCGAGAAAGCGAAGGCGGCGGCCGTTGAGAAAGCCAGCAGTCCCGCCCCAAAGGTCGTGCCGGCGGAGACGCCAGAGGCCGCCCCGCCGGCAGCACCGCCGCCACAGCAGTTTGCGAGGGAAAGTAAAAAGGTCGAAAAGGAACCGCGTGAAGACTGGATGACACTGGTCGAGATGGCAAGAATCCCTGGTGGTGCCTTCACGATGGGAAACGACGCCGGCAGAAAAGATGAGAAGCCGGCGCATCAGGTCCGCCTCGATAGTTTTCCTATGAGTCGCACCGAAATCACCAACCGCCAATATCGGACATTTCTGGAACAGACCGGCCATGCGCGCCCTAAGGATCCATCCTTCGCAAAGGGTTATCTGATGGATTATCCGGATCTGCCCGTCGTCAATGTCAGTTACCAGGATGCTCTCGACTTTTGCGTCTGGTTGAGCAGGAAATACGGCGTTGCCGCGCGGCTTCCTACCGAGGCCGAATGGGAATACGCGGCGCTAGGCGGCAGAACCGTTGATCCGCTCACGTCGAAAAGCCCGAAGGACCTTGCGCGTTATCGGGGGAACAGCCCCACCGGTGTGCAGACTGTCGGAAAAAGGGCGTTTCCGCCAAATGGCTTCGGCTTGTACAACATGAGCGGAAATGTGTGGGAATGGGTTTCCGATTCTTACTCGAAGGACTATTACCAGATTGCCCCGCTCACAAATCCCACCGGACCGGCCTCTGGTACCAAACGCGTGGTCCGCGGCGGCAGCTGGGCCGATGACGAAACCGAGCTTTGGAGTTATCGCCGCGGGAGTCGTTATCCTAACGACCGCAGCGATCAGATTGGATTTCGAATCGTGATTGAGTCTCTTTCCCGCGAAACGCGGAAATAGGTTCCGGGCTTGAACTCCCCTCCTAACTCCTGAGGAACTACGTTTGGGGAGGCTATTCCCCTCCTCAGCTGAGGAGGGGAGGCTGCGCGGTCAAAAAAGCCGCGAAGCCACCTTAGCCCGCGCAGACGGGGTGGTGTTGGTCAACCCACCGATAATTCGATGTTGAACCAACCACCCCGTCCGCGCCCATCAAAGGAATGGGACCATTTTCTTGAAGGCGCGGCCACCCCTCCTTTACCAAGGAGGGGAATGTTGCTCGTTTAAATCTCGTTCCTCTCCTGAAACTGGCCGTGCCCCGGCTACCCGCTTAGGAGGGGGGTGCTACAGCACCTTCTGGACGATCTCCTCCGCAATCATTCGCAGATAATCGATCCGCGCCCGCGGATCACGCGGCAGACTATAAATTGTGAAACCAACTCGGTCCAGCCCTGCCGTTTCGCGAGCTCTCTCGAGGACTTCCACACAATCTTTCGGAGAGCCATGGATCGTCCAGTCATCGAGGTTGTTCTCATGCCCCAGCTGGAGTGGAACCATGCTCTGCTCCTGCATTTCCCATGATCGATACATGTTGAATGTTTTATCGAGGTACTGCCGAGCCGTCCTCGCTGCATCCTCTTTACTCTTCGCGACCATCAGGCTGCGCGACGCTCCGACGATGCCCGGCGTTGGGTGACCTGCCTCGGCGCACGCGTCGCGGTAGACCTTCGCCAACTTCTGAATATCGGCCCACGCGACCTGCGGTCCAAAAAAAACGGCATCGGCCAGTCGAGCGGCCCTCCTTGCGGCGCCTTCACTCTGGGCTCCCATCTCGATTGGCGGGTGTGGCTTTTGATAAGGCGTGAAACCGACACGCCCCTTAGTCACTTTCGAATACTTACCTTCAAATGTGACTTCCCTTCCAGTCCAAAGCTGCTTCATGAGCTCAATGGATTCCTCGAGCTTGGCGGTGCGGTCCTTTCGAGTTAGC
>QHWY01000376.1 GCA_003223875.1 Acidobacteriota bacterium | reverse complement strand
CAGCACTTCCAAGAACCCGCGAATCGCTTCATCAAAGTGCCCGGCAGTGAGATTCTTGAAGGCTTGATCGTAGATCCTACCTACAGCAAAGTGTTGATCGAGAGATATGCCGTCGCTTTTCAGAATTGATGCGGCAAACTCGTCGATAGTTTCTTTGGCAACGCGGCCGAGAGAACCGGTCTCGCCATCCGAGTCCACCACCTTCCTCAGGCAGGTGATCCACTCCTCAAGATGGAAAAGCGCTTGATGAGCGGTGGCGAGATTGAGATAGGCCTCCGGAGAAGGCTCGGCGGCGATGGCCTGGGCGATGGCCTGATTGAGAAGCGGTATCGCTTGATCCGGCTTGCCCTCCATGGCCAGACACGTGCCTTTTAGATACAGAGGCTCCCACCGTTCAGGGTAACGTTCGAGCATCTCTTCGATCTCGTTCCTGGCATCTCTAAAATGCTTGTCCTCCATCAGGCAAGAGACTTCATCGCACCATTCGTCGAAGTCCGTCTCATCACCCTCGTCAGCGGCCACGATGTAGTGCGCGCTTCCTTCCCTAATAAAGGGCGCGAGCCGCTTCATGATCTTTCGGGCGTCATCCTGCGGTCCCTGAATGTAGAGTGGCTGTCCGTCTTTGCCAAAGTTGAACCTTGGGGTGAATAAACGATGCGCTTCGACGAGCGTATTGGATGCCTTCCAACTCTCGTCCGGCTCAAATCCAAACTGTCGCGCGAACTCAATCGCGCCGAGGATGACGCTGCGCGCGTCTTCGTAAGGAATCTCCTGCAGGGCATCCGGACACTGGTCCAGAAAAGGCCGCACCTCGTCGTTCTTGAGGGGCGCGCTAAACGCGTTCTTGACGCCAAGGCAGAACACATCGACCAGATAGGCCCCTAAAAGCATCGTCCCGTCGGGAACCTGCCGAAGGACGACGACCTGCGCGAGTCCTCGTTCCTGCCACGTCCGGCTGATGTAGCATTGTCTGACGGGAAGCTCCGCAGCCCGCTTTGTCAATTCCCTCTCGGACATGCCGCTCCAGAACCCGCGCTGTTCATAGCAATAAAACTTAAATTTCCTGCCACTGCCGCAAGAGCAAAGCCGGTATTTGTCCTCGCCCATGAGTGTTTGTCCCCCATACTGCTGTTGAGATAAGGCGGATGTTGCCTGAGAGCGTGGCCAAGGCTGGTCCCACTTTATTTTCCGGATGCGCGCCCGAACGCGCCATCGAAGCGAACATTGCCATTGTGAGGGCTTTCGTGCGCCTCCGAGCGATGCTCGCGACTCACGCCGACCTCGCTCGACGTCTTAACGAATTGGAGCAGAAATACGACGAACAATTTCGTGTCGTTTTTGAAGCGATCCGTGAGTTGATGACGCCTGAGCCCGTTCCTCCCTCGCGGCGGATCGGATTCGCTGGAAAGCACACCAAGACACAGGAGGGGGATCATAGGCCCAATGGACTTGCGGATTGTCTGCTCATTAAGCGAAAGCGAACTTCAAGAGCGTCGAAGGACAATTCTGGCGTCCATGCGAGGCCAACGTCATCGACACCATCTCTTTACCGAACGGCTATCGGTACGTATTCACGGCGAGCGCCGGTTTCCTTTCTAAACTTGCGGATCTTGTTCATCTGGAACATGAATGCTGCCGATCTCTTGCCTTTAAGATCATCGTTGAACCGGGAGATTCGCCGAGGTTTCATGGATTTCGGACAACCGATCCGGCTTAATCGTATGAGGAGGCATCACGATTCGTTGAAGGAGTTCCTGATTTATCTTGAGTGACGATTATAGCGCATTTCAACCGCCGTCCGGATTCCACCTATGTGGTCCCAGTGGTGGTGCATCGCAACGACGAACCGAACCGGTTTGCCGGGAATCACATCCTTGGCTTTCGCGATCACTGCTGACGCTCGCGCTTCACCATTCGGTGTGTCTACCGTGATCGACGATCTCCGAATCGCTCACCTCGAGACTGCATGAGCATCCTCACTTGTTACATTCGGCTTGTTTCATTCGTCATTGATATGAAGGAACACATTGGAGACCCTGCTCGCCTTCGCGAGCTCGATATCGCCGTGCTCTAGCTCAGGACTCACCATCAGTGGTGGCATGGCGGAAAAACCGGAAGAGCGTGTGATGGACGAGAGACAGAAACCTCTGCGACGCCGGGCACGATCGCAGGCAATGAATTGGATGTCGCTCTTCAGAATATCGAATCGCAACGTGCGGGGATCCAAGCGTAGCCCTCCAGCATCGACGTCCTGAGTAACAAGAAAACTGCGGCCGAATCCGAGCTGCGCGCACTACAAGAAATGGAAGGGTAGGCCCGTCTCACACCTGTAGCAGTAGATCTCCACAATACGTGTTTCGAAAACCTTCAGGCAGGCTTCTGCACTGGATCGTACGAAGGTTTGAACAGCTTCAGGTGTGATTACCCGTGCCGTGATTGATCGACGCTGCGAGCGCTCGTCGTGCGGCTTACCCAAAGGCGGTGAATGCATGGGCTTTTCCAAAGCCTGCGCGACCTGTATCGAAAGCCGCACGGCTTCGTTCGAAGGGAGAGGGCCCTGAAGGGGTTTTCCGTCAACTTACTCCATTACCAGATAGTCTGGACCGACATCGTAGAGCTGGCAGATGTGTGGATGGCTCAGTGCGGCGATGGCACAGGCTTCGCTGCGGAATCGCTCCCCGTACTCGCTCTTCAGGCGTGTGATGGCAACCGTGCGGTCAATGCGGGTGTCGAGTGCCTTCCAGACCTCGCCCATGCCGCCAGCGCCGAGGGCGGTGAGTAATTCATAGGGGCCGAGCCGGGTACCGCTGGTCCAGGCGATCATCGCCCCAGCCTTGTAGCCGCTCCTGCTAGCAAAAACACTCAATCGACCAGCTGGACTTGCGAACGGATCGATTTCACAACCAAGCGACTTCCGGCCCATTCCGTAAACACGATCCCGACTACCTCGGAGCTCTCGTACATGTCATCCACGCAACGTAGGTCCGCGCCTTACACCAATTGTTCGGCTTGAGCGAGGAACTGCTCGTAGGTTCCTTTGAAATCCTCCAAGCCGCCGTGATTGAAATTCCAGATTCGGGTGGCTACTTCATCGATCACATCGTGATCGTGAGTTACGAGCAGCAGGGTGCCCGGATAACGCTGAAGCGCGATATTGAGGGCGTTGATCGATTCCAGGTCGAGATGGTTGGTTGGTTCGTCCAATACCAGGAAGTTGGGCTTCTGCAGCATCAGCCGGCAAAAAATGATTCGCGCCGCTTCGCCGCCGGAGAGAGCCTGCGTCGGTTTGAGCGCATCCTCGCCGCTGAAGAGCATCTGGCCGAGCAATCCCCGCAGCTCCTCCTGAGACGCACTTGGATCGAAGCTGTGGAGCCATTCGATGACGCTGACGCCGGGTGTGATGGAGTCCCGAT